>DATKEG010000275.1:0-30385 GCA_035544515.1 Vicinamibacteria bacterium | reverse complement strand
CGCCGATGCCCCCGGCCAGGCCGTCGGCCAGGGTCTCTCCGGCCGGAAACTCGAGGAGGGGGCGGCCCAGGCGCAGCGACTCGCGCAGCGCGGGCGAGGCCTCGGGCTGCACGGCGATCACGCGCGCGCGCGGCGCGCGCGTCTTGAGCGCGGCCGCCAGGCCCGCGATCAGCCCGCCGCCTCCCACCGGCACCACCACCGCGGCGAGGTCCCCCATCTGCTCGATCAGCTCGAGCGCCACCGTGCCCTGGCCGGCGGCCGTGCGCGCGTCCTCGAAGGCATGGACGTAGGTCGCGCCCGTCCGGCGCGCGTGCTCCAGGGCCAGCGCGTGCGCGTCGTCGTAGGTGGCGCCCTGCTGGCGCACCTCCACGGGGAAGGTGCGCAGCTTGCCGACCTTGGCCCGGGGAGCGGTGTCGGGCACGAACAGGGTGGCCCGGGTCTCGCCGCCCACGGCCTGGGCCGCGAAGGCGACGCCGAGGGCGTGGTTCCCGGCCGAGGCGGCCACCACTCCGCGCCGGCGCTCCGCGGGGGAGAGCGACGCCAACACGTGGATCGCTCCGCGCACCTTGAACGAGCCGGTGGGCTGCCAGCATTCCAGCTTCAGGAACGCGGCGCCCCGGTCGCGCAGGGCGAACGAGCGCCGGAGCGGCGTCGGTGCCAGGTAGGGCCGCACCACGGCCGCGGCCCGCACGACGTCGTCGGCGGTCAGCCTCATGGGCGGACCGGCCCGCCGCCCACGAGGTCCAGGCGCGGCTCACCGCACCGGTCCGCGATCTGGTCCGCCGTGAGGTCACGCAGCGCGACCATCCCTCGCCAGCCCTCGCCCTCGGCGCGCAAGGGAGAGCCGATCCACAGCCGCACGCGGCCGGGCCGGGGGAGGGCGCCCCCGACGCCCAGCACCTGCCGCGTGCCGCGCACGGCGATGGGCACCACGGGCACGCCCGCCTCCGCGGCCGCCTTGAAGGCGCCCAGGCGGAACGGGCGCATACCCGCCGCGGCGGTGAACGTGCCCTCCGGGAAGAAGAGGACGACCTCGCCTGCGGCCAGGGCCCGGGCCACGCCGGCGGCGTCCGCCACGCCCTGCCGCACGTCGAAGCGGTCGACGGTGAGGTGGCCGGCCTTGCGCACGAAGCGGCCCACCAGCGGCCAGCGCAGCACCTCCTTCTTGGCCACGAAACGGAAGCCGGCCGGCAGCGAGGCCATGAGCACGGGCACGTCGGCATAGGAGGCGTGGTTGGAGGCGAGGACCAGCGGCCCGGCCGGCGGCAGGCTCTGCAGACCCTCCACCGCCACGCGGATGCCGCCCAGGCGCAGCAGCATCCGCGCCCCGAGCCGCCCGCAGGCGAGCGCGGCCTTCCGTCCCGGCCAGAGCACGGCCACCGGCCAGAGCAGCGCGACGATGGGCACGGCCAGCGCGGCCAGGTACGCGGCGTAGACCGCGCGCGCCAGCGTCCCCAGCCACCGGCGGACCGGCGCCAGCACGGCACCCGCCACCACGCGCGCGCGCGCGAGGCGGTGTCCGGGCGGGCGCCGGCCCAGGGCACCGCCGAGGTAGAGGTCGCGCGTGGCCGCGCGGCGGATCTTCCCGCTCGACGTCTTGGGGATGGCCCCGGGGGGGACGAGGGCGACCTGGTCGGGCGGCACGCCCAGCGCGGCGCTCACGCGCTCGGTGACCGTGGCCGCGAGGCGGTCCCGCGCCTCCGGATCGCGCGCGCGCGTCTCCGCCACCACGACCAGGCTCTCCGTGCCCAGCGTGGCGTGGGGCACGCCGAGCGCGACCACGCAGCCTTTGCGGATCCCCTCCACCGAGGCCGCCACCTCCTCGATCTCCTGGGGCACGAAGTTGCGTCCCGCCTTGATGATGATGTCCTTGCGGCGGCCCGCGATGTGAAGCTCGCCGTCGAGGCGGAAGGCGAGGTCGCCGCTGTCGAGCCATCCCCCCGCGAGCGTGACGGCCGCGGTGGCGTCCGCCTGGCGATAGTAGCCGCTCATCATGGACGGGCCGCGGAAGGCGAGCCGGCCCACGTGGCCGTCGGACAGCGCGCGGCCCTCGTCGTCCGTGATCTGGACCTCGTGTTCGGGCAGCGGCGCGCCGACGGAGACGAAGGTCAGCGCACGTCCCGCGTCCCCGGCGGGCACCGCGCGGCGCTCGCGCTCGAACGGCTCGCGCGCGATGCGGGTCAGGCGCGGGCCTCGGCCCGGAGGCGGCATGGCGAGCGCCACCGAGTTCTCGGCCAGGCCGTAGACCGGCATCATCGCCTCGCGGCGGAAGCCGTAGGGCGCGAAGCGGCGCGCGAACCGCTCCAGGGTGTCCGGGCTGACGGGCTCCGCGCCGTTGAGCGCGCAGCGCCACGACGAGAGGTCCAGCCCCTCGATCGCCCGGTCCGGGACGCGCCGCAGGCAGAGCTCGTAGGCGAAGTTGGGCGCGGGCGAGAGCGTGGCGCGCCGGCGGTGGATGGCCCAGAGCCAGCGCTCCGGACGGGAGAGGAAGGCGAGCGGCGACAGCAGGTCGAGCGGGATGCCCGCCTGCATGCAGAAGAGCCACGAGCCGATGAGGCCCATGTCGTGGTACAGGGGCAGCCAGCTCGCGCCGACGTCGCCGGGACCGGCGCGGAGGCCGGCGGTGATCGCGCGGATGTTCGCCAGGAGGTTGTCGTGCGAGAGCAGCACGCCCTTGGGCGCTCCCGTGCTACCCGACGTGTACTGGATGAACGCGGCGTCGGCGCCGCGGCCCTCGGGAGCGCCCCACGAGGCGCCGAGCCCGGCCAGGTCGCCCGCGGTGGTGACGCGGCTCAGGCTGGGGACCGCCGCGCGGAGCAAGCCGGCGACCCCGCGCGCGCGGTCCACCGTGATGAGCGCGCGCACTTCCGCGTTGGCCAGGATCGCGCTCTGCCGCCCCGCGTACTCCTCGAGCCGGTCCAGGCGCACGGGCGGGTAGATCGGCACGGGCACCGCGCCGGCGATGAGGACGCCCTGGAACGCGCGCAGGAAGTCGAAGCCGGTGGGCAACATGAGCGCGACCGTGTCGCCGTGGCGTATCCCGCGCTCACGCAGGCCTCCGGCCACGGCCGCCGACTCGGAGAGCAGCCGGCCGTACGTGACCACGTGCTCGCTCCCGTCCTCTTCCTGCAGGTACACGTGCGGCCGGGTGGGCTCGGCCTGCGCGCGGGCCCAAAGGGCATGGTGCACGGTGGGGGGAGGGGGCAGGGCGACCGCGCCCGCGAGGGCGGCGCTCTCGGGCGCGCCCGGGAGGCTGAGGGGAAGGGCGGCGTCCTCCGACAGCGCGCGGGCCAGGCCGGCCGCGGTGTCGATGCCCAGCGCGCCCTCGCCGAGCCGGCGGCCGAAGGCGGTCTCCAGGCGGAGCAGCAGCTCGACCCGTTCCAGGCTTCCCAGCCCGAGGTCACGCTCCAGGGACGCCTCGGGCGAGGCGGCGCGCGCCGCGCGCCCGCCGCCCGCCTCCGCCGCGAGCGCGCGCACGACCTCCAGCACCTTGTCCTGGATCGCCGCCGGATCAGCCGTCGCCGGGGGAACGACCGACTCGGTCATGGATCATCCACTCTAATCGTTCAGGCGGCGTGGCGAAAGGGTGGCGCTTGACGCCGGCCGCGCCGCGGGGAATCCTGGCGCGTGCTCGCCGTGGTGACGATCCGCGAGATCGAGAAGATCTTCCAGGTGACCGACCGGCTGGGCATCCACCGCGAAAGGCTCGTGATCCCGCTCGGCCCTCGCCATCCGGGCCGCGCGCGCGCGATGCCGGGAGGCAAGATCGAGATCGTGGTCGAATCGCGGGACGACTTCGACCAGTGGCTCGGCACGCTCGAGCCGGAGCTGCGGAGGCTCTTATAGGACCTGCGCGTCGATCGTGCGCAGCGCGTCCTCGTAGGCGCGCAGGTCCACCTCGCTGAAGAGGCACCAGCGCACCAGGTCCAGGCCCGAGCCGGCCTCGAGGTCGTCCTTCACGGCCCGCAGCGCGACGCGCGCCGCCTCGGCCACGGGATAGCCGTAGGCGCCGGTCGAGATGCTGGGGAAGGCCACCGAGCGGAGGCCGTGCTCCCGCGCCACGCGGAGGCTGCTCCGGTAGCAGCGGGCGAGCGTCTCCGCCTCGCCCCCGTTCCCGCCGCTCCAGCGCGGGCCCACCGTGTGGATGACGTGGCGGGTCGGGAGCCTTCCCGCCGTGGTGATGACGGCCTGGCCGGGGGGCAGCGGGCCCTGCCGGGCCACGATCCGCCGGCATTCGGCCAGGATGGCGGCTCCGCCCGCGCGGTGGATGGCGCCGTCGACGCCGCCCCCACCCATGAGGCCGGAGTTGGCGGCGTTGACGATGCCGTCGACCTCCTGGCGGGTGAGGTCTCCCTCGACCAGCTCGACCCGGCAGCCCGCGAAGGAGGTTACTTCGTGGCTCCCAGCGCCGCGTCCTTCGCGGCCTTGGCGACCACGAACTTCAGCCGCCGCCGGGCCGGGATCTTGATCTCTTCCCCGGTCTGCGGGTTGCGGCCCATGCGGGCCTTGTAGCTGCGCACGACGAGCTTCCCGACGCCGGGGATCGTGAAGCCGTTTTTCGCCTCGCGGTGAGCCATGTCGGCCAGCGCTTCGAGATAGGCGGCCGAGGTCTTCTTCGGGATCTCGACCTTCTCCGCCAGGGCGGCCACGATCTTCGACTTGGTCATCGGCTTCGCCATCGAATCAATCCTCCTCGTCGGAGCACGAACACGAATGCGTGCTTTTTCCGGCGTCGCAAGAGAGCGGGTGAAAAAGGCCCGCCATTCTACCCGCCTCTCGCGGGCCGCTGTCAACAGGATTTCCGGCCGGCGCGCGGCGGCGTCTATTCGTCCGCCGGCGGGTTCTCGTGGATGAGGAAGACGGTCTCTCCGGGCCGGCTCAGCCCGAGCTCCTCGCGCGCGAGCCGCTCGATCGCGCGCGGGTCGGAGCGGAGCGCCAGGATCTCCGACACGAGCCGGCGGTTCTCCAGGCGCAGCTGCTCGATCTCGCGCGCGAGCGCCTCCGCTCGCTGCTGCTGCCGTACGAGCTGCAGGAAGCCCCGGTCGCCGAAGAGCGATCCCACGACCAGCGCCACGACGAGGATGATCGAGGCGAGCGTCGCCGCCTTGCGGCGCAAGCCGATCTCGGAGCGGCCTCGATCCTCACGCATGCGGGTGATCTTATCCGTTACCTGAGCGAATCATCGTAACACCTTATCACTGAAAGACAAATCAACTCGCCTCCGCCGCCATGCCCACGCGTCGAACGCCCCGCCGGGACATCGCGATCTGATATCGCCGCAGCAGATCCAGGAGCTCGAGGTTGAGCCTCTGCAGGCGGCGGAGGCCCAGCCGGAACGCGCGGGCCCGCGCCACGAGGCCCCGAGCCTCGCGCGCGCGGGACGCATCCAGGTACGAGAAGGCGCCCTTGCCGCCGCTGCGCCGGGACAGGACGTAATAGGGCCCGTGCCCGACGCCGTGGCGGCACGTGCAGCCCGCCTTGCCGCACCGGCCGTAGCGCACGAAGAGCGATCCCGGCAGCTGCGCCCGCGCCTCGAGCAGGGCGCGCACGACCCTCCGCTGCTCGGCCAGCCGGGCGCGCACGCGCCGGCGGATCTCCTCGGGCTCGTCCATCATTCCCATCTTACAGCTTATTCATGAAAAGCACTGTAAGACTAGCACCACGGCGTGGCCCCGTCAACGATGAAGGGCGGCGGGGGCGCGGTATGATCGAGGCGCTCGGAGGGTGAACCGCGATGTGGCTGCTGAAGACGGAGCCCGGTACCTATTCCTACGACGACCTCGAACGCGAAGGGCGAACGGTGTGGGACGGCGTGACCAACCCGGTCGCGCTCAAGAACCTGCGCGCGATGAAGGCGGGCGACATCGCGTTCGTGTACCACACGGGTGACGAGCGGGCGGTGGTGGGCCGGGCGGAGGTGGTGAAGGCCGCGTACCCGGACCCGCGGCCGGGCCACGATCGCCTGGTGGTCGTCGAGCTGCGGGCGGCCGGGCGCCTGCCGCGGCCGGTCACGCTCGGCGAGATCAAGAAGCTGGCCCTCTTCGCGGACAGCCCGCTGGTGCGCCAGGGCCGCCTCTCCGTGGTGCCGCTGACGCCCGCCCAGGCCCGGGCCATCGACTCGGGAGAGAGGCCGTGAGCGAGCGCGTCGTCGTGCTGTCCACGGTGGCGCGCGCCGAGGACGCCGAGCGCATCGGCCGCGAGCTGGTGGAGCGCGGCCTGGCGGCCTGCGTCAACGTGGTGCCGGGGCTCGTCTCCCTCTACCGCTGGAAGGGCACCGTGGAGCGCGAAGAGGAGCGGCTACTGCTGATCAAGACGCGCGGCGAGACCTTTCCGGCGCTGCGCGACGCGCTCGTGGCCCTGCACCCGTACGAGGTGCCGGAGGTCCTGGCCCTGCCCATCGCGGACGGCCACGCGCCTTACCTGGCGTGGCTGGACGACAACTCGCGCCCGGACTAGAACTAAACGGCGCGGAGGGCCTGGCGGAGGTCGTCGAGGAGGTCCTCCGCGTCCTCGCAGCCCACGCTGATGCGCACGAGGCCGTCGCCGATGCCGAGAAGGTCGCGCTCCGCCTGCGTGTAGCCGGCGTGGGTCATGGTGGCCGGATGGGAGATGAGCGTCTCCACGCCGCCCAGGCTCTCGCCCAGCGAGCACAGCCGCACGGCCTCGAGGAGCCGCCCGGCGGCGTCCCGCGTCCCGAGATCGAACGAGATCAGCGCGCCGAAGCCGCTGGCCTGCCGCTTGTGCACCGCGTGGCCGGGGTGGTCGGGGAAGCCGGGCCAGTAGACCTTGCCGACCTTCTCCTGCCCGCGCAGGAACTCGGCCACCACCCGCCCGTTCGCCTCGTGACGAGGCATGCGCAGGGCCAGGGTCTTCGTGCCGCGCAGCACCAGCCAGGAATCGAACGGCGAGAGGATGCCGCCCGCGGCGTTCTGGTAGAACTGCAGCCGCTGCGCGTGCCGGGCGTCCTTGACCACCGCCACGCCGCCCACGCTGTCGGAATGGCCGTTGAGGAACTTCGTGGTCGAGTGCACGGCCAGGTCCGCCCCCAGGGCCAGCGGCCGCTGGAAGAAGGGGCTCATGAACGTGTTGTCGACCACGAGCAGCGCTTCCCGCCGGTGCGCCACCTCGGCCAGGGCCGCGATGTCGCAGACCTTCATGAGCGGGTTGGTCGGCGTCTCGATCCAGAGCATCTGGAACTCGCCCGCCTGCCGGTCGAAGGCCGCGGGGTCGCTCGCCTCCAGGAACGCAAACTGCACGCCGTATTCCGCCAGCACCTTCGTGAAGAGGCGGTGGGTGCCGCCGTACACGTTGTCCGAGACCACGACGCGCTGGCCGGCCTTGACCAGCGAGAGCACGGCCAGGGTCGCGGCCATCCCCGACGCGTAGCAGTAGGCGTCGGTTCCGCCCTCGAGGGCGGCCAGGTTCTTCTCGAGCGCGCGCCGGGTGGGGTTCTGCGTCCGCGCGTACTCGTAGCCCTTGTGCCGCCCGATGCCCTCCTGGACGTAGGTCGAGGTCTGGTAGATGGGCGTGATGATGGCGCCCGTGGCCGGGTCCGGCTCCTGACCGGCATGGATGCAGTCGGTCGCGAAACCCATGGCTCGTCTCCTTTGCGGATTCACCGCACAGACGCACCGTGGTCCGCTGCGCTTCGGCGGTGAGAAAGCCGGCCCGTCACAGATTCTCGAACACGCCCTTGCCCAGGTAACGCTCGAAGCCGTCCGCGAAGACCGTGACCACCGTCGCGCCCGGCTCCATCCGGCGGGCCACCTCGCGGGCCGCGTGCGCGGCGGCCCCGGAAGAGCCGCCCACGAGCAGGCCCTCCTTGCGCGCCAGCTCGCGCACGGCCGCGAACGCGTCGTCGTCGCCCACGGTCTGGATCTCGTCGACCAGGGAGCGCTCCAGGGCCGCCGGCCAGAACGAGTTGCCGATGCCTTCCACCTTGTGCGGGCCCGCCGGGCCGCCGCCCCAGACCGAGCCCTGCGGCTCGACCAGCACGGCCCGCACCTCCGGGTCGTGCCGCTTGAAGTAGCGGGCCAGCCCCGTGAAGGTCCCGCCCGTGCCCGCGCCGATGACCAGGGCCCCGGGCGGCCGCCCGAGCTGCTCGTGGATCTCCGCCGCCGTCGTCCGCTCGTGGAAGTCGGGGTTGGCCGGGTTGTCGAACTGCTGCGGGACGAAAGCGCCGGGCAGGCTCCGCGCCAGCTCGTGGGCCTTCGCGATCGCGCCCTGGATGCCCTTCTCGGTGGGCGTGAGCACGATCTCGGCGCCCAGCACGTTCATCACCGCCGTCTTCGGGCCCACGAACTTCTCGGGCACGACCACGATCACGCGGTAGCCGCGGCTGATGCCGATGAGGGCCAGGCCCACGCCAGTGTTGCCCGCCGTCGGCTCGATGATGGTGTCGCCGGGGCGCAGGCGGCCGGAGGCCTCGGCGGCGTCCACCATGCCCAGGGCGGCGCGGTCCTTCACGCTGCCGCCAGGGTTCAGGAACTCGAGCTTGGCGTAGATCGCGGCCCGCCCCGGCGGCGAGAACCGCCGCAGGTGCAGCATGGGCGTACGGCCGATGAGCTCGAGCACGCTTTCGGCCACGCCCGGCAGGGCCGCGCGCTCGGTTTCCACCCGCTTCATGCCACCTCGATTATCGCCACCCGACCATCACCCCGCCACAGGGACGTGGCGCCGGAGTCGTCGCCCGTCGCTCAGCGGCTGCGGGCCAGGAAGGCCGTGCACTCGTCCGGCGGCAGGGGATGGCTGAAGAGGTATCCCTGCATGCGGTCGCAGCCCCGCGCGGTGAGGAAGGCGAGCTGCTCCTCGGTCTCCACGCCCTCCGCCACCACGCGCAGCTTGAGGGTGTGGGCGAGCGCGATGACGGCGGTGGCGATGGCCGCGTCGTCCGGGTCCGTGGTGATGTCGCGCACGAACGACTGGTCGATCTTGAGGGTGTCGATGGGCAGCCGCTTGAGGTAGCTCAGCGACGAGTAGCCGATGCCGAAGTCGTCTATGGAGACGCGCACCCCCAGCGCCTTGAGCTCGCGCAGCGTGGAGATGGTGGCCTCCGCGTTCTGCATGGCGTTGGTCTCCGTGATCTCCAGGTCCAGGCAGTGCGGGGGCAGCCCGGTCTCGTCCAGCGCGGCCTCGACCGTCCGGACGAGGTCCGGCTGCTGGAACTGGCGGGCAGAGAGGTTGACGGCCACGACGAGCCGCGGGTGCGAGGCCTGCCAGGCCTTCGCCTGCGCGCAGGCCGCGCGCAGGATCCAGGAGCTCATGGGCACGGCCAGCCCCGTGATCTCGGCCAGGGAGATGAACTCCGAAGGCCCGAGGAGCCCCTTCTCCGGGTGGCGCCAGCGCACGAGCGCCTCCACCCCGTGCACGCGCCCGTTGCCCAGGTCGAGCACGGGCTGGTAGTGGACCACGAGCTCGTTTTTGGCCAGCGCGCGACGCAGCTCGCTCTCGAGCTGGAGCCGCTCGACCGCGGTGGCGTTCATGGCCGGCGTGTAGAGCTGGTAGTTGTCCCTGCCCTGCTCCTTCGCCCGGTACATGGCGGTGTCGGCATTCTTGACCAGCGTCTCCGCGTCCGCGCCGTCCTCCGGGAACAGGCTGATGCCCATGCTCGCGGTGCAGTACAGCTCGCGGCCTTCGAGCTTGAAGGGCTGCTTGAGCGCGTCCAGGATCTTCTCGGCCACCCGGGCCACGTCGGTGGGGTGGGCCACGCCGGGCAGGAGCAGCGTGAACTCGTCCCCGCCGAGGCGGGCCACCGTGTCCGCCTCGCGCACGCAGGCCTGGAGGCGCTCGGCCACCGCCTGCAGCAGCCGGTCCCCGAGGGTGTGGCCCAGTGAATCGTTGATGACCTTGAAGCGGTCCATGTCCAGGAAGAGCACGGCCAGGCGCTGGCTGTGGCGGGCGGCCTGGCTCACGGCCAGGGAGAGGCGGTCCGTGAACAGCAGGCGGTTGGGCAGCCCGGTGAGGGCGTCGTGATAGGCCAGGCTCTTGATCTGGTCCTCCGCGCGCTTGCGCTCGGTGATGTCGAAGGCGGTGCCGAGCACCGCCGGCTTGCCCGCGAAGTCGATCGCGCCCGCGGTGTAGTCCAGCCAGCGCTCCTGACCGTCCTTGCGCACGATCTTGATCTCGTAGCGCAGGGGCCCGCCCTCGGCCTTCTCGCCGGCCAGGCCGCGGGCCTGCACCAGCGGGCGGAAGTCGGAGTGGACGACGTCCCAGAAGCCGAGGCGGAGGAACTCCTCACGGCTGTAGCCGGTGATGGTCGACGTGGCGCCGTTGGCGTAGGTGAAGCGTTCGTCCTGGTAGATGAAGATGGCGCAGGGCGCCGTCTCGGCCAGGGTGCGGAAGCGGGCCTCGCTCGCGCGCAGGGCATCCGCCCCCTGCTTGCGGTCGATGGCCGTGGCCACGTGCTGGGACACGAAGGTCAGCAGGTCGCGGTCGTTCTCCGTGAAGCGGGGCTCGTCGTAGCTCTGCACCACGAGCACGCCGAAGGTCTGGTCGCCGCGCTTGAGGGGCACGCCCAGCCAGTCGATCGAGGGCTGCCCGATCAGCTCGGTGTGCCCGCCGTCCACGAGCTCGTCGAACCGCGCGGCCGAGGCCAGGAGCGGCTCGCCCGTGAGCAGCACGTATTCGGTCAGGCCCTTGCCCAGCCGCCGCGGCGGGGGCGGGGCCTCGGCCTCGTCCATGAAGTACGGGAAGGTGAGCAGCTCCGTGGCCGGGTCGTACAGCGCGACGTACAGGTTCCCGGCGTACATGAACTCGCCCACGATCCCGTGCACGTGCGCGTAGAAGGCCTCCATGTCCACGGCGGCGCTGGTGGCCTGCGCGATGCGGTAGAGCGCGGACTGCACGCGCTCGGCGCGCCGGCGCTCCGTGATGTCACGGATGACGACCTGCACGGCGGGCTGGCCCTGGTAGCGGAAGGGCATGGCGCCGACCTCGGCCTCGAGCGTGGAGCCGTCGCGGCGCACGAACTTCTCCTGGATGAACGGCACCGGACGGCCGTCCTCGAGCAGCCGCCGCATGCGCTCGCCCACCACCTGGCGCGAGTCGGGGTGCACGAAGTCCAGCACGGAGCGGCCCACCACCTCTTCCGGGGAGTCGTAGCCGAGCAGGCGGCCCCCCGCGGTGTTCGAGAAGACGACCCGGCCCTGGCTGTGCACGGCGATGGCGTCGGGAGAGAGCTCGACCAGCGCCCGGTAGCGCTCCTCGCTCTCGCGCAGCGCCTGCTCCGCGTGCCGCCGGTCGGTCACGTCGCGGAAGCTCCAGACCCGCCCCACGGCCGCGCCGTCGAGCCACTGCGGCGCGGAGAAGCGCTCGAACACCCGCCCGTCCTTGAACTCGATGACGTCGAACGACTCGGCCTCCGGCTGGGCGTAGAGCTGGGCGACGCGCTGCACGAAGCGGTCGGGCTCGCGGAGCTGGTCCAGCACGAAATTCAGCGCGTGGCCGTCGTCGCCGGGCCGCAGCACCTCCGGGGGAATGCGCCACATCTGCGCGAAGCGCTGGTTGTAGGAGACGATGCGGCCGTCGCGGGCGATGGCCAGCAGGCCGTCGCCGGTGCTCTCCAGCGTGGACTGCATCAGCGACAGGGCCCGGTGCAGCTCCGCTTCCGCGCGCTGCCGCTCGGTCACGTCGTGGACGATGGCGTAGAGCAACCTGCGCCCGCCGGCTTCCACCGGTCCGGTGTGGATCTCGACCTGCCGCACCTCGCCCGAGGCCAGCCGGTGGGGCACCACGAAAGCCGCCCGGCGCTCCGAGGCGGCCTGGGCCAGCGTCTGCGCCACCTGCTCCGCGGGCCGGCAGTCCAGGTCGGCCAGCGTGCGCGAGGTCAGGTCGTGGCGCGGGCAGCCGTAGAACTGCGCGGCCGCGGGGTTGGCCTCCAGCACCTGGCCGGAGCGCGGATCGATCAGGAGCTGGACGGCGCCGTGCGTCTCGAAGACCTGCCGGTGGAGGTCTTCTCCCGCGGCCGTGAAGGCCGGCCGGTCGCCGGTCGTCTCGCGCAAGCTCAGGCCGACTCCCACGCGTAGTGTAATGCATCGCGCCCAAGTGTCGGTTTTCCCACGGGGCGCGACTCGGGGCGGCGACGCCGCGGCGGCGGGAACACGATGATTCGAAGCGAATTGGCCGGGCGGGGCCGGCCCCCCTTCAGGGCCGCGCGGAGACGCGCGCTTCGGGCGGAAAGGCCAGCGCCGCCTCGAGCACGCGGCCGACGGCGTGCAGCGGGGGCCCGATCCCGAGCAGCGCGGCCAGGGTGGGCGCGACGTCGACCTGCCGGATGTGGCCCAGGTCCACCCCCGCTGCCACCCCGGGGCCGGCGACGGCGAACGCGGCCCGCATGGACGGCCGGTCGGCATCCGTGCCGTGTTCGCCGCGGGGCGCTATCCCCCCGACGGCCGCGCCGTCGTACGAGGCGGAGAGACCCACGCCCGGCGCGAGCGTGAGGTAGAGGTCGCCGCCTCGCGGCCCCCCCAGCGCCGGCTCGTGCGGACGGCCGCCGTCGAGCACGCCGCGGACGACGGGCGCGCCGCTCGCCGGGTCGCGGACCGCCCCGAGCACGCGCGCGACCTCCCGTCGCACGTCGTCCTCCTCGGCGGGAGCGACGGTGCCGCCGGGGCGCGCCGCGCGGTTGAGGAGCACGAAGCCGGAGTTTCCGGGGAAATAAACCGCGCGCGTGCGCGAGAGGTCGACGTCGCCGGCCGGGTGGAGGGCGAGCAGTCCGGCGGCGGCGAGGGCGACGTTGGGCCGGAAGAGGCGGTCGACGCCCGCGAGGCCGTGGTCGGAGGCCACGGCCAGGACGACGTCCGGCCCGATCCGCCGGCGCACGTGGCCGACGTGCTCGTCCACCATCTTCAGCATCGCGTCGAACCACGGCCGCAGCCGCGCCGCCTGCGCCGGGTCGTGGCCCGGCAGGTCGGGGTCGAGTCGGCCCAGCCACACGTGCGCCGCTTCGTCGGGATACGGCAGGTACGTGAACAGCAGGTCCCAGCGCGTGCGGTCGTGCGCGAAGTCGAACAGCCGCGTGAACTGGCGGACGGCGAGGGCCACCGTCTCGAGGTAGCGCGCCTCCGCCGTGCCGTCGCCGCCCGCCCACAGGAAGGGACCGAGCTCGCCCCGCCCGTAGCGCCGCGCCGCGCCGTTGCCGACGAACGCGCCCAGGGCCTGCTGCGCCGGCGGCTCCAGGTCGGGACGGCTGACGCGCAGGGCGCGCGGCGCCGTGCGGTAGAGGAGGAGCTCCGAGCCGTCGCCGGACAGCCGGAACAAGCGCAGCCAGATCCCGGCCGGGACACCGGGCAGGGGCAGGGTGAGCGGCGCGAACGCGTCGGGCGCCGCCCCCGCGGCCCGCGGCTTGAGCGTGACGCCGGTTCGCGGGTCGCGGCCGAGGGCCACGAGCATCGTGTCGAGACCGGCCGCCGGGTCGTCGGGATCGTCGTAGAGCAGGCCGTCGAGGCGCACACCCCACTCCTCGAGCGTGAACTCGCGCGGCTCTCCCCGGTGGCGCGGCAGCGGGCCCGCCCATCCGGCCGGGGGCCGGGTGGGCAGGTCGGCGGCCGTGAAGACCCGATCCTCCTCGCGCAGCGACTGGTAGCCGTCCATGAGCGTGAGCTGGCGGGCATAGTTGCCGCCGAAGCGCCGCCCGTCGAGGTAGGGCGAGAACGGGAACACCTGCGGCGCGGAGGCGACCGTGGCGTGGAGCCCCTGCCGCGCGGCCGCGGCCCAGAGGGGCTCGGCGGCGAGGGGGGCCGAGCCGAAGCCGTCCTCCGCGTCGAGGACCGTTCCTCCCGGGACCGGCACCTCGTTGCCCGTGATGCCGCTCAGGTCACCCCAGGCCCCGGTGAGCAGCGCGGCGTGCCCGGGCGCCGTCTTCGCGGGCAGCGAAGGCAGCGACGAGCGGGCGGCGGCACCGCTCGCGCGAACGCCCGCGAGCGCGGGCATGACGCCGCGCGCCACCGCGTCGTCGATCCAGGGGGCGGCCGCGCCGTCGATGCTCAGGAGCACGGCGCGCGTGCGGCCGCGGACGTAGGCGAAGCGGAAGGAGCCGTCGAGCGACGGCCGCCCGGCTTGCTCCCAGGCACGTATCCAGAGGCCGGCGAGGCGCGCGGCGCCCTGCCGCAGCCGCCGCCGCAGGCGGTCCCCTTCGCGCTCGAACAGGCGCCCGTAGTAGCCGTCGTCGTAACGATCGTCCTCGGGGGTGTGGGGGAGGTCCCGGGCACCGGCGGCCGCGCGATCGGACGCGAGCAGGGGGCCAGCCTCGCGGAACGACTCGAAGAGCGCGTCGAAGGTCACCTGGACCGGATCGCCGGCCGCGGATGCGCCCAGGCCCGCCAGGGCTTCCTCGAGCCGGCCGCGGTAGCGCTCGACCAGCTCGCCCTCCCAGCGGCCGTGGACGCCCTTCTGCCCCGTCTGCTCCCCGTCGTAGTTCACCACCGCGTGCAGGGGAACGTGCGCGTCTCCGACGTAATGCGCCAGCGCGGACGCTTGGGCGAGCGCCCGCGCCTCGTCGCGGTCGCGGAAGGCGCGGACGAGGTCGCCGTACACCTCGCCCACGCGCCAGGGAAGGCGGCCCCTCTCGAGGGCCGCCCGGCCGTGGCGGGCGATGTGCGCGCTCTCGGCGCGCGGGAGGTCCGGGAAGGGCGGGGCCCCGAACGCGTCGAGGTCGAGGAAATGGTTGGGCCCCTCCGCCTCGTCGCCGGCCGCGCGCCGGAGGTCGGGGTCGATGGAGTGCTCGGCGATCCACTCCGCGTTTCCGGCGAACAGCGCGCGCAGCCCCGGCGGCAGGGCCTGCACGGCGGCGGCCGTGACCATCCGGTGTCCGGTGTACCCCCAGGCCTCCGCCGGCAACGGCAGCAGCGCGGCCAGGCCGGCCAGCGGCCAGAGGCGCCGGGTACGGCGCGGAGGGGAAGCGGCCGGGGACGGACCCACGCGTACCCGCGCTATCGCAGCGTGACGGTGAGGGAGATGGGCTGGCCGTTGCGGAGCACCTGCGCGCGCAGGGTCGATGCGCTCTGCAGGCGTGGCCAGAGGGCGATGAGGGTGGGCAGGCTGTCGATGGCCACGTCGTTGACGTGGGTGAGCACGTCGCCCGGGCGCAAGCCCGCGTCGGTGAGCAAGGTCCCTTCGGGTACGCGCGTCAGGGTGAAGCCCACGGTGGCCGAGCCGTCGCTCACGGGCAGCAACGTCGTCTCGGCCAGGATCCGCGGAATCTCCGTGCCCAGGCGGCGCTCCACCTCCTGCCGCTCCAGGACGCGTGCGGCCGCGTCGGCCCCGGCCCGGTCGGCCGGCTCCCCCGCGGGCGGCGTGGCCACGGCCCTGGCCGCTCGGGCCGGCGGCGTGCTCGCGGCCAGCCGCAGCTCGCGGCGGCCGTCCTCGAACTCCAGGACCACGGAGTGGCTCGTGATCCGGGCGACGCGTCCGCCGAAGGCGGTGTCGCCCGGACCCACCACGCGCGTGCGGCCGTCCGCACGCAGGATGGCGACCGAGGACTCCGGACGCGGGCTGAGGACGATGCCCACCGCGGCCAGGTCCGGCGGCGCGGCCGAGAGGACGGCGAGGATCACGGCGGCGAGCATCGCAGCTCGAAGCATGACCAGCCGCGAGGCGCGTGTCAACGCCGTGCGATATAGTGGCTACCCGAATGCGCCACGGCCGCCTGCTCGAGCCCGCCCCCGCGGCGGCGGTGGCCGGCGGCTTCGCTCGCCGCGCCAGGCAGTTCCTGCTGCACGCCTGGTGGGGACGGCTCCTCCTCGCCGCCCTCGTCCTTTTCGGCCTGGCCGAGGCCGACGCGCCGGTCCCGGGTCCGCTCGCGGCCGTGGCCGGGGGCGTCCTGATCGTCTTCGCGCTCTACGCGGCCGCGCGCGCCTCGCGCTGGGCCCTGCGCCGCCTGCTCTGGCGCATCCGCACGAAGCTGATCGTCTCGTACCTTTTCATAGCGGTGGTGCCCGTCGTCCTGCTCACCGCCTTCTTCCTGGTGGCCGGGCTGCTCGGGATGAGCCTGGTCACGTCGTACATGGTCGGCGCCCACATCGAGGCGGACGCCGAGGAGCTGCGCGCGCTGGCGCGGGCCACGGTCGCCGGCCTGCCGCCGGGCGAGGCCGGGCTCGAGCGCTTTCGCGCGCAGCTCGCGCAGGTCGAGGCGATGCGTCCGCACGTGCGGCACGCGCTCCTGCGCGGCGGGCGCCGGATCTCCGCCGAGGGGATCGAGGCGACCGCGCGTCCCGCGTGGCTGAAGGAGCCGGGCTTCGCCGGAGGCGTGCGCGTGGGCGACGAGGAGCTGCTCCGTGGGCTCTGGTCCGAGGGCGATTTGCTCCTCATCTTCGACGTCCCGCTGCGGGGAGACCACCTCGACCGCCTCGAGCGCCGCACCGGGCTGCGCGTCGTCCCCGGCTCCCGCGCGGGGGGGACATCCGATTCCGCTCCCTCCGCGGCCCCGCCGCCGGAGCCGCCCGAGCCGGCGGACATGATGACCGCCCTCGCGCTCGTCCCGTTGACGAGCTGGGAGCAGGGCGAGGTGGACATGGAGCCGATCGCGGTCCGTTTCCACCCGCGCCGGCTGATCGAGCGGCTCTCGCCCGCGCCGGTGGGAAGCGCGGCCCCCGAGGTACTGATGGCCATCCTGGCCGGGGTGGGAGCCACCTTCCTCGTCCTCTACTCGGGGGCGCTGGTGGTGGGGCTGATCCTGGCGCGCTCCATCACGCGCAGCGTCCACGCCCTTTCGCTGGGCACGGAGCGCCTGCGCCGGGGGGACTTCGGCCACCCGATCCCCGTGCAGAGCCGCGATCAGCTCGGCGAGCTGGCGGACTCGTTCAACGTGATGGCGCGCGACATCCAGCAGCTCCTGGTCGAGTCGGCGGAGAAGCAACGGCTGGAGGAGGAGCTGCGCATCGCCCGGCAGATCCAGATGAGCCTGCTGCCGCAGGGCACGGTCAGCCTGCCCGGCCTGCGCATCGCAGCCCTGTGCCTGCCCGCGGCCGAGGTGGGCGGCGACTACTACGACCTGCTCCCGCTCTCGGACACGCGCCTGGGCGTCCTGGTGGCGGACGTCTCGGGCAAGGGCACCTCGGCCGCGCTCTACATGGCGGAGCTGAAGGGGCTCGTGCTGTCGCTCTCCCGGATCTACGACTCGCCGGGGCGCCTGCTCTGCGAGGCCAACCGCATCCTCTCCGCGAACATGGACAGCCGCTCCTTCATCACCATGACCTACGCGGTGGTGGACACGGAGGCCCGCCGCATGCGCTTCGCGCGGGCGGGCCACAACCCGATCATCCACCTCGAGACGCGGACCGGCCGCACGCGCGTCCTCGCCCCGCCGGGCATGGGACTGGGCCTGGATCCCGGCGCGCGGTTCGAGGACGTCCTGGAGGAGGCGGAGGCGCCCCTGCGCAGCGGCGACGTGTTCGTCTTCTTCACGGACGGCCTGCCCGAGGCCATGAACGAGAGGGCGGAGCTTTTCGGGGAGCGCCGGCTGCGCGACCTCATCGAGAGGAGCGAGGCCCTGGGCACCGAGCAGATGAAGGAGGCGATCCTCTCCGGGATCCGCGCCTTCGTGGGCGAGGCCGCGCCGCACGACGACATGACGCTGGTCGTGCTCAAGGTGGCATGACCCCGGACCCCGAGCGCGAGCGGGGGCTGCGCGGCCTGGAAGAACGTCTCGGCCACCGCTTCGCCGATCCGGCGCTGCTCGACCGCGCGCTCACGCACACCAGCCACGCGCATCAAGAGACGGGCGGCCAGGCGCTCCACAACGAGCCGCTCGAGTTCCTGGGCGACTCGGTGCTCGGCTTCGTCGTGGCCGACCTGCTCCACCGCCGGGACCCCGAGGGTCCCGAAGGGTCGAAGAGCAAGGCCCGCGCGCACCTCGTCGCGGCACCCAGCCTCGCCCGCCGCGCGGCGGAGCTGGGGCTGCCCGCGCTCCTGCGCCTGGGCCGCGGCGAGGAGAAGACGGGCGGGCGGAAGAAGGCCAGCCTGTGGGCCGACGCGTACGAAGCGGTGATCGCCGCGCTGTACCTCGACGGGGGCCTGGAGGCGGCCTACCGCTTCGTGGAGGGCCAGTTCGCCGCCGACCTCCGGGGAGCGAGAGCGCTGTCCGAGGCCGACTACAAGAGCGCCCTGCAGGAGTTGCTGCAGGCGCGCGGCGAACCGGTGCCCGAATACGCCGTGCTCGCGGAGGAGGGCCCCAGCCACCGGCGGTCGTTCCGCGTCGAGTGCCGCATCAACGGACGGCCGGTGTCCCAGGGGGCCGGCGCGTCGAAGAAGACCGCCCAACAGGAAGCGGCCCGGCTCGCCCTGCAGGCCCTGGCGGATGGATCGGCCGGTCAATAGCCGCCGCGACGCTCAAGGCGGCGGCTTCTCGATCCACGCGCCGCCCAGGCAGACGTCGTCCTGGTAGAAGACGGCGGCCTGCCCGGGCGTGATCGCCCGCTGCGGCTCGTCGAACTCCACCGCGACGCGGTGATGCGCGAGCGGAGTGATCGTCGCCGGCGCCTCCTGGTGCCGATAGCGGATCTTCACCGACGCGCGGACGGGGTGGCTCGGTGGCGGCACCGACAGCCAGTTCACCTCGCGTCCCACCAGGCGAGCGGCCTCGAGCGCCTCCTCCCCGCCCACGACCACCGTGTTGGTCCCGGGCCTGACGGACAGTACATAAAGAGGACGCGGCGCGGTGAGGCCGAGCCCCTTGCGCTGGCCCACGGTGTAGCGGTGGACGCCGCCGTGCCGCCCCAGGGCTCGTCCCTGCGCGTCCACGATCGGTCCCGAACGGTCCTCCGCGGTCGATTGGCGCTCGACGAACGCCGCGTAGTCGCCGTCGGGCACGAAGCAGATCTCCCGGCTGTCGGGCTTGTCCGCCACGGGCAGGCCGCGCGCGGCCGCCACCCGCCGGACCTCGGGCTTCTGGAGCCCGCCCACCGGAAAGAGCGCCATGGCGAGCTGCGCCTGGCTCAGGCCGAAGAGGAAGTAGCTCTGGTCCCGGGCGGCATCCCTTCCCTTCAGCAGCCGCCAGCGCCCGCTCCGCTCGTCGAGCTCCTTGCGCGCGTAGTGGCCCGTGGCGACATGCTCCACGCCGAGCCCCCGCGTCTTGTCCACCAGCGCCTCGAACTTCACGTCCGTGTTGCAGCGCGAGCAGGGGATGGGCGTGCGCCCCTCGAGGTAGTCGCGCACGAACGGCGCGATCACGGCGTCGTGGAACGACCGCTCGAGGTTGAGGACGTAGTGCGGGATGCCGAGCCGGCCGGCCACGGCCCGGGCGTCGTGCAGGTCGTCGAGGGCGCAGCACCTCCCGAACGAGGGACCCTCGCCCCCGGTCTGGTCGTGGAGCTGCATGGAGACGCCGACCACCTCGTGGCCCGCGTCCTGGAGCAGGGCCGCCGCCACCGAGGAATCGACCCCGCCCGACATGGCCACCACCACGCGCACGGAGCCTCGCCTCCTACTCGACGTCGGTGACGATGAACATCAGCACGTGGCTGCCGATGCGGAACTCCATCTGGTTGGTCAGGATCTGCTGGTCGATGCGCTCGATGTCGATGAAGGTTCCGTTGGTCGAGCCCAGGTCGCGCAGGATGGCCGTCTCCCCCAGGATCTCCACCACCGCGTGCTGGCGGGACGCCTCCGGGTCGTCGATGTTGATGTCCGCGCCCGTGCGCCCGATCGTCGTGCGGGTCTTGCCGATCTGGAAGATCTGGCCGGTCGCGCCGCCCTGGATCACGGCCAGGGAGAAGCGCTTGTCCTTGGGCAGCTCGAGGATGCCCTGGCGGTGGAGGTCGCGGCCGGTCATGGTGCCTTCGCCGAGGGGGCGGCGCGGGGGCTCGGGACTCGCCGCCGGCTCGGGCTCGGGCGCGCTCACCACGGGGGGGAACGTGCCGGGCGGCAGCGTCATGGCCGCGACCGCGGGATTCTCGATCTCGATCGACGCGCCGCACTTCGCGCAGCGCGTCTTCGCCTTCGGACGGTCGCCCAGCTTGCTCTCGTCGAACTTGTAGCGTGCCTGGCAGCTGGTACAGACGATGATCATCGTTGCTCCTGGCGTCCCGCGGGCGGGACGCCGCGCTACGGAAGGATAATACCAAACGGGACCCGCGGTGCCTTGATCTAGAATGTTCAGGCCCTCCGCCGCGCGCGAGACGGGTCGTTTCGCGGGCGCGGTGGTGGGGTATCTTGAGGGAGGGCCTGCGGCGGGCGGCAGCGGGGCTCGATCGACAACGACGCCGGACGGCAGCGACCCTGGAGCAGGCCGGAGAGCTTGACGCCGGGGAGATTGGAGGCAACATGAGCGAGGAGCAGACCCCCCTTCGGGACATCCTTTTCGGCGAGACGCCGTCCGAGCCCGCGCGCGAGCGGAGGGCCAGGAGCGACGACGATTACTCCGAGGATGAGGGCTACGGCGTCGCCGACGACGATGGCGCGGAGGCCGACGAGGATCTCGACGAGGACGAGGACGAGACCCTCGAGGACGAGGACGAGGACGATCTGGACGAGGACGACGATGACGACGACGACGACGACGAGGAGGAGGAGGAGGAGGAGGAGGAGGACGCCGCGGACGCGGAACTCATCGACGACGATGACGACGAGGAAGAAGAGGACGAGGACCTCGACGAGGAGGAATAGGCCTCGGCGGTGAGCGCTCCTGCCCCCGTATCGACCCGCCCACCCTGGATCAAGGCTCGCGCGCCCATGGGGCCCGGCTACGAGCGCCTGCGCGGGCTGATGCGCGACCTCGACCTGCACACGGTCTGCGAGGAGGCGCGCTGCCCCAACCTCGGCGAGTGCTGGAACCGGGGCACGGCCACGTTCATGATCCTGGGCGACGTGTGTACGCGCGCCTGCGGGTTCTGCGCGGTCAAGACCGGGTTGCCCGGCCTGCCCCCCGACGCCCGGGAGGCGGCGCGCGTCGCCGACGCCGTCGCCCGCATGGGCCTGAACCACGCGGTCATCACCTCGGTCAACCGCGACGACCAGGAGGATGGGGGCGCCTCCGTCTTCGCGGCCTGCATCGCGCGGGTGCGCGAGCGCGTTCCCGGGTGCGCGGTGGAGGTCCTGATCCCCGACTTCAAGGGGAACTGGCCCGCGCTGGCGCGCGTGGTCGAGGCCCGGCCGGACATCCTGAACCACAACACCGAGACGGTGCCGCGGCTCTACCGCCAGGTCCGACCCGGCGCCCGCTTCGAGCGCTCCCTCGAGCTGCTCAGGCGCGCCAAGCAGGCCGGTTTGCTCACGAAGAGCGGCATCATGGTCGGCCTGGGCGAGGAGTGGGACGAGGCGCTCGAGACGATCCGCCGCATCCGCGAGCAGGGCACCGACATCCTGACCGTCGGGCAATACCTCCGGCCCAGCCTGCGGCACCTGCCGATCCGCCGCTTCTACACGCCCGAGGAGTTCGCGCGGCTCGGGGAGTTCTCGCGGTCACTGGGTTACGCGCACGTCGAGTCGGGACCGCTCGTGCGCTCGTCGTACCACGCCGAAGAGCAGGTGCCGCGCTAACGGCTCGTCGCGGTCCGCCGGCTGGATTCGCGCTGGCGGAGGACGGCCGCGGCCACCAGGTCCGCCGCCTGGTCCACCTGCGGGCCGGTCGTCGATCGCCCCAGGGAGAACCGGAGGGAGCCCTGCACGCGCTCGGGGGGCAGCCCCATGGCGCGCAGGACGTGGGAAGGCTCCATCGCCCCCGCGGCGCACGCGGCGCCGGTGGACACGGCCAGGCCCTGCAGGTCGAGCGCGAGCAGCAGGCTCTCGGCCTCGATGCGCTCGAACGACACGTTGACCGTGTTCGGCACGCGCGGGCCCTCGCCGTTGCGCTGCGCGCCGGGGACATCGAGCAGGCGGGCTTCGAGGCGGTCCCGCAGCGCGGCCAGGCGCGGCCCTTCCCGGGCCAGGTCCGCGGCGGCGAGAGAAGCGGCGCGGCCCAGGCCGACGATGCCGGCCACGTTTTCGGTGCCCGCGCGGCGGTTGCGCTCCTGCGCCCCCCCGCGCAGGAGCGCCTTCATGCGCGTGCCCCGCCGCACGTAGAGCGCGCCCACGCCCTGCGGCCCGTAGATCTTGTGGGCGGAGAGCGCGAGCAGGTCGACGCCGAGCGCGCGCGCGTCCACGGGGATCTTGCCCGCGGCCTGCACCGCGTCGCAGTGCACGAGGGCGCCGCGCTCGTGACAGAGGCGGACGACCTCGCCCAGCGGTTGCACCACCCCCGTCTCGTTGTTGGCGAACATCACCGCCACCAGCGCCGTGTGCTCGTCCACCTTCTCCGCCAGGTCCGCGAGGTCCAGGAGCCCGTGGGCGCTCACGCGGAGGGCCTCGACGGGGACGCCCTCCTCCGCCAGCGCCCGCGCCGTGTGGACGACGGCGTGGTGCTCCACGGCGGAATAGAGCACCTTCCTCCGCGGCGAGCGGGCGGCGGCCGCCACGCCACGCAGGGCCAGGTTGTCGGCCTCCGTGCCGCTGCCGGTGAACACGACCTCGGCGGGCGCCGCGCCGATGAGCGCCGCGACCTCGCCGCGCGCCTCGTCGACGGCCGCGCGCGCGCGCTGCCCGAACCAGTGCAGGCTGGAGGCGTTGCCGAATCCCTCGCGCAGCACGGGGACCATGGCCTCCAGGACGCGCGGGTCCAGGGGCGTGGTCGCATTGTGGTCGAGGTAGATCCGTTGCACGCGTCCATTCTAGCGCCGCGCGCCCGTCCGTTCCCGCCCCCGCGAGGGACACGGGCATCCCCAGGCCTTAGAATGGCGCGGCCGCGCGGGCCGCGAGGGGCGAGGGTGCGAAAGGGAGAGAAGAGCCGCACGCCACGAGCCGGGCGGGCCCTCCCGAAGGGCCGCCCCCGCGCGCGCCCGCGGCAAAGGCGTGAGACCGGGCCGCCAAGGGCCGTGGTGGCGTTGCTCACGGACTTCGGCCATCAGGACCACTACGTGGGCGCGGTCAAGGGCGCGGTCCTGGCCGCGTGTCCCGGCGTGACCCTGGTCGACGTGGGCCACGAGGTGCCGCCGCACGATGTCCTCGCGGGCGCCTTCGCTCTCGCCGCGTGCTACCGCGCCTTCCCCGCGGGCAGCGTCTTCCTGGCCGTGGTCGACCCCGAGGTCGGGTCCGCGCGCCGGCCGCTCGCGCTGGCGGCCGGCGGTTACTTCTTCGTCGGCCCCGACAACGGCATCTTCAGCCTGGTCCTGGCGGACGCGGCGACCGCGCGCGTCCACGAGATCACGAACCGGAAGCTTCTGGGACCCGGGCGGTCGCGGACGTTCCACGCCCGCGACATCTTCGGCCCCGTGGCCGGCCGGCTGGCCGCGGGCACGCCGCTCCCCAGGGTCGGCCCGGCCGTACGGGACCCCGTGGTATTGCCCATCCCGTCCGTGCGCCGGATCTCGGCTGGCGAGTGGAGCGCCTCGGTCCTGCACGTGGACCGCTTCGGGAACCTCACCACGACGCTCACGGAAGCGCAGCTCGAGGAGATCCTCGCCGGCGCCGGGGGAGATCCCAACGGCTTCGTCGTGGCGGTCGAGGGAGTGGTGATGCCCCTGGCCCGCGCCTATGCGGACGTGGCGGAAGGGGAGCCGTGCGCCCTGGTCGGCAGCAGCGGCCGCCTCGAGGTCGCGGTGCACAGGGGCAACGCCTCGCGGCTGCTGGGTGCCGGCCGCGGCGCGCCCGTCACGGTCCGCAAGGCGTTCAGCGTCTAGCGCATGCGTGTTATCATGCGCGCCTTGGCTGGGCTCGCCTGCGGGCGCGTGCGCGACCCGCGTTTCCGCCTCAACACGCCGCCAGGGACCCGTGCGTGAGGTCGTCGTCGCCGGCGCGGTGCGGACGCCCATCGGCCGCTTCGGCGGCGCGCTCTCCGGCCTGGGCGCCGCGGAGCTCGGCGCGGCCGCCGCGCGGGAGGCGCTCGCACGCGCGGGCGTGCGCCCGGACGAGGTGCAGGAGGCCATCTTCGGTTGCGCACGCCAGGCCGGCGGCGGGCCCAACGTGGCGCGCCAGGTCGCCTGGCGGGCGGGCTTGCCCCAGGAGGTTCCGGCCTACACCGTGAACATGGCCTGCGGCAGCGGCCTCAAGGCCATCGACCTGGCCTGGCGCGCGGTGCGCGACGGCGACATGGACGTGGTGCTCGCGGGCGGCACCGAGTCCATGAGCAATGTGCCCTACCTGCTCACGGGCGCGCGCTGGGGTTATCGCATGGGGCGGCAGCCCGTCCTCGACGCCATGTACCAGGACGGCTTCCAATGCCCGCTCTCGGACATGCTCATGGGGGACACGGCCGAGCGCCTGGCCGACGTGTACCGGATCCCCCGCGAGGAACAGGATGCGTTCGCCCTGGCCAGCCAGCAGAAGGCGGGGCGGGCGCTGGCGGAGGCGCGCTTCGAAAGCGAGACCGTCGCCGTGTCCGTGGAAGGGCGGAAGGGGCCGCAGGAGGTGCGCCGCGACGAGCACCCGCGCCCGGACACGTCGGCCGAGTCGCTCGCGCGGCTGCCGCCGGTGTTCCGGCCGGGCGGCGGGACCGTCACCGCCGGCAACTCGTCGGGCATCACCGACGGCGCCGCGGCGGTCGTGGTGGCCGCCGCCGACCGGGCGCGCGAGCTCGGCCTGCGGCCGCAGGCGCGGATCACCGCGGTGGCGGCCGCCGGCGTGGATCCGCGCGTCATGGGCATCGGCGTGGTACCGGCGGTACGGCGATTGCTGGAGCGTACGGGGCTCCATCTGGATGCGTTCGATCTCATCGAGCTCAACGAAGCTTTCGCGGCCCAGGTCCTGGCCTGTGACCGGGAGCTGCGCCTCCCCGCGGACCGCCTCAACGTCAACGGCGGCGCCATCGCGCTCGGCCATCCCATCGGCGCCACCGGCGCCCGGCTCGTGGTGACGCTGCTGCACGAGATGGCGCGCCGGCGCGCGCGCCGCGGGCTGGCCACGCTCTGCATCAGCGGCGGCATGGGCCTGGCCGCCGCCTTCGAGGCTGCCTAGGACAGCCACCTCATGGCACAAGAACCCCAGGACGATCCGTACGCCCAGACGCGACCGGAGGGCACGCGCTTCATCCGTTTCCAGACGGACCAGGGCGTCGCGCGCATCACCCTGAGCCGTCCGCCCGGCAACGTCCTCTCCGTGGAGATGATGGAGGAGATCGGCGGCGCGCTCGACGCGCTGGAGTACCAGCGCGAGGTCAAGCTCGTGGTGTTCCTGGCGGAGGGCAAGTACTTCTCGGCCGGCTTCGAGCTGGGCGACCACCAGGGCGACCGCGCCTATTTGATGCTCGAGGCGTTCCACCGGATCTTCGAGGGGCTGGTCAAGCTCGACAAGCCGACGCTCTCGGTGGTGGCGGGGGCGGCCTTCGGCGCCGGCTCCATCCTGGCCGCCGCCTGCGACTTCGCCCTGGCCGGCGCCAGCGCGCGCTTCGGCCATCCCGAGATCAAGGGAGGGGTCTTCAACCCGCTGGCGGCCGCCCTGCTGCCGCGTCTGGTCGGCCGCAGGAAGGCCATGGAGCTGATCCTTCTCGGGGGCGCGCTCACCGCGGCGGACGCGGAGCGCATCGGCCTGATCACCCGCGCCGTCCCCGACGACAAGCTCGAGGCCGAGACCGCCGCGCTGGTGCAGCGGTTCCAGGAGGGCAGCGCGCCCGTCCTCCAGCTGGCCCGCCGGGCCGTCGCCGGCGGGCTCGACCTGCTCCTTCCGGACGCGGCGCGGCACGCCGAGGACGTCTACCTCAACCAGCTCCTGGCCACCGAAGACGTGGCCGAAGGGCTCGGCGCGGTGATGGCCAAGCGCAAGCCCGTGTGGAAGGACCGCTAGTGTCGCTGCCCCGGAAGGGCTCCTACGACGGCTGGGAGCAGGTGGCGGAGACGCCCCAGGTCTTCGAGGCGGAGCTGATGGCGCTGCGGCTGCGCGAGGCCGGCATCGACGCCGAGGTCATGGACCAGAGCTTCAAGCAGGAGCCATTGCCGAACGTGCGGTCGTTCGCCCTCGTCCGGGTGCTCGTTCCCGCGGCCGCGGCCGCCCTGGCCCGGGACGTGCTGTCCCGCTCCGTGAACCTTCCGGAGGGTGCGAGCGACGAGGGCGAAGAATGACTCGCGGCGGCGCGCGGAGCGCGACGGCGTGAGTCAGGGGGGTGCAGGGGGGAGCGCGAGGGCCGGCGTCATGGCGAATGCGGCGCGCTCCGCTGCGCGCAATGCGTCATCGAGCGGAGTCGCGCCGGGGTGAACCCGGCGCGATCGGTAGCGGAGACGCTCCGCTGCGCGCGCCGAGACACTGCTGAGCGCGGGCGGTCTGGGCGGCCGCCCCGGAGACGACGGAAGCCGACGGAGCGCAGAGATGATCGACTTCGAGCTGTCCGACGAGCACAAGGCGGTGGCCGAGACGGTCAGGGACTGGGCGTCCCGCGAGGTGGCGCCGAAGATCCACGACCTCGACCGCGAGCACCGCTTCGAGCGGTCCTTCCTCAAGGGCATGGCCGACCTGCACCTGCTCGGCCTCTGCATCCCCGAGGAGCACGGGGGCGCTGGCCTCGACTACATCAGCCTGGGGCTCGTCTCGGAGGAGCTCGAGTACGTCGATACGCACCTGCGCGTGATCATGTCCGTGCACGTGGGCCTCAACTGCATGAC
Organism: Vicinamibacteria bacterium; assembly: GCA_035544515.1. Taxonomy (GTDB): domain Bacteria; phylum Acidobacteriota; class Vicinamibacteria; order Fen-336; family Fen-336; genus DATKEG01. Next base: position 3,830 of record DATKEG010000275.1, on the reverse strand, counting down.
CCTGTGGTGCTGGGGCACGGACGAGCAGAAGCGGAAGTACCTGGCCCCGCAGGCGCGCGGCGAGAAGATCGCCACGTACGGTCTCACCGAGCCCAACGCGGGTTCCGACGCCGTCGGCATCCAGACCACGGCCGTCCGCAAGAGCGACCGGTACGTGCTGAGCGGCGAGAAGGTGTGGATCTCGCTCGCGGACGTCGCCGACCACTTCCTGGTGATCGCCTGGACGGACCAGGAGAAGAAGAAGAACCGCGACCACAGCGGGCTCAGCGCCTTCATCGTGGAACGCGGGTTCAAGGGGTTCAGCTCCTACAGCATCAAGGAGAAGTGGGGCATCCTGGCCGGCAACACCGGCGGCTTCGCGATGGACGGCGTCGAGGTTCCGGCGGAGAACCGCGTGGGCGAGGAGGGCGAGGGCTTCCGCGTGGCCATGTTCGCCCTGGAGAACGGCCGCTACACGGTGGCGGCGGGGGCCACCGGCCTCATCCGGGCCTGTCTCGACGCGTCGGTCAAGTACGCGCGCGAGCGCCACACGTTCGGCCGGCCCATCGGCGAGCACCAGCTGGTCAAGGAGATGATCGCGCAGATGGTGTCCGACTACGACGCCGCCCGCCTGCTCTGGCTGCGCGCGGGCTGGTTGAAAAACGAGGGGCGCCGCAACACCCGCGAGACCTCGCTCGCCAAGTGGTTCGCCACCGTGCAGAGCGAGCGCGCGGCCTCCGACTGCGTGCAGATCCACGGCGGCAACGGTTACTCGGACGAGTACCCGGCCGGCCGGTTCTACCGGAACTCCAAGGCCGCGGTCATCTACGAAGGCACGCGCGAGATCCACAAGATCATGCAGGCGGACTACGCGCTGGGCTACCGTCAGGACCGGCCCCGCCGCGTCGAACTGCCCCCCTACAGACGCTGAACGACGGGCGTACGGAACCAACGCAGAGACCGCTCTGCGTTTGAGAGGCCAGCGCCATGCACCGTGACGACCTGTCGCTCGAGTTCGTGAGGGTGACCGAGCGGGCCGCCATCGCGGCCGCGCGCACCATGGGCCAGGGCGACCGCAAATACGCCGATCAGGTGGCGGTCGAGGCCATGCGCAGCGAGATGGAGACCGTGGACATGGAGGGCACCATCGTCATAGGCGAGGGGGAGCGCGACGAGGCGCCCATGCTCTTCATCGGCGAGAAGGTGGGCCGGGGCGGGGACCCGGTGGACATCGCCGTCGATCCCCTCGAGGGCACGAACCTCTGCGCGACCGGCGCCAACAACGCGATCGCGGTGCTGGCCGCTTCGGAGAAGGGCGGCCTGCTCAACGCCCCCGACATCTACATGGAGAAGATCTGCGTGGGGCCCTCGGCCAAGGGGAAGGTGGACCTGGGCGCCCCTGTCGCCGACAACCTGCACGCGATCGCCAAGGCGCTGGATCGCGGCGTCGAGGACCTCGTGGTCATCGTCTTGGACCGGCCGCGGCACGAGCGGCTGATCGCGGAGATCCGACGGGTGGGGGCGCGCATCCGGCTGATCGGCGACGGCGACCTCTCGGCGGGCATCTCGGCCGCCGTGGTCGGGGCGGGCGTGCACGCGGTGATGGGTACCGGCGGGGCTCCCGAGGGAGTGATCACCGCCGCCGCCATGCGCTGCCTGAACGGCGAGATCCAGGGACGGCTGGTGCTGACCAAGCCCTCCGACCGCGAGCGGTGCGAGAAGATGGGCATCCCCGACCTCGACCGGGTCTATCGCACCGAGGACCTCGCCCCCGGGCGGAACGTCATCTTCTCGGCCACGGGTGTGACCGATGGGTCGCTGCTTCGCGGCGTGCGCTTCTTCGGCGATGGGGTGCGCACGCAGACGCTCGTCATGACGACGGTCCCGCACCAGGTCCGATTTGTGGATACCATCCATGCCAAGGACGATCCCGACGTGAAGATCCGGTTCTGATCCGGACGCCTCTCCAGATCCTCCCGAACCTGTGAGGCCTGTCACCGGGAGTCCAGCGCCGGTGAGGGTTTACTGTCCGTCCCCTAAATTAGGGCTTGACATGGGGTTGACGCTTTGCTAGCTTCACGCAGCACTTTAACTGCTCTTTCTTAAGTGGTTATGTTCTAGAGCGTTCCGTAGCGAGTGGGCGTTGAGGATGACAGGACAAAGACGGCGAAGCACGCTTCAGTAAGGAAGGGGCTCTCGTGGGTCTGTTCGGGAAGAAGAAGGGAGTCGTCGGCCTCGACATCGGCTCCTCTGCGGTGAAGGCCGTCGAGCTCAGCAGCGGCGGCAAGGGTGGCGCCGAGTACCACCTGGTCAACCTCGGCATCGAGCAGCTGCCTCCCGAAGCGATCGTGGACGGGGCGATCATGGACTCCGGATCGGTCATCGACGCCATCCAGCGCCTCTTCTCCTCGCGCAAGATCAAGACGCCCGACGTCGCCACCAGCCTGTCCGGAAACGCCGTGATCGTGAAGAAGATCAGCCTCCCCCAGATGAGCCAGGAGGAGCTGGCCGAGTCCATCCACTGGGAGGCCGAGCAGTACATCCCCTTCGACATCCAGGACGTCTCGCTCGACTACGAGGTGCTCGAAGGGGGCAGCGGCGGGAACATGGACGTGCTCCTGGTCGCGGTCAAGAAGGACAAGATCGGGGACTACAGCTCGGTGATCAGCCAGGCGGGCAAGACGCCCGCGGTGATCGACGTGGACGTCTTCTCGCTGCAGAACTGCTACGAGCTCAACTACGGCATCGATCCCGGGCGGGTGGTGGCGCTGCTCAACGTGGGCGCCTCCATCATGAACATCAACATCCTCAAGGGCCACACCTCCATCTTCAATCGCGACATCGCGGTCGGCGGCAACCAGTACACGGACGCCATCCAGAAGGACCTGAACCTCTCCTACGATCAGGCGGAGGCGCTGAAGAAGGGCGCCCGCGTGGAGGGCGCCGCCCCCGAGAACCTGCCCCCCATCCTGCAGGCCGTCTCGGAGAACATCGCGCTCGAGATCCAGAAGACGTTCGATTTCTTCAAGGCCACCAGCTCCGAGGACCGCATCGACCGCATCCTGCTCTCCGGCGGCACGGCGAAGCTGCGAGGGCTGCAGGACCTGCTCTCCGACCGCTTCGAGTCGGGAGCCGAGGTCATGAACCCGTTCAACAGCGTGACCTACAACCCCCGGCAGTTCGACCCGGACTTCATCAACGAGATCGGCCCCCAGGCCGCCATCGCCGTGGGTCTGGCCACGCGAAAGGTGGGCGACCGATGATCCGCGTCAATCTTCTCGGCTCCGACCGGCCGACGAAGAAGTCGAAGAAGACCTCGACGCCCTCGACGCCCGGGGCCGTGCAGGCCTACCTCTTCCTGGTGCTGTTCGCCGGCGGCGCCGTCGTGCTCTGCGCCGCGCTCTATTGGTATCAGTCCTCGAAGCTGCAGCGGCTGAACGCGGACATCGCCGCCGCCCAGCAGCGCCAGAGGGAGCTGCAGGCCATCAAGGTCCAGGTGGACGCGCTGGAGGCCAAGCGCGCCACGTTCCAGCGCAAGGTGGACCTCATCGAGCGGCTGAAGGCCGACCAGTCGGGTCCCGTGCACCTGGTGGACGAGATCTCCAAGTCGCTGCCCGACTTCGTCTGGCTGACCGCCCTCGAGCAGACGGGGGAGAACGTCAAGCTGACCGGCCAGGGCAACGGGCTCACCTCGGTGGCGGACTTCATCAGCGCGCTGCAACGGAGCGGCTGGTTCCCCAATGTCGACCTCGTCTCGAGCGTGCAGAACCCGCAGTCCGCCAACGTGATCAATTTCGTCGTCCAGGCGCGGTTCAAGGACCCCGAGGTGGCGGCCCGCGAGGCGGCGGCCG
>DATKEG010000274.1:0-8621 GCA_035544515.1 Vicinamibacteria bacterium | reverse complement strand
CGGGCTCGCCGGGCCGTAGGTGTAGCTCGTCACGGCGCCCAGCGGGTCGGTCTTCGTTTGGACACGGCCGTTGGCGTCGTGAGTGTAGGTCGTCGTTCCGTTCACGGGGGGTGGGGTGGTCTCAGTGAGCAGATCGCCGGTCGTGGCGTCGTAGGTGTATGTCCAGTGTTTCCGGCCCCGTCGGTGCGGCTGAGGACCCGACCCTTGTCGTCGTAGGTCCAGCTCCGAGTTTCGCCGCCCTGCCCGCACGAGGCGCAGGGTCCCGTGATCCTGGTGACGAACTTCATCCCCCAGATGTGTAGTCGTAAGTTGTCACGTTACCCTCGGCGTCCGTGACCACGGTCCGCAGGGGCGTCGAATAGTCGAAGGTGTACCTCTCCTGTCCGCCAGAGATCTCCGAGGTGAGAGCCCGGCCCGTGCCGTCATAGCTGTGAGTCTCCAAGGTCCTGCCTGAGAGATCGGCCACCGTCAGGAGCTGGTTCGACGTGCTGTCGTAGGTGAACGTGTAGCCGCTCCCGTCCGCATATGTGACTGATTGAAGTTCCGGGGGAGAGGGGCCAGAAACAGCATCGGCTCGCGGCGGCACTTCCTGGCCCAGCGGGAAGGTCCTGGGCGTGGCCGCGCGTCCAGCGTCAGGCGGCGCCAAGCGCTCGATGTCGCCACGCGGCCTTGAGGCGGGGTGAGCCGGCCGTTCTCTCCTTCGACCGGCTCGCCCCCACCGTCCCGGCGGTCCCTACGGCGGTGCACTGTTCGCACAGCGGTCGTAGAATTGCGCCCGTGACGAACCTTGACAACCTATACGTGACGTGCCGAGCGACGCAGAACGCACGCGACGGAGTCGAGAGTCGAGAACGCGCTCAAGCGTCGTTCTGACGCTGACACGCTGACACGAGAGCAGACATCCTCGGTGTTGTGCTCGTAAGTCTATGACTGCTTGATCCATCTGAAGATCTCCGGCAGCGTCGCCCGCTTCCCGTACATGAGGATGCCGACGCGGTAGATCCGCGAGGCCAGCCACGTCACGAGCGCGATGGTGGCCAGGCAGAGCGCCAGGCACAGGACGAGCTGCCAGGCGGGGGGAGGGGCGGCAGCGACCCGCAGGAACATCAGGAGAGGCGCGAAGAAGGGCACGAGCGACAGCGTGGTCGACAGCGTGCTGTCCGGCGCGCCCAGCACGGCGGGGAAGAAGATGAAGGCGGTCAGGAGGGGGGCCATCACCGGGAAGACGAGCGCCTGCGCGTCCTGCTGCGAGTTGACCATGGCGCCGACCGCGGCGAAGAGCGCCGCGTAGAGGAAGTAGCCCAGGACGAAGCAGGTCACGAACGAGACGACGAGCAGCGGGGAGATCTCCGGGATGGCGGTCCCGGACGTCGCGGCCATGGCGGCGGCCCACAGGGAAAGGAGGCCCAGCGAGGCGCCCCAGATGCCGAACTGCGTCAGGCCGGCCGCGCCCACGCCCAGGAGCTTCCCGGCGAAGAACGTCCAGGTGGGCAGGGACGACACGACAATCTCCACCACCCGGCTCGTCTTCTCCTCGATCACGCCGTTCATCACCGCCGCCCCCCACATGGCCACCGCCGTGTAGAGCATGGTCATCAGCACCATGGACAGGAAGAAGCTGCCGCCGCGGTCCTCGCGCTCGCCCGAGGCCGAGAGCCGGACCGTCTTGAGGTCCACCTTCCGGGTCAGGCTGCGCACGGCGTCCTTGGCCAGGCCCTCGTCGGTCAGCCGGCGGCCGATGAGCGCCTCCTCGACCGCGGCGTCCACGAGGCCGATGTCCATCATGTTGCTCACGTTCCTGCCGTGGTACTCCGCGACGGAGCGCTGCACCGCATCGGCGGGCAGGTAGACGTAGGCGTCGAGGTCGCCGCGGAGCACGGCGGCGCGCAGGCCGTCCCGGGCGTCCTCGCCCGCCGCCCCGGGAGCCGGCCGCACGTCGAAGCGGGCGGCGCCCGCGGCCTCCCGCCGCGCGAGCGATTCCTCGACCGCGGCCCGCAGCGAGCCCTCGCCGTCGAGGACGGCGACGCGCAGCGGCCGGCCGCGCTGCCGCGACATCACGAGCGTGGGCACGACGAGGAAGCCGGCCATGATCGCGGGACCGAGGATGGTGATCACCACGAACGCCTTCGAGCGCACGCGCGCCACGTACTCGCGCCGCGCCACCGCCCGCAGGCGCGGGAGGGCGCTCACGCCGCTTCCCCGCGCACCCGCTCCACGAAGATGTCGCGCAGGCTCGGCTCGACGATCTCGAATCGGCTCAGGCGCAGGCGCGCGGCCGCCGCCTGCAGGATCTCCTGCGGGTCGGCGCCTTCCCGCCGGTGTAGCTCGACGTAGCGGCCGAAGTCGGTGAGCTTGGCCACGCCCGCGAGCCCGGCCAGGAAGGCGCCGTCGCCCTCGTAGGCGAGCACGACCGCGTTCCGGCCGTAGCGGCTCTTCACCTCGCTCACCGGCCCTTCGAGCACCTTGCGCCCGCCGTCGATGAGCGTGATCGCGTCGCAGAGCCGCTCCACCGTCTCCATCTCGTGGCTGGAGAGGACGAGCGTGCGTCCCTGGCGGCGCAGCTCGAGCAGCACGTCGCGCACGAGGTCGGCGCCGACGGGGTCGAGTCCGCTGAGCGGCTCGTCGAGGATCAGGATGTCGGGCTCGTGCAGGATGGTGGCTACGAGCTGGACCTTCTGCTGCATGCCCTTGGACAGCTCGTTGAGCTTGCGCCCGCGCCAGGCGGAGAGGCCGAGCCGCTCCAGCCAGGGGCCCAGGCGGCGCGCGGCCTCCGCCCGGGGCAGGCCCTTGATCGCGGCGAGGAAGAGGAGCTGGTCCTCGACGACCATCCGCGGATAGAGTCCCCGTTCCTCGGGCAGGTAGCCGACCCGGTCGCGCGCGGCCTGGTCGGTGGGCCGCCCGAACAGGCGCACCTCGCCGGCGTCGGGAGCCAGGATGTTCAGCACCATCCGCAGCGTGGTCGTCTTGCCGGCCCCGTTCGGGCCGAGCAGCCCGTAGACGCTGCCACATGCGATGGACAGCGAGAGGTCGCTCACCGCCACGTGGCCATGGAAGGCCTTGGTCACCCCCGCGAGAGCGATCGCGGGCTCGGATTGGGTCGGAGCGGTCAAGCGCGGAGGGGTGGCCCCCGGGAGGAGCGCCCGCATTATAGGGCCGGGAGGAGTTCGGCTATCATCCGGCCCGGTGCGGGTCCGCTTCCAGACGAAGATCCTGCTTCTCGTGCTCGCGGGGGTGAGCCTGCCCGCGTTCCTCATGGGCTGGTACCTGCTCCAGCGCAACGAGGAGCTGCTCGCGGAGAAGGTCCAGGCGACGCTCTCGAACCAGCTCTTCCGCGCCACCTCGCACCTCGACGACTGGATGCAGCAGCGGCAGCACGAGGTGTCGCGCTGGTCCGCCTCCTTCGTGGTGTTCGAGAGCGTGGAGGCGCTGACCACGGGCGCCGGCGATGCGGCCAAGGCGCGGCGCGACCTCGACGCGTACCTGGAGTCCGTCCTCGGCCACTACCGCAACTACGAGTCGCTGTTCGTCATCGACCCGCGCGGGAAGGTGCTGGCCTCCACGCGGCCGGAGCGCTGGGAAGACTGGGGCGAGGGGCTCCCCGACACCGGTGGGCTGCGGCCGGCGGGGACGGTCAGCCCCATCCATCGCTCCGCGTTCCTGGGCCGTCCGACCATGCTCGTGCTCCACACCGTGCAGAACAAGTACGACCGGAGGATCGGCTACTTCGTCGAGCGTGTGGACCTGCGCGAGCTGGAGAACCTCCTGCGTCCGAGCGAGGATGACCCCACCCACATGTTCTGGCTGCTCGACCCGCAGGGCCGCGTGTTGATCCGTGCGGGAAAGGTGCCGGACACCCCGGGGGAGTCCCCGTTCGGAGGCAAGCTGCCCGACGAGGGCAAGGAGACCGGCCCCATCGGCCGCATGACCGGCCTCGGCAGCGGGGAAAACATTTACGGCGTGCGGCGGCTGCGCGGGCCCACGCGCGGCTTCGTGGTGGCGGCGGTCTCCGCGGGCGCCGCGTACCGGCCCTTGACCGAAGCGCGCAACCGGCTGCTCAAGCTCGGCCTGCCCCTGGTCGGCCTCGTGCTGGTGGGCAGCTTCCTCGTCGCGCGCAGCCTGCTCCGGCCCATCCTGCGGCTCTCGGACGCGGCCAAGGACATCAGCGCCGGGGACCTCAACGTGTCCCTGCCCGTGCGCGGCAAGGACGAGATGGCGGACCTCACGCGCGCCTTCAACGAGATGGCGCTGCGCGTGCGCGAGAGCCAGCGGACGCTGGAGTCGCTCGCCATCACGGACGCGCTGACCGGCCTCTACAACCGGCGGCATTTCGAGGACACGGTGGACAAGGAGCTGCGCCGCTGCGAGCGCGAGGGCCGCACCTCCAGCCTGCTCCTGCTGGACCTCGACGCGTTCAAGGGCTACAACGACCGCTGGGGCCACACGGAGGGCGACGCCGAGCTCAGGCGGGTCAGCGCCGCGGTCAAGGAGTCGATCCGCACCACCGACGTGGCCTTCCGCTACGGCGGCGAGGAGCTGGCCGTCCTGTTGCACTCGTGCCCGAAGGAGCGGGCCGAGCAAGTGGCGGAGAAGATCTGCGCGGCCGTCCGTGCCCCCGCGCAGAAGCCGGGCGCGCTCGAGGGCCGCACGGCCACCGTCTCCATCGGCGTGTCCACCTTCCCGGAGGATGCGCAGGGGGTGAAGGCGCTGGTGGACGCGGCGGACGCCGCGCTCTACGCGGCCAAGGCGGCGGGACGTGACCGCGTGGTGGTCGCCGGGGCGCCGGGCGTCGGCAAGACGGGCGGCTCCGCCGCGGCCGGACCGACCGCGTAAGTCTCGCTTACGGCTGGGTGCCGCCGATGGGCTCGCGGGCCTTGGTGGCGATGTCCTGGGCCTTGCGGGCCCCCCGCCCGCAGGCCGGCGCGCCGGGGCCGAAGCGCGATCCACTCGCGCGAGGCAGGGCGTGCGATCGCGCCGGCCGAGGACGCTCGATGAAGAAGGGCTTAGGGCTGGGTGCCGCCGATGGGCTCGCGGGCCTTGGTGGCGATGTCCTGGGCCTTGCGGGCGAAGAAAACCGCGGCGCCGAAGTTGTTCTCACTGATCTGCTGCTCGGCCTTGTCGAGCAGCTCCTGGCAGCGGCTCAGCGTGGCGCGGTCGCGCGCGGCGAGGCGGGTCATCAGGATCCGCGCCTCGGCGATGGCGGACGAGGCCTCCGCCTTGGTCTCGATCCCCTGCAGCCGGGCCTTGGTGCGGACGACCTCCATCTCCGTCAGCTCCAGCTCGCGCTGAAGGAGGGCCACCCGCTCCTCGAGACGCCGCCGCTCCTCGTCCGCGCGGCGCAAACGGGCCGCCGCCTCGTCGCCGCCGCGGGCGGTCTTGTCGGCGGGCGCGGCCGGCGGGAGCCGCGCCAGGTTCGTCGCGCACCGCGCCTCCGCCGTGGCCAGGCGGCCCAGGAACTCGGCCTGCTGGGCCTTGTCCGCGGCGACGGTCACGGTGCCGCGGCCGGCCAGTCCTTCGGCCTCCTTCAGATGGGACTCGGCCCGCCGGAAGGTCTCGGCGGCGCGCTGCGGCGCTCCGGCACGGCGGGCCTCCTCGACCGCGGCGCGAGCGGCCTTGAGGTCGACGAGGCGCCCCGGGCCGGCGGGCGACTTGGCCCCGGCGCTCGCACACGCCACCGCCGGCAGGACGATCAGGACGGCCCATCGCGCGTGGAGGCGCATGCGCGGCCCAAGTCTACCACGTCCGTCGGGCGCGGGCCGAGCGGCCGGGTGGGCTAAGATCCAGGCGTCGCGTGGCACTTCTGGAGGCTGCTTGGCGCTTTTCTCGGTCGCGGGCGCCTGCAGCCGCTCGGGCAAGACGGCGCTGGCGGTGACGCTGCTGCGCGGGCTGCCCGGCGGGCGGGCGGCGGCCGTCAAGTTCACGACCACCGACGACGTCTTCGCGCGGTGCCCGCGGGGGCCGCCGTGCGTGGTGTGCGACATCGACGTGCCGTTCCGCGTCGTGTCGGATCCGCGTACGCTCGGTGAGCCGGGGACGGACACGGACCGCCTCGGCCGGGCGGGCGCCTGCCCCGTGGTGTGGGCCATCGCGCGCGAGAGCGCGGTGGGAAGGGCGTGGGCGGCGGTGCGGCGGATGATCGCGGACGCGGAGGTGACGGTCGTGGAGGGCTCGAGCATCGTGCCGGTGGCGCGGCCGGACGTGCGCCTCTTCGTGGCGCATCCCTTTCTCTCGCCGGAACGTTGGAAGCCCGTCTCGGGTCCGCTCATCGCCCAGAGCGACCTGGTCGTGGTCAACCGGCCGGCCGGCGAGGCGCGCGCTCCCTCGCCCGCCGTGATGGACGCCCTGGCGGCGCACCGCGGCTCGAGGGACCTCGTCGTGGCGGACGTCACGCAGCCCCTGGCGCGGTGGGCGCCGTGGTTGAGCGCGCGGCTCGGGGCCCTCTCGTGAGGACGATCTCCCTGGCCCACAGCCCGGACAGCGACGATGCGTTCATGTTCTACGGGCTGGCCCGGGGCAAGGTGCGGGCGGACGGCCTCGAGATCACGCACGTCTTGAAGGACATCGAGACGCTCAACCGCGAGGCGCAGGAGGGCCGGTACGAGGTCACCGCCATCTCCTTCCACGCCTACCCCTACGTGGCCGACCACTACGCGTTGATGCCCTGCGGCGGCAGCATCGGCGATGGGTACGGCCCCCTGCTCGTGGCCCGGGAGCCCCTGGATCCGAAACGCCTGGGGGGCGCCCTGGTCGCGGTCCCGGGAACGCTCACCAGCGCGTACCTGGCGCTGAAGCTGTTCGCGCCCGAGGCGCGCACGCGTGTGGCGCCCTTCCACCTGATCCTGGACGAGGTGCGGGACGGCCGGGCGGACGTCGGCCTCGTCATCCACGAGGGGCAGCTCACGTTCGGTGGCCACGGCCTCCACAAGGTGCTGGACCTCGGCGCCTGGTGGAAGGAGGAGACGGGGCTGCCGCTGCCCCTGGGAGCCAACGCCGTGCGGCGCGACCTGGGCGCGGACCTGACGGCCCGGCTCACGCGCCTGGTGCGCGAGACGGTCCTCTACTCGCTGGCCCACCGCGCGGAGGCGCTCGCCTACGCATTGGAGTTCGCACGGGGGATGGACCCCGCGATCGCGGATCGTTTCGTCGGCATGTGGGTGAACGACATGACCGTGGACGTCGGTGAGCGGGGCCGCCGCGCCGTGCAGGAGCTGCTCGACCGCGGCTACCGCGAGGGCATCATCCCGCGGCGCGCGGCCGTGGACTTCGTGGCCGATTGAGGCCCGCCCCGGCGCCGGCGAGGTTCCCCGCGCTCGCCCTGCCTGCGCTCGACGGTGGCGTGCGCGACCTCTCCCGCGTGGACCGGCCCACGCTCGTCAGCCTGGGCCACGGCGAATGCCCCACCACGCGCCTGCTCCTGCCCTACGTCGAGCGGATCCATCGCGGCCGGCGGCCGGGGACGGACGTGGTCGTCGTCCTGCAGGACACGCCGGCCGACGCGCGCGCCCTCGCCGCCGACCTCGCGCTCTCCGCGCCCATCCTGCTCGACGAGCCGCCCTTCTCGCTGGGCGCGGCTTTGCAGGCGCACACCGTCCCGCTCAGCCTGCTCGTGGCGCCCGGCGGGCGCATCGAGCGCGCGTGGCCGGCGTTCCGGCGTCAGGACCTCGAGGAGGCCGCGGCCCTCCTCGGCGTGCCGCCACCCCTTTTCGCGCCGGACGACCCGGCGCCCGCGTTGCGGCCCGGCTGAATGGCCCGCCACGCCTCGTGAAGGCGACATGGGCATCGCCCTCCTGACCCTCGCCGCGGTGGGCACGCTCGCGCTGCTCGCCACCACCGTGCTGAGCTACCTGCCGCAGGCCGGGCCGGGCTGGATCCGCCAGCACTTCCTGCTCGGGCTGGGCAGCACGTTCCTGCTCGTGATGGCGCACTCGTTCATCATGTTCTTCCTGCTCGCCACCGGCGTGGAGCTGAAGGACATGGAGAGGGAGCGGGGCTGGGGCGACTCGTTCCGCCGCCGCACGGTCGCCATGAAATCGCGCGTGTTCCCGCTCATGACGTCGGCGTTGCTGCTCGTGATCGTCAACTTCATGATGGGCGCCGCCGCCCACACGCGCGCGGTCCCGGGCTGGGTCCACCAGGCGATCGCCTGGGGCACGTTGGCCGTGTGCCTGGGCGCGCTCCGGCGCGAATACCTCGCCCTCGGCGAAAACAACCGTCTCATCGCGGAGGCGGCGTCACGCCGCGAGGACACCTTCCGATCGGCTGAGCCGTGAGGACGCTCACGGCCGGGTTTCGTTACCGGGTGTAAGTTGTTGCACGCCAGACGGTCATGGTCGGGCCTGCGCTGGCACGGCGGTTGCTAACTTAGCCCCTGGAGGAACACGGTCATGATGGCACGCAAGTTGGGTTGGACGGCCGCGGTGACGATCGCCGGCGGCGCCCTGTTCGGAGCCTGCAGCCGCGGTCCCAGCGAGCGGGAGCAGCAGCTCGAGCAGCGCGTCCAGGAGCTCGAGCAGCAGCAGGCCGCGTCGCCGGCGCCCAGCGGCTGGCCGGACGTGGTGATGGAGTCGCCTGGCGCGGCGCCGGGCTACAGCCTCGCGCCCGAACCGGCGACCACGGCCCGCCCC
>DATKEG010000273.1:0-20207 GCA_035544515.1 Vicinamibacteria bacterium | reverse complement strand
GAGCGCGCCGCGCGGCGGGCGGGCGCGATCGTCCATGGCGGACCCTCGGCACGCACCACCGTCGTCGTGCGCGGGCGGCCGAACCCGCTGCAGGCCGCGGGCCGCGACTCGGGCCTCAAGCTCATGGAGATCAAGCGCCTGCGCGAGAAGGGCCACCGGATCACCCTGCTCGACGAGAAGTGGTTCTGGCGGCTGGCCGCGCGCCGCTGAGCGCGCGCGCCGCGCGCGCTTGCCAGAGGGCACGGCGCCGTGCCCTAATCCGCGCTATCCCGTGCGCCCCCTGATCCGGTTGTCCGCGACCGTTTCCACCGCCCTGGCCGGGCTGCTGCTTCGGCCGCCCGTCGAGGCCGAGACCCGGCGCGTCATCGCCGGCCGCGAGAGCTACCGCGCCTCCGGCTTCCACGAGCTGTGGTTCGGGGCGGGTTACCGCGCGCTCTGGACCACGCCGATCGAGGTGCCGCTCCTGGACCTGCGGACGTTCGCGGGCGGCCTCGCGCCCGTGCGCCAGGTCGGCAGCCTGCAGAGCCTGGGCCTCGCGATGAAGGGCGCGGACGGCCGCTCCTACACGTTCCGCCTGCTGGACAAGGATCCCACGAAGATCCTGCCCCCGGAGTGGCGTGAGAGCTGGCCGGCGAAGATCTTCCAGGACCAGACGATCGCCGGCCATCCCGGCACGCCGTTCGTGCTGCCGCCGCTGGCCGAGGCCGCGGGCGTCCCGCACACGGACCCGCAGGTCGTGTTCATGCCCGACGACCCGGCCCTCGGCACGTTCCAGCGGACGTTCGGCGGCAAGCCGGGCACGATCGACGAGTACCCGACGCCGCGCGCGGACGGCTACGCGGGCTTCCTGCGCGCCAACGAGATCGTCTCCACGGGAGAGATCTGGAAGCGCTGGCTCGAGGGCCACGTGCCCATCGACATCCCCGTGTACCTGCGCGCGCGGATGTTCGACCTCGTCATCGGCGACTGGGACCGCCACAACGGCCAGTGGCGCTTCCTGCGGCGGGAGGGCCACGAGGCCTGGCTGCCGCTGCCCGAAGACCGCGACCAGGCATTCTCCGATTTCTCGGGCGTGATGCTCGGGATGGCCCGCCAGGCCATGCCGCGGCTCCTGAAGTGGGAGGACGACTACTCGAACCTGCCGGGCCTGGTCTTCCAGGGCGCGGAAACCGACCGCTGGTTCCTCGCCGGCACCGAGCGGGCGGCTTTCGAGCGGGCGGCGCGCGAGGTGCGTGACGGGCTCACCGACGAGGTGATCCAGGCCGCCGTCCGCCGGCTGCCGCCCGAGTGGCACGCGCTCGGCGGCGATCGGCTCGCGCGCGACTTGATGCGCCGGCGGGACCTGCTGCCCGCCGCCGCGCAACGGTTCTACGAGCACCTCGCGCGCGAGGTAGACGTGCGCGGCACCGACGCGCCGGACCTGGTTCGGCTCGAGTGGCAAAGGGACGGCGACCTCGTGGTCGAGGTCCGCGCCGAGGCCGGAGCGGCCCCGTGGTTCCGCCGCCGCTTCCGCCGGCGCGAGACGCGCGAGGTGCGCCTGTATCTCCACGGCGGCGCCGACCGTCTCACCACGACGGGGCCGCGCGGGGACATCACGGTGCGCGTCTCGGGCGGCGCCGGCGCCGACGTCCTCGACGACTCGGCCAGCGGGGGCACGCGCTTCTACGACGCGGAGCGCGCGGAGGTGACCAGGGGATCGGGCACGTCCGTCTCCACGCGCCATTGGGAGCCGCGTCCCCACAAGCCGGAGACGCCCTGGCTCGAGAGCCGCGATTACGGCGCCGCTTCGCGCCATCAGCTGCTGGCCTGGTGGGAGCCCGATCCGGGCCTGGTGCTCGCCGCCGGGAAGACCTTCTACCGCTATGGGTTCCGGAAACAGCCCTACGCTCAGGTCCACCGGTTCGGCGTCGGGTTCGAGACGGCGCGGCGGGCCTTCAAGGTGACCTACGACGGCGAATACCGGTGGTCGAAACCGGGACGCTCGAGCGCCCTCGAGCTCGAGTACGACGGCGCGAAGAACTACAACTTCTTCGACTTCGGGAACGAGACGGCCGCGGCCGGGCCCGGCGACTTCCACCGCTCGCACCAAAGGCAGTTCTCCGCGTTTCCCGCCCTGGCCGCCCTCGAAGACGAGGCCGGCACGCTCCGGCTGAGGGCCGGCCCGGAGGTGAAGTACTCCAGCGCCTTCTCTTCCGAGGACACGCTCCTCAGCCGGACGCGTCCCTACGGCTTCGGCGATTTCGGCCAGGTGGGCGCGCGCGTCCGCTTCGACTGGGACACGCGGCGCAGAGGGCCGAAGCGAGCCCCGGGCGCCTACTTCGTCTCCGGCGGGCCGCGCCAGACCGGGGTGCGCCTCGGCTTCGACGGCGGCGTCTATCCGAAGGCGTGGGACGTGGAGGAGACGTTCGGAGCCGTGGACGCGTCGCTGGCGGGCTCGTGGGGTGTCTCGAGCCGGCTCACGCTCGCCGCGCGCGTGGGCGGACGGCGGCTGTGGGGCCGGTATCCCTGGCACGAGGCCGCGTTCATCGGCGGCGGCGACACCGTGCGCGGCTACGAACGCAACCGATGGGCGGGCGATGCTTCGGTCTATGCGAACGCCGAGGCGCGGCTCGGCCTGGGGACGACCTCGTTCATCCTGCCCGCGCGCTGGGGGGTGCTGGCGCTGGCCGATGCCGGGCGGGTCTTCGTGGACGGCGAGACCTCGAACACGTGGCGGCCCGCCTGGGGCGGCGGGCTCTGGTTCCGGCTGCTGCATCTCGACACGACCTTCTACGTCGCGGCCGTGAAGGGGCGAGATGCGGAGAAGCCGAGGATCTACGCGAGCTACGGCTTCGCCTTCTGACCCGGGCAGGGCAAGGTAGACTGTCGCATGAGCACCACCACCCGTCCCGGCGCCACGATCACGGTGCGGCGGGGAGACGACCGCGGCCGGACCGACTGGGGCTGGCTCGACAGCCGGCATACGTTCTCCTTCGGCGAATACCACGACCCGGACCACATGGGGTTTCGCGCGCTGCGCGTGATCAACGACGACCGGGTGAAGGGCGGCGCCGGGTTCGGCACGCACGGGCACCGGGACATGGAGATCCTGTCCTACGTGCTCGACGGAGCGCTCGCGCACAAGGATAGCCTGGGCACGGGCTCCGTGATCCGCCCCGGCGAGATCCAGATGATGCGGGCGGGCACGGGCGTGCGGCACAGCGAATTCAACCCTTCCGCGACCGAGCCCGTGCACTTCCTGCAGATCTGGATCGTGCCCGACCGGCAGGGGCTCCCGCCCGCCTACGGCCAGCGCGCCGTGGACCAGGAGGCGGCCCGCCGCGGCTTCGCGCTGCTCGCCTCGAAGGACGGCCGGGACGGCAGCCTCCACGTGCGCCAGGACGTGGATCTCCGGCTCGCCCTGCTCGACGCGGGCGAGCGCCGGGAGCTGCGCCTGCCGCCGGGACGCCACGCCTGGGTGCACGTGGCGCGGGGATCGCTCGCGCTCGACACCACGCCGCTCGCGGAGGGCGACGGCGCCGCGGTCAGCGGCGCCGAGACGCTCACGCTCGAGGGCCGCGGCGGGGCCGAGGTGCTCGTGTTCGACCTGGCCTGACATGGTGATGCTCGCCGCCGCCCTGGCGGCCGCCGCCGTGGTCGCGCCCGCCCCCGACCCGGCCGCGCGCCGGCTCTCCCGCGCGGTACTCGAGGACAAGATCCGCGGCGGCTGGGCCGGGCAGATGATCGGCGTCTCCTACGGCGCGCCCACCGAGTTCCGCTTCAACGGCCGGACGATCGAAGGGCCGATACCATGGCAGCCCGACAACGTCGCGAACGCGATCGGCCAGGACGACCTGTACGTGGAGATGACGTTCGCGCAGGTGATGGACGAGGTCGGCCTGGAGGCCACCACCGAGCAGTACGGGGAGATGTTCAAGGAGTCGAAGTACGACCTGTGGCACGCCAACGCCGGCGCGCGGCGGGCGCTCAACCGCGGGATCAAGGCGCCCTGGTCCGGCCACCCGAAGTACAACGCGCACGCGAACGACATCGACTTCCAGATCGAGTCCGACTTCATCGGCCTCATGACCCCCGGGCTCCCCCGGGAAGCCAACAAGTACGCCGACCGCGTGGGCCGGGTCATGAACCACGGCGACGGCCTCTACGGCGGGATGTTCTTCGGCGGCATGTACGCGGCCGCGTTCTTCGCGACCGACGCGCGCAGGGTCGTGGAGGAGGGCCTGCGGTCGATCCCGCCCGGGAGCGGCTACGCACGGGTGATCCGCGACGTCCTGGCCTGGTCCGCCCGGCACCCGGACGACTGGAAGGAGACCTGGCGCCTGCTGACGGAGAAGTGGGACAGGGACGATGCCTGCCCGGACGGAGCGCTGGAGCCGTTCAACATCGACGCTCGTCTCAACGGCGCCTTCGTGGCGCTGGGACTGCTCTACGGCCGGGGCGACTTCGCCGCGACCCTCGACGTGGCCACGCGCGCCGGCCAGGATTCGGACTGCAACCCCTCGAGCGCGGCCGGCATCCTCGGCGTGATGCTCGGGTACGACCGCATTCCCGACGTGTGGAAGGCCGGGATCCCCCGCCTCGCCGATACGAGGTTCCAATTCACGGAGTACTCGTTCAACGGGATCGTGCGGTCCACGCTGAACCGCGCCTTCAAGGTGATCGAAGGCGCGGGCGGGACGGTGACGCCCACGGATGTGGTGATCCCCCTCCAGGAGGCGCAGGCGCCCGCGCTCGAGCAGTGGGCGGTGGATCCGCCGACCGCGCGGGTCGGGTTCTCCGATCCGGCCTGGACCTGGAGCGCGGGCTGGCGCGACGAGAAGCGCAGCCAGCGGTCCCCCGCGCCCACCATGAGAGTCGCCGACCGGGGCGGGGCCGAGGCGACGTTGGCCTTCCGGGGCACCGGCGTGGCCGTGGTGGGCCGGTATTCCCAGGAAGGAGGCCGCGCCGACGTCTACCTCGACGGCCGGAAGGCCGGCGAGATCGACGCCTACGTCGTGCCGCGGACCCACGACAACGACTACTGGCACGTGACCGGCCTGAACCCCGGCGCGCACACCCTGCGCATCGTCACCCGCGGCGACCGGGACGCACGCTCGGCCGGTACGCAGATCGCGATCGAGCGCGCCGTCGTCTACGGGAACTGAGTCGCCGACAGGGCCCTGGCCTACTGTGCGACCATGATCTCCAGGTTCGCGTCGAGGTCGCTCTCGTTGATGTTCACCACGCTGGGCTGGCGGACGATCCTCTCGCCCTCCGCCAGCGTCACCTCCAGGCGATACCGTCCCGGCGGGACCTGGATCGAGAACCCGCCCGTGACGCTCGTGACCGCGGCGTAGGTCTCGGTCGTCCCCAGCCGCACGGCGCGCACCTGGCGGCCCGGCAGCGCCTCGCCGCCGGCCGTGACGCTGCCGGCGATGGTACCCCGCGCGTTCTCGTTGCCGGGGGTGGAGTCGTAGAGCGGCCGGCCCGTCCGGCAGGCGACCGCGCCGACGAGCCAGAGCACCGCCCGCAGACCTTGCCGCCGATCCATGCCAACCTCCCCCGAAAGTGACCATTCTCCCCAACGCGGGCCGGTAAACCTTTTCCGAGGCGGCGCGTTCTCATGGGTGTCCGCGGGGGTTGGTGTACCCTCCGGCCGGAGGAGCGCATGGAGAGCCTGTGGCGTGACGTGCGGTACGGGGCGCGGATGCTCGGGCGCAGCCCGGCCTTCACGGCCGTGGCCGTGCTGACCCTGGCCCTCGGCATCGGGGCCAATACCGCCATCTTCAGCGTGATCCACGCGGTGCTGCTCCGCTCGCTGCCCTACGAGGACGCGGACCGCCTGGTCTTCCTGACCGAATGGTCGGAGCAGGTGCCGCAGATGAGCTTCTCGATCGCGAACCTGAAGGACGTCCAGGACCAGAACACGGTGTTCGAGTCGCTCGCCGGGTACAACGGGCAGAACCTCATCCTGGGCGGCGAAAACGGCGAAGCCGAGCGCGTCAACGGGCGGCAGGTCACGTCGGGCCTGTTCGCCACGCTGGGCAAGAAGCCGATCGTGGGCCGGCCGTTCACGGCCGAGGAGGACAAGCCGGGCGCGGAGGGCGTCGTCCTGCTGGGCGAGGGCTTCTGGGACCGCCGGTTCGGCCGCGACCCGGGCGTGGTGGGGCGGCGCCTCGTCCTGAGCGACGAGCCGTTCATCGTGATCGGGGTGATGCCCGGCAGCCTGCACGGCAGCTGGAAGGCGGCGGACGTCTTCACGCCCCTGCTGCGACTGGAGGACCGCCTCGGCGGCGAGGAGAACCGGGGGAACCACCCGGGCATCTACGTGACCGCGCGCCTGAAGGCGGGCGTGAGCGAGGAGGCGGCGCGGAGCGAGGTGAAGTCGATCGCGGCGCGGCTGGCCGAGCAGCATCCGAAGACCAACGCCCGGCAGAGCATGACCCTGGAGACCCTGCACGAGGCGTTCGTGGGCGACCTCCGTCCGGCGCTGATGCTGCTCGCGGGCGCGGTCACCTTCGTGCTCCTCATCGCGTGCGCCAACGTGGCCAACCTGCTCCTGGCGCGCGCGGCCAGCCGCGCCCGGGAGATCGCCGTGCGCGGCGCGATGGGCGCGCAGCGCGCCCGCCTCCTCCGGCAGCTCCTCACCGAGAGCCTGCTCCTCTCGCTCCTCGGCGCCGTGGTGGGCGTCGTGTTCGCCTACGCGGGCGTGCGCGGGCTCGTGGCCAGCCTGCCCGCCAACGTCCCGCGCGCGGACGAGATCCGCGTGGACGGCTGGGTGCTCGCCTTCACCGCCGGGCTGGCCATGGTCACCGGGCTTATCTTCGGCCTCGCGCCGGCCTGGAAGGTCTCGCGGCAGGGCGTGCAGGACGCGCTGCGGGAAGGGGGCCGCGGCACGCCCGGGCCCGGGCATCACCGCGTGCGCAACACGCTGGTGGTGGCGCAGGTGTCGCTGGCCCTGGTCCTCCTGGTGGGAGCGGGACTGATGCTCCGGAGCTTCGCGCGCGTGCTGGCCGCCGACGCCGGCTTCCGCGCCGAGGGCGTGCTGACCGCGAGCATCCCCCTGCCCCCGGGCCGCTTCCCGGAGGCGGCCAGTCGCGCCGCCTTCGTGCGCCGGGTGGTGGAGGAGGTCGAGGCCGTGCCCGGCGTGGAGGCGGCCAGCGCGGCCCTGCCCCTGCTCGGCGGGTGGCAGAGCTCGTTCCGACTCGAGGGCCGGCCGGAGCCGCCGCCCGGCCAGCTTCCCTCGGCCGACATCACCCGCGTCACCCCGGACTACTTCCGGGCCATGGGCGTGCGCCTTCGGGAAGGTCGCGTCTTCACGGATCGCGACACCGCCGACGCGCCGCCGGTGGCGATCGTGGACGAGACCTTCGCGCGCGCCCACTGCCCCGGTGAGGGCGCGCTCGGGCGGCGCCTGCGCTTCGGAGCGCTCGACAACAAGGACGCGAAGTGGCTCGAGATCGTGGGCGTGGTGGGCCACGTCAAGAACTACGGGGTGGACGAGGACAGCCGGGTCGAGGTCTACCTGCCCTACGACCAGAGCCCGGTCTCCGGCGTGACCCTGGTCGTCCGCGCCTCCGCCGATCCGGCGAGCCTGAGCGGGCCGCTGCGCGCGGCGGTGAAGGCGGCGGATCCGGAGCTGCCGCTCTACGCCGTGCGCACGCTGCCGGAGATCGTGTCCGACCGTACCGCGCAGCGGCGGCTGGCGGCCACGCTCATCACCGTGTTCGCGGTGGTGGCGCTCGTCCTGGCCGGGGTGGGCATCTACGGCGTGATGTCCTACGCCGTCGCCCAGCGCACGCAGGAGATCGGGATCCGCATGGCGCTGGGCGCGGAG
The DNA here is from genome assembly GCA_035544515.1 of Vicinamibacteria bacterium. Taxonomy (GTDB): domain Bacteria; phylum Acidobacteriota; class Vicinamibacteria; order Fen-336; family Fen-336; genus DATKEG01. Next base: position 12,391 of record DATKEG010000273.1, on the reverse strand, counting down.
CGCCGCGAGATCCTGCGCATGGTGCTGCGGCACGGCGCCCTCATGGCCGTGAGCGGCGTCGCCCTGGGGCTCGTGGCCGCCTCCGTGCTCGCCCGGCTCATCACGTCGCTCCTCTTCCAGACGAGCGCCGCCGACCCGCCGACCTTCTCGGTGGTGCCCGTGGTGCTCATCGCGGTGGCCCTGCTCGCCTGCTGGATCCCGGCCCGGCGCGCCACGCGCGTGGATCCGCTGGTCGCGCTCCGCTACCCGTAGCCCGGCGGCCGGCGGCGGCCGGCGGCGACTTCGACGCCGGGGGCCATCTGGAGTACGCTCGACCGATGCGCCCGCCGCGCGCCGGGCCCCGGTGCTGATCTCCCTGCTCACGCTCGGCTTCCTCATGGGCGTGCGGCACGCCCTGGAAGCCGACCACGTGGCGGCGGTGGCGTCGCTGGCCACGCGCGCCTCGTCTTCGCGCGAGACGGCGCGCCTGGCCGCCCTCTGGGGAGCCGGCCACGCGGCGATGCTCCTGCTGGTGGGCGGACTGGTGGTGGCGCTCGGCGCGGCCGTGCCCGAGGGGGTCGCGCGGGTGCTCGAGGGCGCCGCCGGGGCCCTCCTCGTCGTCCTGGGCGTGGACGTGCTGCGCCGGCTGCGCCGCCGGCAGGTCCACTTCCACGTCCACCGGCACGACGGCGGCGTCCATCACCTCCATGCGCACGCGCACGCGGGCGACGCCGCGCACGCCCACGACCCGGAGCGCCATCACCACGAGCACCCGACAGGCCTGTTCCTGCGCGCGCTGCTGGTCGGCAGCATGCACGGGATGGCCGGCTCGGCCGCGCTGGTGGTCCTCTCGCTGCGCGCGGTGTCGTCCACGGCCGGAGCCCTGGCCTACATCGCGGTCTTCGGCCTGGGCGCGGTCGCCGGAATGGTCCTCTTCTCGCTCGCCATCGCCCTTCCCCTGCGCCTGCGCGGCCGCCATCTCGACCGGGTCTCGCGCGGGCTGGAAGCGGCGCTGGGCGCCGCCAGCGTGACCATCGGCGCCTGGATCGTGGTCCGGTCGGGCCTGGGCTTTTGATCGCGGGCGGAGGCCAGGCCGGACGCCCCGAAGACGGGCCCCGGGTCAGCGGAGAAGCGCCGCGCGCAGCGCCCGCGCCGAATCGGCCAGGGAGGGGCGGAGGTAGGACGCGTCCTGGCGCGGGCCGCGGCCGAGCGGCGTCTCGTCGCCCGGCTCCACGTCCACGACCAGGCACACCGGGCCCGGCGCTTCGAGCAGACCGGGCAGGGCTTCGGCGTACGTGGCCGCGTCGCGGAAACGCTCGGCCCGGGGGAAGCCGGCGGCCCGCGCCATCGCCGCGAAGTCCACCCGCCCCGCTCCCGGCACCTTCTGGTTTCCGGTGACCTCGTACGTGCCGTTCTCGGCCACGAAGAGCACGAGGTTGCGCGCCCCCGACTGCACGATGGTGACCAGCGTGCCGAGCGTCATCAGCATCGAGCCGTCCCCGTTGAGACACACGACCTGGCGCGCGGGTTGCGCGAGCGCGATCCCCAGCGCGAAGTCGGCGGCGTGGCCCATGGCGCTGTCGGCGGAGGCGAAGTCGAGCGGGCTGTCCGAGTGCCGCGCCCAGGGCCGCACCAGGCCCATGGTCGTGACCACCACGCGCGGGCCCCGCAGGCGCGCCAGGGGCGCCAGCAGCTCGTCCTTGGTCACGTGGTGGCTCCGGGCAGGAGCAGCGCGACGGGCTGCTCCAGGGCCGCGGCCCGTGCGAACGTGGCCCGCAGCCGGGGGATGTCGGTATCCTCGTGCAGGAACTCGTAGGGCACGGCCCAGGCGCGCAGGGTGGGCTCGGTCAGCGCGGCGACGGAGTCCACGTCCGGCCGGCCGAGCAGCGCGCCGTCGACGGGGGGCGCCGGCTCGCCCGCCCCGCGCAAGCTGGCGTAGCCCCGGTAGGTCACCAGGCATACGAGGGGGATGCGCATCCTCATGGCGGTGCCGCGCAGCGCGTCGCCGCTCTCGAGGAGGCCGGTGTTCTGGATCAACACCACGGGCGTGGCGCCGCCCGCCCACAACCCGGAGGCCATCGCGAACGCCTCGCCCTCGCGCGTCACCCACACCACGCGGGGACGACCCTCGCGCTCGAGGAGCGTGAGCAGAGCGGCGGACGCATTGTCCGGCAGCGCCACCACGTGGGTGACGTGCTGGCGCCGCAGCTCCTCGACGATCAGACGCGCCTGGGCCAGGAGACCTCCCGCGGATGGGCGGCATTCTAGCGCCTTTGTCTCCGCGCCCGCTTTGTGGTGAATTAGCGCTTCACGGAGGCACGATGAAACCAGCCGCGTTCATTCTGGTCCTGGCCGCTCTCCCCGGACTGCCGGCGGCCGCGGCCGAGGAGCGCCCGCCCCTCACCGCGGAGACGCTCTGGCAGATCAAGCGTCTGGGCGCGCCGTCCCTTTCGCCCGACGGGGAGTGGGCCGTGGTGCCGGTCACGTCCTACGACGTGAAGGCCGACAAGGCGCTCACGGACCTGTGGCTGGTCTCCACCGGGGAGGGCGAGACCCGCCAGCTCACGAGCCACGAGAACAGCGAATCGAGCCCGGCCTGGAGTCCGGACGGCAAGTGGATCGCGTTCGAGGCCAAGCGGGGCGAGGACGAGAACCCGCAGATCTACCTCATCCCCCTCGCCGGCGGCGAAGCGCGGCGGCTGACCAACCTGCCCACGGGCGCCTCCGCGCCGAAATGGTTCGCCGACAGCCGGCGGCTCGCCTTCGTCAGCCGCGTCTTCGCCGACCTGCAGGACTGGGAGGACATGGCCAGACGTCTCAAGGAGCGCAAGGACGCCAAGATGACCGCGCGCGTCTTCGACCAGGCGCCCATCCGCTACTGGGACCGATGGCTCGACGACCGGCAGGCCCACCTCTACACGATCGCGGTCGACGGCGGCGAGCCCCGGCCGGTCACGCCGGGCACGGGCCTGCAGCTCTCGCGCCAGGAGGTCGGCGCGGGCAGCTACGACGTGTCGCCCGACGGCGCGGAAATCGCCTTCGCCGCGAACAGCGACCGGTCGGGCACCTCGCCCAACTTCGACGTCTACGTCGTCCCCGCGACCGGCGGCACGCCGCGCAACCTCAGCGCCGACAACGCGGCCGCCGACGTCGCGCCGCGCTACGCGCCCGACGGCCGCCACCTCGCCTTCGGCCGGCAGACGATCAAGGGCTTCTATGGCGACCGCGTGCGCCTCATCCTCCACGACCGCCAGACGGGCACGAACCGGGTGGTGGCGGACGGCTTCGACCGCTCCCTGAGCGGCGTGGTGTGGACGCCCGACGGCCGCGCGGTCCTGGCCGACGTGGACGACGCGGGCACGGACCGAATCTACCGCATCGACCTCGGCACCGGGCAGCCGACCGCCGTGACCAGGGACAAGAGCTTCTCCGCGATCGCCCTGTCCAGGGACGGCCGGGTGCTCGTGGCGCTGCGCCAGGGCTTCGCCGAGCCGCCGACGCTCGTGCGCGTCGACCCCGCCACCGGCGACGTACGCAAGCTCAGTACGTTCAACGCCGCACTGCTGGCCGGCGTCACGTGGGGGACGTACGAGAGCGTCACCTACAAGGGCTCGGGCGGCAAGGACATCCAGATGTGGGTCAATTACCCGCCCCACTTCGACAAGTCGAAGCGGTGGCCGGTCTACCTGCTGCTGCACGGCGGCCCGCACAACGGCATCACGGACAGCTTCACGTTCCGCTGGAACGCGCAGGTCTTCGCGGGGTGGGGCTACGTCACCGCCTGGCACAACTTCCACGGCTCTTCGGGGTTCGGCCAGGCCTTCGCCGATTCCATCAACCCCGACTGGGCCACCAAGCCCTACGAGGACACCATCGCCGCCGCGAAGTGGTTCGCCGCGCAGCCCTGGGTGGATCCGGCACGCCTGGCCGCGGGCGGCGGCAGTTACGGCGGCTACCTCGCCACGCTCCTCCTCGGCCGCGAGCACCCGTTCCGGACGCTGGTCGCGCACGCCGCCGTCTACAACCTCTACAGCATGACCGGGTCCGACGGCGGCGCGAACCAGCCACGCTTCGGCGGGTACTGGGAGAAGGAGCGCGACGCGCTGCTGAGGAGGATGTCGCCGCACTTCGGGGCGCCGCGCTTCAAGACGCCCACCCTCGTGCTGCACGGGGGCCTCGACTACCGGGTGCCCGACAACCACGGCCTCGAGGTCTTCCACATGCTGCAGCAGCGCGGCGTCAAGAGCCGCTTCGTCTACTATCCGAACGAGAACCACTGGATCCTCAAGCCGCAGAACTCGCTGCACTGGTACCAGACCAAGCGCGACTGGCTCAAGGAGATGGTGGGCGAGGGGCCCGCGCGCGCGCCGGAGGAGACGACGCGAAGCGAGCCCGTCTACGACGAATCGAAGGTGCCGGCCTACACCTTGCCGGACCCGCTCGTGCTCGCAAACGGGCGGAAGGTCGAAGACGCACGTACGTGGACGGAGACCCGCCGCCCCGAGCTGCTGGGGCTGTTCGCCACGCACGTGTACGGCAAGACGCCGCCGGGAGGGCCGCCCGCGCGGGCCAGGGTCCGTGGAGAGGACACACGCGCGCTCGGCGGCCGGGCCACGCGGACGGAGGTCACGCTGGCGTTCGCCGACGGCCCCGGCGCGCGGCAGATGGACCTGCTGGTCTACCTGCCCAACGCCGCGCGCGGGCCGGTCCCGGTGTTCCTGGCCCTGAACTTCCAGGGCAACCACGCGGTGCACCCCGATCCGGGCATCACGCTCTCGACCCGCTGGGTCGCCGCGTCATACCCGGGGGTGGTGGCCAACCGCGCCACGGAGGCCGCGCGGGGGAGCGCGGCGAAGCGCTGGCCGATCGAGGAGATCCTCGCGCGCGGCTACGGCGTGGCCACCGCCTACTACGGGGACCTGTTCCCCGACCGCGCCGACGGCGCGGAGAAGAGCGTGCTCACGCTGTTTCCCGGCGAGCGCGGCGACGAGAGCTGGGGAGCGATCGGCGCCTGGGCGTGGGGGCTCAGCCGCGCCCTCGACTACCTCGAAACGGTGCCGGCGGTGGACGCGAAGAAGGTGGCCGTGCTCGGCCACTCGCGCCTGGGCAAGGCCGCGCTCTGGGCCGGCGCGCAGGACCCGCGCTTCGCCATGGTCGTCGCCAACGAGTCCGGCTGCGGCGGGGCCGCCCTGAGCAAGCGCGCCTACGGCGAGACGGTCGGGGCGATCACCACGCGCTTCCCGCACTGGTTCGCCCCGCGTTTCGCGCGCTATGCCGGCCGCGAAGCGGAGCTGCCGATCGACCAGCACGAGCTGATCGCGCTCGTCGCGCCACGGCCGGTGTACGTCGCGAGCGCCGTGGAGGACCGCTGGGCGGACCCCAGGGGCGAGTTCCTCGGCGCGCTCCACGCCGATCCCGTCTACCGGCTGCTCGGCGCGGGCGGCCTGCCCGCGCGCGAGATGCCCGGCGTCGGCCAGCCGGTCCACGGCACGATCGGCTACCACGTCCGCGCGGGGGGGCACGACCTCACCGACTACGACTGGCGGCGGTACCTGGCCTTCGCGGACAAGCACTGGCAGGGCTAGGCGAGAGCCAGGCGTCAGCCCTCCGCGTAATACCCCTTCCGCGCCTGGACCTTGGCGGACGGGCGGTCCACCTCGACGCGGATGGTCCGCCAGCCGCGCTTGCCGGACTCGGGCTCGTAACCGACGAGGTAACGGTGTCGTAGGGTCACCGCGATCGACTCGACCGCCGACTTGAGCTGGCTGTCCGGGGCATGGCGGCCCTGCAGTCCCTTCAGGATCTCGGCCCGGCCTCCGGTGTCTTCGGCCAGGTCCAGCAGCGGCCGGGCGTCGAACTCCGGCTCGGGGTGGCCGAAACCGCCCGGAGGGACGCCGTTGCCGGGTACGCCCGGCCAGGGGCGGCCGCCCCCGCCGCCACCGGGCCAACGGCCGCCGGGCCAGCCTCGTCCTCCGATCGGTGGACGGGGGCGGCCGGTCCGACCGCCCGGGTTGCCGATGATCCTTCGCAGGCCGGTGGACTCGCCGCCGATCCCGATCGAGAAGACGGGCACCTCGGACCGCCGGGCGAGCTCGCGCAGCTCCGCGAACGTGGCGCTGCTCGCCGTGTCGACGCCGTCCGTGACGATGACGACGGCCTTGCTCTCGGCGGGGCCGGGCGCGACGCGGCGAATGGCCTCCATGGCGGCATCGTAGAGGGCGGTGGCCTGGTCCGCGCGCAGCCTCGAGAAGACGCGCTCGAGCAGCTCGCGGTCCGAGGTGAAGTCCTGGTCCACGTGCAGGGTGCCGCTGAACGTGATCACCATGATCTGGTCGGCCGGCTCGAGGAGGTCGATGAAATACCGCAGCGCGTCCGACACCTCGTCCATCTTGTCGCGCATGCTGGAGCTGACGTCGAGGGCGAGGGCGATGCGCAGCGGCCGGCGCTCCCCGCTGAAGAACGTCACGGCCTGGCGGCGGCCGTCCTCGGACAGCCGGAAGTCCTCGCCGCGAAGCCCCAGCACCGGCTCGCCGCGCTTGTCGACGACCGTCACGGGCACACGGACGGAGCGTGCGGTCGCGCTGAACGTGGGAGGCTCGCGGCTGGCTCCCCCGGCCACGGCGGCGAGCAGGAGGACGACCGCGACGCACCCCGGCACGCGGTCACTCGGCATGACACCCCTGTTCTGGATCGGGGACAGTCGACCGGCAACCGCCCCCTCCACGCCACCGCGCCCCATCCGCCTCAACCCGAGTTGTTCCAGGGACATGGTGTGAGTGCCCGCGCGCGCAGCGCGTCCCGATCGACATCCGTGGGGGTGGGGAGCAGGATCCGTGCCCATCCGGCCGGGGCGCCCCGGTTGAGACGCGTTTACGGCAGACTGCGTTCGCGCCGCATCGCGCGGATGCGCCGACCGGGACCGGGCGGGTTCGACCGGCCTCCTTACTTGGGCTGGGGCACGATGCGGATGTAGGGCCGGGGCGCCTTCCAGCCGTCCGGGTACTTCTGCCGCGCCTCGTCGTCCGTGACCGAGCCGGCGATGATCACATCCTCGCCCGGCTTCCAGTTCACTGGAGTGGCCACCTTGTGCTTCGCGGTGAGCTGCATCGAATCGAGCACGCGCAGCACCTCGTCGAAGTTGCGGCCGGTGGTCATGGGGTAGGTCAGGACGAGCTTGATCTTCTTGTCCGGGCCCACCACGAACACCGAGCGCACGGTCGCGTTGTCGGCCGCCGTCCGCGGCCCGCCGGAGGCGTTGGGGTGGATCATGTCGTAGAGCTTCGCGACGTTGAGGTCGGCGTCGCCGATGATCGGATAGCCCGGCCGCGCTCCCTGCGTCTCCTCGATGTCCTTCGCCCAACGCTCGTGGTCGCCGACCGGGTCCACGCTGAGCCCGATGACCTTGCAGTTGCGCTTCGCGAACTGCGGCTCGAGCCGGGCCATGTACCCGAGCTCCGTGGTGCAGACCGGCGTGAAGTCCTTGGGATGGGAGAAGAGGATGGCCCAGCCCCCGCCGATCCACTGGTGGAAGTCGATCTTCCCCTGTGTCGTCTCGGCCTGGAAGTTCGGCGCCTCGTCCCCGATGCGCAGTGACATGCGGATCCTCCTGGTCTCTTGAGATCGCCCATTCTAGCCCACCTCGCCCTTCCGGCCCGGAGAAGGCGCCGGCGCCCGTCGAGGACGCGGCGGCCCGCGGTGCGGGTAGGCTATCGGGAGGGGTCGCTGGCCTGGCCGGGGAGGGATGCGCAGGCCGAGGAGGCGGAAGTGAGCACCGGAGCGCCCACGCGGTACGACCGGACGTACTACGACAAGTGGTATCGCGATCCCCGCCATCGCGTGCACACGCGCGCGGAGCGCGCGCGCGCGGTGCGCATGACGGTGGCGCTCGCCGAGTTCCTCCTGGGCCGGACGGTCCGCTCGGTGCTCGACGTGGGCAGCGGCGAGGGTCAGTGGCGCGACCTCCTGCGCGCGGTGCGCCCCCGCGCGCGCTACGTCGGGGTCGATCCGAGCGAATACGCGGTGCGCCGGTTCGGCCGGCCGCGCGGCCTTCGTCTCGGGTCGATCGAGGAGCTGCCCACCCTGCGCCTGCGCGGCCCGTTCGACCTCGTCGTCTGCGCGGGCGTGCTCAACTACCTGCGGCCGGACGCGCTCGAGAAGGGCCTGGCGAACCTGCGGCCGCTCGCGGGCGGCGTCGCCTTCCTGGAGATCTTCGCGCGCGAGGACGAGGTCGTGGGTTGCCTGCGCGGCTTCGACCGGCGCCCGCGCGCGTTCTACCGCCGGCTGCTCGCCCGGCATGGATTCGCGCATTGCGGCCCGCACGCCTACGCGAGCGCCGAGCTGGCGCGGGGCCTCGCGTCGTTCGAGCGCGTGAAGGGCTGAGGGCCTCGAGGCGGCGGTCAGCGCTCGCCGTCGGCCTTCCGGGCCAGCGAGCGGTAGTACTCCTCGACCAGCCGCTGCCAGCCGGGCGGCAGGTCCTGCGAGCCCGAGAGGAAGAGCTTCTCGCGGTCCGGGCCCTCGATGTCCCGCCGCAGCGCGAACTCGGCGGACTTCAGGCCTTCGACCACGGACCCCACCAGCCGGGCCAGGCCGCGGGGCTCGCGGTAGACCCGCTCGTCCTCGAACCGGCGCATCCCGCGCACCACGTCGGCCAGGTCGTGGGGCCCGCCGCCGCTTGCGCCCAGCTCGCGTCCGAGCGCCTCGGCCTCGCGCAGGCGTTCGCGCAGCTCACGCCGGAGCTGGCGCGCGTCGCCGGGGGTGAACCGCGGGGGCCCGCCGTGTGCGAGCCCGTCCCGCGGCGAGCCGCCGCCGGGCCCGCCCTGGGCGCCGCCCGACGCGGATTCGCGGCCCCGCGCCTCGCCCGGCTCAGAGCCTCCGTCCCCATCGCTCCCGGATTGCGCGCCCTCCGCCTGCGCCTCCTCGCCCGGCAATCCCTCGCCACGCGACGGCGGGCCGGTCGCGCCGTCGCCGCGCGCGGACTCGTCTCCTGGCGCGTCCTGGCCACCCCGCTCCCGCAGCCGTTCCTGCACCGACTCGAGGCGGCGCGCCAGGTCGCGCATCTTCTCCAGGGCCGCGGTCCGCCGGTCGGCGTCGGAGGGCGCGGCCGCGCCCGCGGCCTGCTCCAGCTTGCGGCCGAGGGCCTCGAGGTCCCGGCCGATATCGGCCTCCAGCTGCCGGCTCTGCTCGGCCGCGCCCGCGCCGAGCACGCCCTTCGAATAGCGGATCTTGTCCCGGAGCTTGCGGTCACGGATGGAGTCGGCGGCCTCCTGCAGCTTCCGCGCGGCGTCCTTTTTCCCGGAGCGCGCGTCCTGTGCCATGCGGTCGAGCTGCCCCTCCAGCGCGGAGACCTCCCCGGCCAGGGCGTCCTTGCGCTCCATCAACCGGCCCGTGCGGCCGCTCTGCTGGCCCACGCCGCCCTGGGCCAGCTGCTGCGCCGCCTCGGCCGCGATCCTCTCCTGCGCGCGCGCCATCTCCTCCGCGCGCCGGCGCGCCTCCTGGATGTTGCGCTCGACGCGCCCGGTCTGGTCGGACTCCAGCCGGCGGCGGGCGTCCTTCAGCCGCTCGAGCGCGGCCGCGCTCTCGCCCATGGAGCCGCTTCGACCGCCGGCCTGCGCGCGCTTCATGGCGTTGGCGGCGTCCTGCAGGCGGCGGGCCGTCTCCTGCATGGCCGGCGAGGAGTTCTCCCGCGCCAGGCGCTCGAGCCTCCGCGCCAGCTCCTCGGTCTCCTTCGCCAGCTCCTGTTGCGAGCGCCCTCCGCCCCCGCCGGACTGGTTGGGCGCGCGGCCGGAGAGCTGCCGCTGGCGCTCGAGCTCCTGCTCCTGCCGCCGGGCCAGCTCGCGCAGCCGCTCCAGCGTCTCGTCCACCTGGTTGTCGGCCTGCCGCTCGGCGCCGCGCTGCACGGTCTCGTACTGGTTCTTCAGCTTGTCCAGCTCCAGCTCGAACAGGTCGGCCAGGTCCTCCGCGTTCATGGCCGAGGAGCCGGCCCCACCGCCCTGCTCGAAGCTGACCTGCACGTCGCGGAAGGCGGCCTCCGCGCGCTGCAGGTGCATGAGCGCGGCCTGCTCGGGCGGCAGCGCGTCCTTGGGCTTGCGGCCTTCCAGCTTCTCGCGCGCCGCCTGCATCTCCCCCGCCGCGGAGCGCAGCGACCCGGCCGTCTTCTCGAAGTCGGAACCCGGCTCGAGCACCCCGCGGTTGCCCATGCGCTGCACCAGGGACTCCACCTGCTCCTGGAGGCGGCCCTGGACGAGCGCGAGCACGCCCACGTCCTCGGCGTGCTGCCCCACGGGCGTGCGGCCCCGGTCGCGCACGAGCTTGAACGTGGCCGCGATGATCTGCCGCTGCTGGAAGGACAAGGCCGCGTCCGCTCCCCCGCCCCCTCCGCCGCCCCCTCCGCGCTGGTCGGCCTGCCGGTATTCGCGGTCGAAGGGGCGCACCTCCATGAAGTAGATGTCGGTGGTGGCGGTCTGCGCGGGCCTTCCCTGGTCGGTCGCGCGCGCGAAGTAGGAGATGAAGTCCCCCGGCTCGAGCGTGAGCTCTTCCAGGAAGAACGTGTGCCCGGCGGAGAGCGCCTTCTTCGCCGGCCCGCGGTGCAGGGCCACCGTCTTCTCGGGCGCGCCGTTGACCGAGTAGACGAGCTCGGCCCGACCCACGCCGTAATCGTCCTCCGCCTCGAACTCGGTGAAGACCTCCTCGATCGCGGTCACCTTGGCGTCACGACCCGGCTTCACCAGGGTGATGGACGGGGGCTGGTCGGCCAGCACGTCGATGGTGTACTCCGGCGAGCTGGCCTGCAGGGTGCCGTCGCGCCGCGGCATGTCGATCCGGTAGAAGCCCTCGCCCGCCGCCGTGAACGCCCCTTCCAGCGTCCCGTCGGGGGCCACGGTCATGGCCACGGGCGTCGCACCGTCCACGCGCAGCCGCGCGGTCGCGACCTTGACCGTCGGCGTCACGCGCACGCGCACCTCGGTGCCGCGCAGCGCCACCACGTCGCCCGCGTCCTCCTGCGACTGGGGAGAGAGGCCGGTGTAGGCCGGGAAGCGGTACTCGAGGTCGATCCGCTTCACGTAGGGCACGTCCGCGACCTCGAGGCGGAACTGCGCGGAGCGCACCCCGCCCGCCTCCACGAAGTAGTCGGAGGCGGCCTCCAGCCCGAAGAGCACGAAGCGGAAGCCGTGCGCGGCGGCGTCCGCGGTCATGGGCCAGCGCTTCCAGTCCGCCGAGAGCCCCGAGCGCACGGCCAGCTCCACGGTCTCGGCGTCGAACCCGTGCAGGCGCGCGGTGACCGTCTGGGTGCCGCCGCGCGGGATGGTCGCGTGGCCGGGATCCACCTCGATGGCGTAGGGACTGGCGGCACGGACGCTCCAGGGCGCGAGGAGGAAGGGCGCGGCATGGCGGAGGAACGCGGGACTGAGGATGGCGACCAGCATGCCCAGCGCGGCCGCGCCGGCCAGCAGGGCCGACGCCCTGCGCAACGACCCGCGCTCCACCGGGCGGCCGTATTCGATGGTCTGGCACTTCTCGATCGCCGTCTCGACCAGCCGCTCGACCAGCGCCGGCGAATGGTCGAGGCGGCCTGGCGCCCGCCCCTCTCGTCCGACCTCGACCGCGCTCAGCACCGCCGCCTGCAGCGAGGGCTCGTTCTCCTCGAGATAGAGCGCGACGCGCTGGTCCGTGACGCGGCCCCACAGCGGGAGGACGAGGAAGCGCGCGGCCAGGGCCAGGAGCGCGACGTACGCGAACAGGCGGAAGCTGGTGACGGCCCAGGGCTCGTAGCGGAAGTGGTCCATGGCGTACGCGGACACCGCCAGCGCGGCGAGGCCGGCCGCGAGGACGATGGCCGCTCCCCGCAGGGCGACCTTCAGCCGCCAGCGCCGCCGCACGCCGCGGATGACGTCCCCGAGCTCGTCGTAGCTCGCCTGGCTCATGGCCGTGCTCCCCGTGTCCGGATCCCCGGCAGCCGGTTCGAGAGGACCGTCTCCCCCACCAGGAACAGGAAGGCGGCGATCAGCAGGGAGCGCCACAGCGCCTGCCGGCCTTCGTGCTCCTCGGTGGTGAGGGCGGGCGCGCTCGACCGCGCCGCGCGTCCGTCACCCTTCTGCGTCACCGATCCCGCCAGCTCCTCCGGATCGAGCCGCGCCAGGTCCGACTCCGACGGGTCGAAGTTGACCGCGGCCAGGCGCGACCAGCCGCCGCCTTCGAGGCGCCGGATCTCGTAGAAGCCCGGCGCGTCGAGCTCCAGCGCGCGCCGCCCGGCCGGGAGCCGCTCCTTCTGCCCGGACGGCACGACCACGGCGGCGTCGTGCCCCTGCAGCTCCGGCTCGGCCGAGAGGTCGAGCGCCTCGCCCACCGTGTACCACGGCCGCGTCTCCGCGTGCCCGCCCGCGTGCTTGACGAGCTGATGCAGGAAGGGCAGGAA
>DATKEG010000272.1:0-2178 GCA_035544515.1 Vicinamibacteria bacterium | reverse complement strand
CGCCGGCCTCTTCCTGCGGACGCTCCACAACCTGCTCTCGGTGGACGTCGGGTTCCAGACGCGGTCGCTCGTCTCGTTCACGGTGGACCCGTCGCTCAACGGCTACACGCCCGAGTCCACGCGCCAGTTCGCGCGCAGCCTCCTGGAGCGGCTGGGCGCGGCGCCGGGTGTGACCGCGGCCAGCCTGTCGGGTATCGCGCTGCTCGAGGGCAACAACTGGATGAGCGGGATGACGATCGAGGGCCACGCCGCGGGCGCGGAAGAAGACGTCATCCAGCACTGCAACGTCGTGGGTCCCGGCTACTTCCACACCATGGGCATCCCGCTCGTCCGCGGCCGTGAGTTCGACCTTCGGGACATGGCCCCGCCCGGGCCCGCGCCCGCGCCCTCGGCGGCACCGCGCGACCTGCCGCCCTTCCGCGTGGCGATCGTGAACGAGCGGTTCGCCCGCGAGTATTTCGGGTCCGCCGACCCCGTCGGCCGGCGGATCGGCTTCGGAACCAACCCCGGCACGCCCACCCCGATGGAGATCGTGGGCGTGGTCGGGGACGCCAAGTACTCCGAGGTGCGCGACGAGACGCCGCGCCAGGTCTACTTCCCCTACCTCGAGGACTCGACCCCCGGCGGCTTCACGGCCTACGTGCGCACGTCCAGCCCTCCGGATGCGGCCTTCGGCGCGGCCCGCGCGGCCGTGCGGCAGCTCGATGCGAACCTGCCGCTGTCCTCGCCGCGCACGCTGGAAGGGCAGCTCGAGCGGGCGCTCAGCCGCGAGCGCCTGGTGGCCACCATGTCCGCGCTCTTCGGCGGCCTGGCCACGCTGCTCTCCGTGGTCGGCCTGTACGGGGTGATGGCCTACACCGTCTCCCGCCGCACGCGGGAGATCGGCGTGCGCATCGCGCTCGGCGCGGGCAGCCGCGACATCCGCTGGATGGTGATCCGCGAGGCGCTGGTGGTGGCCGCGGCCGGAATGGCCGTGGCGGCTCCCGTCGCGTGGTGGCTGAGCCGTCTGGTGGCGAGCCAGCTCTACGGCGTGACCGCGACCGATCCCACGACCACCGTGGCGGCCGTGGCGCTGCTGGCCGTCGTCTCGCTGCTCGCTGGCCTCGTGCCCTCCACGCGCGCCGCGCGCGTGGAGCCGACCACCGCGCTCAGGTACGAATAGCGCAGCATGTCGCGGTCGGGGCCGCTCTCGGCCACCGGTCTCGAGCAGCCTTACGCCCCGGCCGTCGGTCCTGCTACCATGCCGCGAACATCCAGGAAGAGCGCCCAAACGACCGAAACCGTGTCCTCGCCCAACCCGTCCGTGTCTCCGCCCGGCCACGACGACCCGCTCGGGCGTGAGCGCGAGCGGTTCATGTACGCGCTGTCCATCCTCGCCGTCGCCTGCCTGCTGCCCTTCGCCGTGCACAACTTCGTCAGGGGCCGGAACCTCCTCGCGTGGGGCGTATTGGGCGTGGTGGTTCCGGTCGCCCTGGACGGGTGGGCCATCCACGCGGGGCGAAAGCCGCCGATCCCCTACGCGCTGCTCCTGCTCCCGATCAGCTTCGCCATCACGCTCTCGCTCGCCCTGCAGGGGGTGATCGGCGCCTTCTGGTGCTACCCGACCGTCCTCTTCTTCTTCTTCGTCCTCCGCCGCCGCACGGCCAACCTGTGCAGCGTGGCCCTGCTGCTCCTGGCCACGGCCATGGTCCATCGCTTCCTCGGCGTGAGCGTGACCGTCCGCTTCGCGGCCTCCCTCGTCCTCACCATCTTCATCGTCAACGTCATCCAGGACATCGTCGGGCAGCTGCAGCGCCGGCTCGTGGAGCAGGCGATCACGGATCCGCTCACCGGCACCTTCAACCGGCGCTACATGCAGGAGCGCCTGGCGGAGGCCCTGGAGAGCGGCCGCCGCCGGCCGCCCCCCGCGTCGGTGCTGATCATCGACATCGATCACTTCAAGCGCGTCAACGACCAGCACGGGCACAAGGCGGGCGACACGGTGCTGCAGGGACTCGTCTCCGCCATCCGGAGGCGGGCGCGCGCCGTGGACCTCCTCTTCCGGATGGGGGGCGAGGAGTTCGTCCTGCTCCTGCCCGACACGCCGGAAGACGACGCTTTCACCGCGGCCGAGAGCCTGCGGGCGGCGATCGCCCAGACCCCGCTGCTCGACGGGCTCACCGTCACCGTCAGCATCGG
>DATKEG010000271.1:0-6363 GCA_035544515.1 Vicinamibacteria bacterium | reverse complement strand
GGCCGGCGGAGCGCCCGCTCGCGGGCCTGCAGGAGGGCCCGGCCCACGCGCGCGCCCACCACGGCGGCCGAGCTCACCGCGCGAACTCCCGTTCCACGTCGAGCGTGCCCAGCGTGCGGAGCAGGTCGACGCGCTCGACCTGGTAGCGCGCGAGCAGGCTCACCAGCGCGCTGCGCGCCAGCACCAGGCTCTCCTCGGCCTCGACCACGTCGAAGTTCGAGGCCAGGCCGCGCTGGTAGCGGAGCGTGGCCAGGCGGTGCTGCTGCTCGGCCACCTCGCGGGCCGCCTTCTGCAGGAGGGCGCTCTTGCGGATCTGGTCGAGGTCGCGCCACGCCCGGCGCACCTCGGACTCGATCTCCAGCTCCCGCTGGCGCAGCGTGCGCTCGCGCGTGGCGACCTGGATCTCGGCCAGGGCGCGATCGGCGCGGTCGGACGAGCGCTCGAGGGGGAAGGAGGTCTCCAGACCCCAGGTGAGCTGGCGGTCCGCCGTGCGCCAGGCCCCGCCGTAGCTCGGTCCCAGCCCGCGACCCACCCAGCCTACCCTCAGGTCGAGCTGCGGCAGCAGGTTCTGCCGCGCCACCGAGGAGAACCGCCGCGCGTCCTCCACCTCGTCGCGCGACTCGTGCAGGTCGAGTCGGTTCGCGAGCGCGCGCGGCACCAGCACCTCGACGGGCTCGACGTCGGCCGGAAGCTCCTCCGGCAGCGACACCGCCTCCGGCTGCAGGCCGTCGCCCGGCGGCCGGCCGAGCAGGAAGCGGAAGCGCTCGAGCGCGTCGTCGAGCGAGGCCTGCGCCCTCACCATGGATTCCTGCGCCTGCGCCGCCTGGAGCTGGGCGCGGAAGACGTCGAGCTTGCTCACCAGGCCCACGGCCAGCCGCGCTTCCGAGGCGCTTTGCAGGCTCTGGCTGCGGCGCAGGCTCTGCCGCGCCACCGCGAGCAGGGCGCGCTGCTCGACCACCTGGTAGAAGGCGCGCGTGACCTCCACCGCGATGCGCTGGCGGGAGCGCTCCAGCGCGCGCGCGCGTCCCTCGCGGCTGCGGCGGCTGTTCCGCAGCTCGAAGTACGTGCGGTTGGGCCCGAAGCCGCGCAGCAGCGGCTGCCGCAGCTCGAAGGACACGACCGAGCTGCGCGCCAGGGGGATGGGCTCCTCGGGCCGGGACTGCAGCACGGCCCCGCCCACCAGGGAGCCGCCGCTCCAGGGCAGGCGCTGGCCCAGCTCCGCCCCGAACGCGGTGTCGTCGCCGAACCGATCGAACGTCGGCGTGAGCTTGGGGAAGAAGTCCGCGCGGCGGGCGGAGTAGCCGAGCTCGGCCGCGCGCACGTCGTCGGCGGCGGAAAGCACCTCGAAGTTGCCCTCCAGCGCCAGGGCCACGGCGCCGGCCAGGCCGATCGCCACGGCGCCGTCGGGCCACCCTTCCCCGGGTTCCCCCGAGACCGCCGTGGGCGGATCCTCGGCCGGGGGCGCCTCGAGCAGGGGGTCGGGAGGCGAAGGAAAGGGCGGTTCCTGGGCCTGGATCCGTCCGGCGACGACCACCGCCACGACGCTCATTGCCACGACCAGACGCCTGGAGCCCACGGAACGGCCAGATTATCCTGGCCGCCTCCGGGGCCGTCAACCGGGCGAAAATGCCCGTGGTTGAAATCGCCTGGAGGCGGGTGCTATCGTCCGCGGCGCCCTTCCAGGAACCCCTGAAGCCCATGCTCTCCCCCCTCGAATGGAGCCTGCTGCTCGGCGGCGCCGCCGCCGCCGCCAACGTGCTCGGCGGGCTGATCATCGTCTCCCGCCGGCACTGGAGCGACCTGGTGCTGAAGTACTTCCTGGCCCTGGGCGCCGGCTTCATGCTGGCCGCGGTCTTCCTGCGGATGCTGCCCGAATCGCTGAAGCTCTCGAGCCAGGCGCCGCTGCTCATCCTGGGCGGCTACTTCATCATCCATTTCTTCGAGCACACCATCGCCCCGCACTTCCACTTCGGCGAGGAGTTGCACGACGACGTGATGGTCCACCCGGCCATGAGCGTGTCCGCGCTCGTCGGCCTCTCCACGCACACCTTCTTCGACGGCGTCTCCATCGCCTCGGGCTTCCTCGTCTCCGTGCCCCTCGGCCTCCTGATCTTCGGCGCGGTGGCGCTGCACAAGATCCCGGAGGGGTTCACGGTCGCGTCCATCGCGCTGGCCTCCGGCCGCGGCCCCCGGGGCGCGCTCCTGGCCTCGTTCGTCCTGGCCGCGGCGACGTTCGCGGGCGTGCTGGGGATGCATCGCTTCGCGGGCGCCGTCGCCTACGCGCTGCCCGTGTCCACCGGGGTGACGCTCTACGTCGCGGCCAGCGACCTCATCCCGGAAGTGAACCAGGAGCGCAGCATCCGCATGGCCGTGGTCGTGTTCCTCGGCGTGGCGCTGTACGCGGCGGCCGAGTGGGCGCTCGACGCGCTCGGATTCGGCCATTAGTCAGCGGCCGTAGGCCGCGGCCTGGATGCCGTAGAGCTCCGCGTAGGGACCGCCCTTGCCCATCAGCTCCTCGTGCGTGCCGACCTGCGCCACGCGGGCGCCGTCGAGCACGACGATGAGGTCGGCCATGCGCACGGTGCTGAAGCGGTGGGACACCAGGATCGTGATGCCGCTGCCCCCCCCGCCGCCCGCCGCCGCCGCGCGGGCCGCCGCGGCGTAGCGCTCGAAGAGGGCATTTTCGGTTTCGGCGTCGAGGGCGGCCGTGGGCTCGTCGAGCACGAGCAGGAGTGGACCTTCGCGCATGAACCCGCGGGCCAGGGCGAGCTTCTGCCACTGCCCGAAGGACAGCTCCACGCCCCCGGGCCAGGTCGGGCCGAGCTGCGTGTCGAGGCCGGCGGGCAGGCGGGCCACTACGTCGTCGGCCCCGGCGCGGTCCACCGCGGCGACCACCGCCCGCTCGTCGTCCAGGCGCGACACATCGCCCAGTCCCACCGACTGCCGGGCGGGGAACTCGAAGCGGAAGAAGTCCTGGAACGCGCCCGCCAGGCGTGAGCGCCACTCGTCCGCCCGCATGCGGCCGAGCGCCACACCGTCGGCGAGGATGCGGCCGGAGGTCGGCTCGTACAGCTTGCACAGCAACTTCACCAGCGTGGTCTTGCCCGCGCCGTTCTCTCCGACCAGCGCCACCACCGCGCCCGCCGGCAGGTCGAGATCGACGTCGTCGAGCACGAGCCGATCGGTCCCCGGATAGGCGAAGGAAACGGCCTCCAGGCGGATGCCCTCTCGGAGCCGGGAAGGCGCGGCGGCGTCGGCGGCGGCCACGAGCGACGCCGCGTAGTCCTCGAGCCAGGCCAGGCGGCGCGAGCCGTCCAGCCAGATGCCGCGCAGGAAGCCGATCTCGCCCACGGTCGCGCCCACGTAGGCCGAGAGCCGTGCGCCGGCCGCCAGCAGCAGCAAGACGTCGCCCGCGGGGGCGCGCAGGACCGACGACACGAACACGATCGCGCCGACGTAGCCGGCGCCGAAGACCGTCCAGGCCAGCGCGTGCCAGCAGGCGCTCCCCCAGCGCGCGGCGGCCACGGGTCCATACCACCGCTCCCACGCCGCGCGCCGCTCCCGCACCAGCCGCTCGCCGATGCCCGTCACGCGCACTTCCTTGCCCGGCGGCGCCGTGGTGGCCGTCGCGAACAGGTGTCGGGCCAGACGGCTCGCGGACGCGCCGCGCTCCTCCACGGCCCGCTCGACGGCCGGCCGCCAGCTCGACGTGAGGACCGTGGGCAGCGCGAACGCGGCCAGAAGGGCGAGCGCGGGGTGGATGGACACGAGCAGACCGACGACCACGGCCAGCCGCAGGATCCACGCGCACGTCGTGAAGAGCGACATGTACATGTGGTCCAGCACGAAGATCTGGTTGCGCAGGACGGAAAGCCGGTCGAGGTATTCGGGGCGCTCCTGGTGGGCGATGGTGGCGATCTCCGCCTGGAGCCTCGCCACGTGCGCCTCGAGCGCGATCGTGACCTTGTCGCGGAAGCGGCGCTGGACGCGCGTGCTGAGCAGGGTCAGGAACCACGTGGCCGTCGCCGACAGTCCCAGCGCCATGGCCGCGGCCACGACCAGACGGCGGTTCCCCTCCAGCACGCCTTCGCCCAGGAGCTTGAGCCACCAGGCCAGCAGCGCGTCGGGCAGCGCGGCCAGCTGCGACAGCGCGAACGAGGCCACGATCATCCGCGGCTCGTGCCGGTAGCCCAGCTTCAGCACCCGCCACATCGACGACAGCGCGGGCGGCAGGCGGTCAGGCGAGGAGGTCGTAGGCCGCTCCTTCCTCGTCGGCGGCCGCGCCGAAGCGGCGGGCCTGCAGGTCGAACATCGTGCGGTAGCGGCCGCCGCGCGCCATCAGCTCGTCGTGGGTCCCCAGCTCGACCACGCGCCCCTGCTCCAGCACGCAGATGCGGTCCGCGTGGCGCACGGTCGAGAAGCGGTGCGAGATCAGGACGGTCGTGGCGTGGCGCGTGGCGGCCAGGAGGCGGTCGAAGATCTCGGCCTCGCCGCGCACGTCGAGCTGCGCCGTGGGCTCGTCGAGCAGCACCAGCCCCGCCCCCAGCCGCACCGCGCACAGCGCGCGGGCGAGCGCCACGCGCTGCCACTGTCCGCCCGAGAGGTCCGTGCCCCCCTCGTAGCCGCGGGCGAGGGGCGTGTCGAGCGTGGCCAGCCCTCCGGCGCCGGCCTCGGCCAGGGCCGCGAGCACGGCGTCGTCCGGCGCGCCCCCCGGCGCGACGTTGTCCCGCAGCGGCCGCTCGAAGCGGATGAAGTCCTGGAACACCGCGGCGATCCGCGCGCGCCAGGCCCCGACGTCGAGATGGCGCAGGTCCACGCCGTCCACCTCGATCGCGCCCGTTAGCGGGTCGTAGAGCCGGCAGAGCAGCTTGGCCAGGGTGGTCTTGCCCGCGCCGTTGAGCCCCACGATGGCCAGGGACGACCCGGCGGCCAGCGTGAGGTCGAAGCGCTCGAGGACCGGACGGTCGCTCCCGGGGTAGGCGAAGGTGACGTCGCGGAAGCGGATCTCGCGCGCGGGCATGCCCGCGGCCGGACGAGGCACCGCGCCCACCGCGGCGAGCGCGCCCCGTTCGCGCATGCCCGGCTCCAGCCGCAGCACCGCGGCCACCGGCGCGGCGGCGCCGTCGAGCGCCCAGCTCAGGCCGCCGAAGGCGATCGCGCTCGTGCCCACCGCCACCTGCGCGTACACGACCACGCGGGCGAGGTCGAGGCGGCCGTCGGCCGCGGCGGAGGCGAGCGACCAGAACACCGCGGCGTTGGCCAGGGTGACGAGCAGCAGGCTCCAGAAGAGCGGCCGCTCGCGCAGCCGCGTGGCCTGGTACTGGAGATGGTGTAACCGTGTCCGGCGGCCGACGAAGCGCTCCATCACCCAGTCCACCAGCCCGAACAGGCGTACCTCCTTGGCCGCGGGGGGATCGACGGCGAGCCGGTAGAGGTACTCGGCGTGGCGCTGCGCCTCGCGGACCTCGTCGGTGTTGCGGTCGTGCCAGACCGCGCTCTCGCGCAGGAACCAATGGGTGAGGAGCCAGGCCCCGGCCAGTACGAGCGGCGCCCACCAGGCATACCCGAAGAGGAGGGCCGCCGAGGCCAGCCCCACGATCGTGAGCACCAGCCCCCCGGCGATGAAGTCCATGTTGAGGTACATGGGGGGGCCGGTCATCCCCAGGTCGAAGTCGCGCGCCACGGTGAGGTCGCCCGTCAGCTTCGGGTCCTCGAGGTGCCCCATGCCCGGCGGCCGCACGCACGCCTCCGTCAGGCGGTCGTGGAGCCAGGCCGCCAGGCGGCTGCCGAGGCTGGCGCTGATCGCCTGGTGGATCGGGGCGAGCACCTGCAGGAGGACGAACACGACACCGGCGGCCGCGAGCGGCCCCGCCAGGCTTTCGCCGCGCACCACCGCCCCTACCAGCACGCCCATCGCCAGCGCGAAGGCCGCCGGCAGCAGGCCCCGCAGCAGGAGCACCGCCCACCACGCCGCGGCGAGCGGGCCGTCCGCCCGGGGCAGCGCCGCGAAGAACGTCCACTCCTGCCGCTCACGCAACCGGCGCAGCATGATCGTCACGCGGGTTGCGCGCATGTCCACTCCGGTTTGGAGAACCAGCCGTGCAATGATAGCCGCCCTCATCTCTCGAGCGTGATGCGCGAGTGGGCCGCGGACGGTCGAGTGAGGGGGGTCACTTCTCAGGCGGCGGGGAACGCCGATCCTGTGCTCGTACCGCCAGCGGAGGGCGGGCTCGCGGTTGGAGGCAACAAAGCATATGAAGAGCCGACTTCTGCTCCTGGCCGGCGTCCTCGTGCTGCACGCGGGCACCGCCGATGCCCAGAACTTCCTGATGAACTCGGCGGAGACGATCAACAAGGGTAACT
>DATKEG010000270.1:0-3322 GCA_035544515.1 Vicinamibacteria bacterium | reverse complement strand
CGGGAGTGCCCGTATTGCCTGTCGAACATCCCGCTCAAGGCCACGCGCTGTGCCCATTGCGGGTCCGCGCTCACCGCCTGAGCCGCGCGCGATGATGCCTGGAGGCTCCATGTCCCGACGGTGGGCCGCCGCCCTTCTCGCCGCCTCGCTCCCCGCCACGGCCCTCGCCCAGCCCGTCGACGCCGAATACACCCGCCGGATCCGCGAGTACACGACCGACCCCATGTTCCTCACCGAGCTCGTGGACCACCTGCCCGCGTCCGCCACCGTGCCCACGCCGGAGAAGTTCCACGGGTACGTGGTGGGCACGCCGGAGCGGCTGACCTACGCCAAGGACGTCCACCGCTACTTCCGCGAGCTGGCCCGGACGTCGCCGCGCGTGCGGGTGTGGACCATGGGCACCACCGAGGAAGGGCGGGAGCAGATCCTGGTGGCCATCTCCGACGTGGAGAACCTCGGCCGGCTCGACCGCCTGAAGCAGGTCACGGCGCGCCTGGGCGACCCGCGCGGCCTCTCGCCCGCGGAGGCGAGCACCCTGGTCGAAGAGGGCCTCCCCGTCTACTGGGCCACCGGCGCCATGCACTCGCCCGAGACGGGCTCGCCCGAGATGCTGATGGAGATGGGCTACCGCCTGGCCGTGGCGGAGTCGCCCTTCATCCAGGCCATCCGGCGCAACTCGGTCGTGCTCCTCACCCCGGTCCTGGAGGTGGACGGCCGCGAGCGGATGGTGGACGTGTACCGGTACCGCAAGGACAACCCGTCCCGGACCCCGCCGTCCCTCCTCTATTGGGGCAAGTACGTCGCCCACGACAACAACCGCGACGGCATGGGGCTCGCGCTGAAGCAGAGCCAGAACGTGATGCGGACGACGCTGGAGTGGCACCCCACCGTCATCCACGACCTGCACGAGTCCGTGCCCTTCCTCTACACGTCCACGGGCACGGGACCCTACAACGCGTGGGTGGACCCGATCGTCGTCGACGAGTGGCACCAGCTCGCGTACCACGAGGTCGGCGAGCTGACCCGGCGCGGGGTGCCCGGCGTGTGGACGCACGGGTTCTACGACGGGTGGGCGCCCAACTACATGTTCTACGCGGCCAACGGCCACAACGCCATCGGCCGCTTCTACGAGACGTTCGGCAACGGCGGCGCGGACACCAAGGACCG
Organism: Vicinamibacteria bacterium; assembly: GCA_035544515.1. Taxonomy (GTDB): domain Bacteria; phylum Acidobacteriota; class Vicinamibacteria; order Fen-336; family Fen-336; genus DATKEG01. The sequence goes on along the minus strand of DATKEG010000270.1, from coordinate 2,155 downwards.
GACCGTGCGCTCCCAGAGCGAGCGCACGTGGTACCGGCCCAACCCGCCCCTGCCCAAGGTCCGCTGGTCGCTGCGCAACAACGTCAACCTGCAGCAGTCGGCGCTCCTCCTGGCCATGAAGTACGTGGCCGACAACAAGGGGCGGTTCCTCGAGAACTTCTACCTGAAGAGCCGGCGCAGCGTGGAGAAGCCGTTCAAGGAGGGCCCGGCCGCCTACGTGATCCCCGCGGACGAGCCGCGTCAGGCCGCGGTCGCCGAGCTGCTCCAGGCGCTTTCCCTCCAGGGCGTCGAGGTGCACCGGACCACGGCCGCGGTGAAGGTGAAGGAGCGGGCCCGGGATGACCAGGGCCAGGAGACGGAGAAAGACGTCGCGCTGCCCGCGGCGTCGCACGTCGTCCGCATGGACCAGCCCTACAGCCGGATGGCGGACATGCTCCTCGACACCCAGTGGTACAGCGTGAACGACCCGCGGCCCTACGACGACACGGGCTGGACGCTCGGCGCGCTGCACGGCGTGAAGACGGTCCGCGTGAGCGACACGTCGGTGCTGAAGGCCGCCATGACGCGGCTCGACGAGTTCCGGTCGCCGGGCGGCGTGTCGGGCGAGGGCTCCTGGTTCCTGGTGGGCAACCGGGCCGAGGGCCAGCTCGCCTCGCTGCGCTTCCGCCTGCGGGAGGCCACGGTGCAGGCGGCCGAGGAGCCGTTCACGGCCGCCGGGCACACGTTCCGCGCCGGGACGTTGATCGTGAGCGGGGACGCCGGCCTGCGCGCGCGGCTCGACCGCGACGCGCGCGAGTTGGGCCTGCCGGTCCTCGCCGTGGCCGCCGCCCCCGCCGTCAAGGCCCATCCGCTGCGGCTGCCGCGCATCGCGCTCGTGCACGACTGGATCAACACCCAGAACGAGGGCTGGTGGCGGATCGCCTTCGACCGCTACGGCGTGCCCTACGACTACATCTCGGTCCACGACGTCCGGGGGACGGCGGACCTGCGCGCGCGCTGGGACGTGATCCTGTATCCGCCCATCGGCACCGCGTCCGTGGCGCGGCAGATCAACGGGATCCAGACCGCGGACGCGATCCCCTGGACGCCCTCCGAGCGCTACCCCAACCTCGGCGGGCCCGACCGCACCGACGACATGCGCGGCGGGTTCGGCTACGAGGGGCTCCACAACCTGCGCCGGTTCGTGGAGGAGGGCGGGCTTCTCATCGCCGCCGCCAGCTCGGCCGTCTTGCCGGTGCGCGTGGGCCTGGTGGAGGCGGTGGACGTGATCGAGGCGCGCGGCCTGCAAGCGCGGGGCAGCGTGCTGCGCGCCGCGGTGAGCGACCCGGCGAGCCCCGTCACCTACGGTTACGGGGACAGCCTCGGCGTGTACTTCAACCAGGGCCCCGTGCTCGAGGCCGGCCCGGCCGTCTCGCTCGGCGGCGCGCGGCGCTTCGCCGAGGTCTTCGGGCCGCCGACCCAGGGGCGGGTCACGGGCCGGGGCGGGCCCCACGATCCCGACGTCCCCCAGGGCCGCGCCTACGTGGCTCCGCCCGCCCGGCCCGCGGGGCCGCCCGCATCGCTGGACGACATCCCGGAGGAGATCCTCGACTTCGTGCGCAACCAGCTCCCGTCCGCGGACCGCCTGCCCCGCGTGGTGATGAAGTTCGCGAAGAAGGACGACCTCTGGATCTCCGGCATGCTGGACAAGGGCGAGGAGCTGGCCGAAAAGCCGGCGGTCGTGGACTGCCCGGTCGGGAAGGGCCACGTCCTGCTCTTCGCCATCAACCCGATGTGGCGCTGGCAGACGCACGGCAGCCACGCCCTCGTCTTCAACGCCGTGATGAACTGGGACCAGCTCGGCGCCGGCCGCGCGCCGGCTTCAGAGAAGACGCCCGTGGCCGACCAAACCCGCTGAGGCGTCGAGCCGATCCCCTCTTCAGCGGGGGTCGGGGGCGATCTGGCCGAGGAAGGCCAGCGGTTCGCCTTCGGTGACCGGTGGCGTGCCGACCACGTAGAGGACCTCGCCCGCGAAGGGCGCGCGGACCTCTTCGCGCAGGGCGCCGAACGGGTCGCGCACCCGTCCCAGGAGCGTGCCCTCGGCCACGGACTGCATCTTCTCCACCGCGGGGTACCACACGCCCGTGGTCCTCGCGCGCACGATCTGGGCGCGGTC
>DATKEG010000269.1:0-15502 GCA_035544515.1 Vicinamibacteria bacterium | reverse complement strand
TCCGCGTGCTGGCCATCGTCCCCGCGCGAGGCGGCACCGACCCCGTGCCCTACCTGAACATCAAGCGGCTGGGGGACTGCCCGCTCCTCGCGCACACGCTGCAGGCGGCGCGGGCGGCCGGGTGCGTGGACCGCCTGATCGTGACCACCGACGACCCGCAGGTGGCCGAGGTGGCCCGGGCCTGGGGCGGCGAGGCGCCCTTCCTCCGGCCCGCCGACCTGGCCGGCGACATCCCCAGCCTCAAGCCCGTGGTCGCGCACGCGGTGCGCGAGATGGAAGAGCGGGGCGAGCGGGCCGACGTGGTGGTGGTGCTGCAGGCCACCACGCCCTTCCGCGACGGCGCCGCCATCGACGACGCGGTGGAGAAGCTCGTGAAGGGCGGCTACGACACGGTCCTGTCGGTGACGGAGGACCGGACGCTGAACTGGCGCGCCGAGCGGGGCCTGCTCCTCCCGCTGTTCGAGAAGGAAGGCCGCCGGGACGAGCAGCCGCCCGTCTACCGGGAGAACGGCGCGGTGGTGGCCATGCGCCGGAGCGTGCTCGCGGGCCAGAGCCGGTTCGGCGCCAAGGTCGGCTTCGTCGTGCTCGACAAGCGGGCGGGCTTCACCGTGCACGATCTCGAGGACTTCTGGATGGCGGAGCGGCTGCTCAACCAGCCCCGCGTGCTCTTCCGCGTGGACGGGGGCAGCCGGACGGGCATGGGGCACGTGTACCGTTCCCTGGCCATCGCGGACGCGTTGCGCGCGCTCAGCCGCGCGGAGGTGGCCTTCCTGATGAGCGGGGCCGCCGAACACGAGCAGGGGCTCATCGCCGTCTCACGCGCCGGCTACCCGCTGCGCGTGGCGCGCGACGGCGCCCTGGAGACGTTCCTGGAGCACATGCGGGACTTCGCGCCCGCCATCCTCATCAACGACCTCCCGGCGCTGGAGGCCGAATACATGACCGCGCTGAGCCGCCTGGGCGCGACGACCGTGAACCTGGTGGACGCCCTCGACGACCTGGAGGCGACCGAGCACTACGCGCAGGTCGTGGTGTCGGCCATGAAGGAGGACCGCGAGACGCCGGAGGGCTTCTACGGCGGGCCCGCCTACGCCATCCTGCGCGAGCATTTCCGGGGCCGGGAGAAGAAGGTCCGCGACCGGCCCGAGCTGGTGCTGCTCAGCTTCGGGGGCAGCGATCCCCAGGGGCTCACCCTCCGGGCGGCGAGCGCGCTGCAGGGCCTCGACCCCTCCATCGACGTGGTGGCGGTGGCCGGGCCCGCCTTCTCCTACCGCCGGGAGTTCGACGCCCTGGTGCAGGGACTGGCGCGCAAGGTGCCGCTCATCAACGAGGCGGGCGGGCACATCGCGGACCTGATGCTGGAGGCCGACCTGGTGCTCGGCTCCGGCGGCATGTCCGTCTACGAGCTGGCCGCCCTGGGGACGCCGGGGATCGTCCTGGGGCAGAATGCGCGCGAGGAGAAGCGCATGCGGGAGTTCGCGCGCCACGGGACCGTCGAGTACCTCGGCCTGGGACCGGAGGTCGACGAGCGAGCGCTGCTGCAGGCGGTGGTGGCGCTGCTCGGCGACGCGGAGCGGCGGCGCGAGATGAGCGCGCGCGGCCGCGCGCTCGTGGACGGCCTGGGCGCCGCGCGCACCGCGGAGATGGTGCTGGAGCGGCGCCGCGAGCGGCGGGCGCCGCTGGGGGACGCGGGAGGCTCCGTGAGCGGCGGGCGATGAAGGCCCTCATCACCGGCGGCGCGGGCTTCGTGGGCAGCCACCTCGCGGAGGCGCTCCTCGCCCGCGGCGACACCGTCTACGCTCTCGACAACCTCTCCACCGGCGCCATCGACAACATCGAGCACCTCAAGGCCGACCGGCGCTTTCACTACGTGATCGACAGCATGATGAACGAGCCGGTGGTGGCCGAGCTGATCGACCGCGTGGACGTCGTGTTCCACCTGGCGGCGGCGGTAGGCGTGCGCCTCATCGTGGAGAGCCCGGTCAACACCATCGAGACCAACGTGCACGGCACGGAGATGGTCCTCAAGGTGGCCAACAAGAAGAAGAAGAAGGTGCTGCTCGCCTCCACCTCCGAGGTCTACGGCAAGAGCGACCACGTGCCCTTCCGGGAGGACGCCGACCTCGTGCTGGGACCCACCAGCAAGGGCCGCTGGAGCTATGCCTGCAGCAAGGCCATCGACGAGTTCCTGGCCCTCGCCTACTGGAAGGAGAAGCACCTGCCCGTGGTCATCTTCCGCCTCTTCAACACCGTGGGGCCGCGGCAGACCGGACGCTACGGGATGGTGATCCCGAACTTCGTGAAGCAGGCGCTGCTCGGCCATCCCCTCACCGTGTTCGGCGACGGCAGCCAGAGCCGCTGCTTCACCTACATCTCGGACGTGGTGGACGCGCTGCTCAAGCTGGCCGAGCACCCCGATGCCGTGGGCGAGGTCTTCAACATCGGCAACGGCGCCGAGGAGATCACCATCCTCGACCTGGCCCGCCGCGTGAAGGCGCGCACGGCCTCGCGCAGCGAGATCGCCCTCGTTCCCTACGACCAGGCCTACGAGGAGGGCTTCGAGGACATGCCCCGGCGGCTGCCCGACACGACCAAGCTGCGCCGGCTGATCGGCTACGAGCCGCAGGTGCACCTCGACGAGATCCTCGACCACGTGATCGAGTACTTCCGCTCGGACAAAGCCCGCACCTAGCAGCCCGTGGTGGACCCCGCGCACCTGCGCAAGCTGGCCGGGCACTCGGTGCTGTACGGCTCGGCGGACATCTTCGCCACCCTGGTCAACTTCCTCCTCCTTCCCGTCTACACGGCTTACCTCAGCACCACCGACTACGGCCACTACGCGCTGCTCCTGCTCTTCGGAGCGGTGGCCAAGATCGGATTCCGGATGGGGCTGGACGCGGGCTTCTTCCGCATCCACTACGACCTGGACGACGAAGCGGAGCGGCGGCGGCTGGCCGGCACCGTCGCGCTGTTCACGGCGGCCGCGGGCGCCGTCCTCCTCGCGGCGGTCGTGGCCCTTTCCGGGCCGCTGACGCGGTGGCTGCTGGGGCCGGGCCCGCCCGCCGGCTGGGTGGTGCTGGTGGCGGCGGACGTGTACCTCGGCGGCCTGGCCTTCGTGCCCGCGAGCCTGCTGCGGATCCAGGACCGCCCCGGGCTGTTCTCGGCCTTCTCCGTGGGGCGCCACGCCTTCAACACCGTGCTCAAGGTCGCCCTCGTCTCGAGCGGGTACGGGATCTCCGGGATGGTGTGGAGCGACGCCCTGGCCACCGCCGCCTACGCCCTGTGCCTGCTGCCGCTCCTGGCGCGGCACGCGTCGTTCTCGCCGTCCCCGCGCTTGCTGCGCGAGGCGCTCGGCTTCGGCCTGCCGAAGGTGCCGCACGGGATCCTGGTGCAGGTGCAGAACCTGGCCGACCGCAAGATCCTGGACCTGTTCGTCACGCGGGCGGAGGTCGGCGTCTACCATTTCGGCTACGCGTTCGGCACGGTGGTGAAGTTTCCCCTCTCCGCCTTCGAGCCCGCCTGGCAGCCCTTCGTGTACGCCCGCATCAAGGAAGAGGGCGCGCCCGCGACGCTGGCCGGCGTGGCGCGCGTCGCGTTCGCCGCCTTCGTGGGCGCCGGCCTGGCCGTGGCCGTGCTCGGGCGCGAGCTGCTGATCTTGATGACGGCGCGGCCGGAGTATCACGCCGCGGCGCCCGTCATTCCGGTGGTGGCGCTGGCCTACGTGCTGCACGGCGCGTTCCTGCTCACGTCCATCGGCATAGGGATCCGCAAGGAGGCGCGGTACTACCCCATGGTGACCGCGGCCGCGGCCGCCACCAACGTCGCCGCCAACTTCGCCCTCATCCCGTCCTTCGGCATCCTCGGCGCGGCCTGGGCCACGGTCCTCTCCTACGCCGTAATGGCCGTGCTCGGCTTCGTGATCTCGCAGCGCCTCTACCCGCTGCCCCTCGAGTGGGGGCGTCTGGCCACGCTGGTGGCGGCGGCCGGCGTCGTGTACGGGGCCGCGCTCCTGGCTCCCGAGCCGCTGTGGCCCGCCCTGGCCGTCAAGGGCGCCCTCCTCCTCGCGTACCCGGCGCTGCTCGTCGCGAGCGGGTTCCTGCGCGAGGGGAACGCGCTATAGTGAAGCGATCCCAGCAGAGGAGGACAACATGAAGATGACTGCGTCGACCGCGGGCGTCCTGGTGGCCGCCGGGGCGCTGGCCGCGGGCTTCGCCGCCGTCCGCGCGCACGCCGCGGCCAAGGCCGAGGTCAACCACGCCGTGGCCGTGCTCCACGCCGGCGCGGGGGGCAAGGTGACGGGCACGATCCACTTCCACAAGCGGCCCAACGGCATGCACGTGCAGGGAACGGTCTCCGGGCTCAGCGCGGGCGCGCACGGCTTCCACGTCCACGAGTTCGGCGACTGCTCCGCGGCCGACTTCACCTCCGCCGGAGGGCATTTCAACCCGACGCAGGAACCCCACGCCGCTCCCGACGCCGCCAAGCGGCACGAGGGCGACATGGGGAACATTCAGGCGGGAGCGGACGGGACGGCCAAGGTGGACTACATGGACGGCCGGCTGGACTTCGAGGGTGACGATTCGATCCTGGGCCGGGGCGTGATCGTCCACGAGAAGGCGGACGACCTGAAGACGCAGCCCACCGGCGACGCGGGCGGCCGCCTGGCCTGCGGCGTGATCGGCGTGGCCAAGCCCGAGTAGCGCCTGCGGCGGGCCGCGACGCTCGCCGCGCTGCTCCTCGCGGCCGAGGCACTTCTCGCCCTCGCGCCGCTCTTCCGCGCGCCGCTCGTCGTCGACGTGGGCCCCTCGACCGGCGCGTACCTCTCCGGGTTCACGCCGAGCGAGGAGCGGCCGCCGACCACGTTTCGCTGGGCGACGAGCCGCGCGTCCGTGGCCGTGCCCCTGCACGGGCGGGGCGACGGCGTCCTGCGCTTCCGCGCGGCCCGCTTCCTCGACCACCCCGCGCGCATCCACGCCTACGCCTGGGGCGCGCCGGTGGCCACGTTCGAGGCCCGGCCGGGCGGGCACCGCGTCTACGAGTTCCCTCTGCGGGGAGCGCGCGGTCCGTTGCGACTCGACTTCGTGGCCGAGGATCCCGAGCTGGCCCTGGCCATGGACTGGATCGAGGTGAAGGGCCTCGGCTGGCGGCTTCCCCTCACGTCGTGGGCTCCGCGCCTCCTCGTGGGCGGCGTGTTCCTCGTCGCGCTCCTGGCCGGCTTCGGCACCGCCGCCGCGGCCGCGGCCGCGGGCGGCCTGGCCCTCGCCCAGGCGGCCTGGGCGGCGGCCGACCCGTTCGCCTTCGCGCACGTGGCCGCGCGCGTGGCGCCGCCCGCGTTGGCCTCCGCGGCACTCCTCGCGTGGCTGGCCCGGCGCCGGGAGCACGGCCGCTTCCTGGTGCTGATCTTCCTGGCCGGCTACCTGCTCAAGGGCGCCGCCTTGTTCCACCCGAGCTACTTCTACAACGACGTCCGCAACAACCTCCGCTACGTGCTCGCGCTGCGCGACGGCGAGGGGCGCCTCTCCGAGCGCAACCACGCCGCGCAGGTGCGGGTGGGCGTCGCCTACCCGCGCGTCGTGGCGGGAAGGAGATACGCGTTCCCCTACGCTCCGGTCTTCTTCCTCCCTTTCGGCTTCCTCCCCGAGGAGCGGATCGTCGAAGCCATGAAGCAGGTGGCGCTCTGGTGCGCCTCCGTGGAGGCAGTGGCCGTGTTCGCGCTCGCGCGGGTGCTCGGCGCGTCGGGCGCGGGCGCGGCGCTCGTGTCCGTCCTGCTCCCGCCGCTCTACAGCCGCCTGCTGCTCGCCATGTGGTCGACCGTGGCCGGCCACCTCCTGGACACGGTCGTCGTCCTGGCCACCGCTCTCCTCGCGGCGCGGCCGGATCGACTGCGCCCGTGGCTCTTGCAAGCCGGGGGGACCCTCGCCGCCTTCCTCACCTACATCTCGAGCCTCTTCAACCTCACGCTGTTCGGCGGCTTCGCCGCGCTCCTGTGCCGGCCCCTGGCGCTCCGGCTCCTGGCCGGCTGGGCCGCGGCGGCCACTTTCACGGTGGCCTGGCTCTACGCCGGCTTCGTGGCCCTGTTCTTCCGCGAGATCCTGCCCGCCGCGGCCGCCGGCGCCCGCATGGCCGCCGAGGGCGGCGGCACGGGCGGCGGGGTGATCGAGGCGCTCGCTCGCATCCCCATCTTCTACGGCTGGGGCTACCCGGCCCTCGCCGTGGCCGGGTTCCTTCTCCTCGCCCGGCGCGCGCCGCCGGCGGTCTTCCGCGTGCTCGCCGCCTACGCGCTGGCCGCGGCGACGCTGCTCGCGCTGCGCGCCTTCGGGGGCGGGCTGTTCCGCGACCTCAAGGAGATCGAGTTCGCGGCCCCGCTGGTGGCGCTTTCGGCCGGGGCGGCGCTCGAGGAGCTGGCCCGGCGCGGCCGCGCGGGCCGGTGGGCCGCGGCGCTCGTGCTCGCGGGCCTCGTGGCCACGAGCGCGGAGCGCTATGCGGAGTACGTCCGCGCCTACGCGTCGCTGGCCGGGCGCCCCTAGCAGCCGCCGGACACACGTGGTCGGTTGGACCGGTGGCGGGCTTCCGGTAGAGTGGGCCGTCGCATGATGTCAGGTGAAGGCGCCCTGGCCGGCGCACGCGTGCTGGTGACGGGCGGCTGCGGGTTCATCGGCTCGCACCTCGTGCGGCGGCTCCTCGCCGAGGGCGTGGCCGGCGTCGCGGTGGTGGACAGCTTCCGCTACGGCCGGCCCGACACGCTGGCCGGACTCGGCGCGCGCGTGCGCCTGGTACGCCACGACCTCGGCCAGGACCGGCCCGAGGCCCTGCGCGACGTCCTCGCGGGCACGGACGCCGTGTTCCACTTCGCGGCCGAGAAACACCACACGCAGGGCACGGCGCTCGACGTGCTGCGGACGAACGTGGCGGGCACGAGCGGTCTGTTGCAGGCCGCGCAGGCGTCCGGCGTGGGCAAGGTGGTGTTCGCCTCCTCCGTTTTCGCCTACGGGCGCCGGCAGGGCCCGCCGTTGCGCGAGGACGAGCCGGCGCGGCCCACCACCGCCTACGGGATGTCGAAGCTGCTCGGCGAGCGCCTGCTCGGCCACTTCGGGGCGCCGCACGGTCCCGCGCACGTGACGCTCCGGTACTTCTTCGTCTACGGTCCCCGCCAGCACTTGGGCCTCGGCTACAAGTCCGTCATCGTGAAGACGTACGAGCGGCTCCTGCGCGGGGAGCGGCCCACCGTCCACGGCGACGGCCAGCAGGCGCTCGACTACGTCTTCGTGGACGACGCGGTGGAGGCGGCGCTCGCGGCGCTGCGCGCGGGCCGGTCGGGCGCGGTGTACAACGTCGGTTCCGGGGCCGCGACCCCGATCGACGACCTGGTGGACCGCATGATGCGCGTCGCCGGCCGCATCCTTCCCAAGGAATACCTGCCGCCGGACGAGACCGCGGGGTCGTGCCGCGTGGCCGACCTCGCGCGCACCGCGGCCGAGCTGGGTTGGCGGCCCCGCGTCGATCTCGACGAGGGCCTCTCCCGCACCTGGCGCTGGATGCGGGAGTCCGCGGCCGCATGAGGGCGCTCGACGTGTCCGTGGTGGTTCCCTGCTTCAACGAGGCCAAGAACCTGCCCGAGCTGGTGGAGCGGCTGGGCCGGGTCTTCGACCGCAAGGAGATGGCGGGCGAGGTGGTCCTCGTGGACGACGGCAGCGCCGACGACACGGGCGCGGTCATCCGCGCCCTCGCCGCCGCCGAGCCCCGGGTCGTCGGCGTGTTCCACGAGACGAACCGCGGCATCGCGGCGGCCTGGCTCAGCGGCGTGACGCGCGCGCGGGGCGATTACGTGTGCTTCATCGACGCGGACCTGCAGAACCTGCCGGAGGACGTCTGGCGTCTCTACCGCGAGATCCGGCTCAGCCACGCCGACGTCGTGCAGGGCTGCCGCAGCTCCGTGGGCCGGCTCAAGGACTCGCGCTACCTGCTGAGCAAGGGCCTCAACGCCCTGCTCAACACCCTGTTCGGCATGTCCGCCCGCGACAACAAGTCCGGCTTCGTGATCGGCCTGCGCGAGACCATGGCCGACATCCTCCACCATCGCTATCGCTACCGCTACTTCCAGACGTTCATCACGGTGGCCGCGCGCGCCAAGGGCTACACCGTGCGCGAGGTGGAGACGCTGTTCGAGAGCCGCCTGCTCGGCCGCTCGTTCATGTCGCGCTTCCCCCTGCGTGTCGTGCTCCTGGCCCTCGTGGACCTGGCCAAGGGGTTCGTGGAGTTCCGCCTGCTCCAGAAGAAGGAGAGCCTGCTCGCGGACTTCCTCCGCACCCACCCCCCGGCGCGGGAGGACGCGCCCCTGCGGGGCTGGCGGCGGGCGCTCTTCCGCCTCTTCCTGGCCACCATGCCGCTGCACAAGTGGATGATCACGCGGCGGGCCGGGCTCTACTACGACGAGCTCAAGAGGAGCCAGTGGCTCCCTCCGGAGAGGATGCGCGAGCTGCAGGAGCGGAAGCTCCGCCGCCTCGTGCACCACGCCTACCACCACGTCGGCTACTACCGCGAGGCGATGGACCAGCGGTCGCTCCGCCCGGCCGACATCGCCACCCTGGAGGACCTGGGCAAGCTGCCGCTGCTGGACAAGGCGCAGGTCCGCGAGAGCCTCTACTTCGACCTGCTCTCCGACAACCACGACAAGCGCCGGATCCTGAAGGTTTCCACCAGCGGCTCCACCGGCGAGCCGTTCGTCTGCTACGCCGACCAGCACCAGCTCGAGATCCGCTGGGCGGCGACCCTGCGCAGCCTGGAGTGGACGGGGTGGCGCTTCGGCGACCGCCAGGCGCGGTTGTGGCACCAGACGATCGGCATGAGCTGGCACCAGGTCCTGCGCGAGCGCATCGACGCCTGGCTCTCCCGGCGCATCTTCATCCCCGCCTTCGAGATGTCGGAGAAGGACGTGGAGAGGGCGGCGCGGCGGCTGCACCGCCATCGGCCGGTGCTGATCGACGGCTACGCGGAGTGCTTCCACTTCCTGGCCGACTACGCGCGGCGGCACGGCGCGCTCGGCATCCACCCCCGCGGCCTGGTCTCCTCGGCCCAGGTGCTGCCCGAGGAGAGCCGGCAGTCGATCGAGCAGGCGTTTAGCACGCGCGTGTTCGACAAGTACGGCAGCCGCGAGTTCTCCGGCCTCGCCTACGAGTGCGAGGCCCACGACGGCCATCACGTGGTGGGCGAGAGCTACGTGGTGGAGGTCCTCAAGGACGGCCGGCCGGCGGCCCCCGGCGAGCTGGGCGAGGTGGTGGTGACCGACCTCAACAACCTGTGCCTGCCGTTCATCCGCTACCGCATCGGCGACCTGGCGGTGGCCCTCGACCCCGGCCAGCCCTGCCCGTGCGGCCGGGGCCTGCCGCGCCTGGGCCGCATCGAGGGGCGCGTGCAATCGATGATCGTGGGCGCGGACGGTCACGTGGTCCCGGGCTCCCTCTTCCCCCACCTCTTCAAGGACTACGACTTCGTCATCCGCCAGTTCCAGGTGCTGCAGGAGACCCCGGGCGCCGTGCGCCTGAAGGTGGTCAAGGCCGCGCGCTTCGACGAGACGGTGTTCGACGAGGCGCTGGCGATCCTGCGGCGCTACCTCGGGGAGTCGACGCGGATCGACGTCGAGTTCGTGGACGCGATCCCGATGGTGCGCACGGGCAAGCGCCAGGTGAGCATGTCGCGCGTCAAGATCGACTTCCAGGAGCTGCAGGGCCGGTCCACGGGCTCCTGAGCCGGGCCGCGAGGGCGGCGGGGGCGCACGCCACCGCCGGGGCCAACAGGCCGAGACCCCCTGGCGTCGGAGACCCCGGATCGACGAGCGGCCCCAGGACCGCGGCCGCGAGCCCGGCCACCAGCGCGGCGGCGACGAGGCGCGGCGCGCGCGTCCCTTCCGGCAGCGCGGCCAGCCCCGCACCCCCGACGAGCGCCGCCAGGCCGAGCGCCAGCGGGCTCCAGGAGCTAAGAGGCGCCGCCGGCGCCGGGTGAGCGGCCCAGTCCAGCAGCCGGGGACCGTACCGGACGAGCACCACGGCCGCGGTGGCCAGGGCGCCGCTCACGGCCAGCCGCAGCGCCCGCCGCCGCGCCCCGGCCGCCGCCTCGAAGAGCGCGGCCACGGCGGCGAACAGCGCGACCTCGAGCGTCGCCACGGCCGAGGCGGCCTGGGCGAGCAGGAGGAATGCGAAGGCGGCCGCGGTGTCGCGCGCGCCCTCGAGGTGCCCCAGGCGCCGCACGAGGTGCGCCAGCAGCAGCAGCTGGAGGGCCTGCGGCAGCGCATGCGCGAAGAGGACGGGGCCCGGGCCGAGCGCCAGGACGGGGAGGGCGGCGAGCGTGACCTGCCCGACCACCGCGGCCATCGGATCGAGCCCCGCGGAGCGGAACAGCGCGTAGCCGAGCAGCAGGGCCGACGCGGAGGCCACGGCGGCGACGAGGCGCACCGCTCCCTGGTCGCCGAGAAGGGCGGCGGCCGGCCAGGCCACGAGCGAGACGAGGGCGTCGCGCCGGTCGGGATCGGGCAGGCGGTACGGCTCGGCGCGCAGCGCCGCGAGCGAAGCGGCGCTCCGTCCCGCACCGGAGGGGGCGGGCCCCGCGGTGAGAGCCACCGCGAGGAGAAGCGGCAGGGCCAGGGCCACCCCTTCCGCCACGTCTCTCCAGGTCCGCCGCAGCCGCCCGAAGGCGGCCAGCACCAGCGCGACGGCCGCCAGGACCGGCAGCACGGCCACGCGCCACCTTAACATGGGCCTTCGCGCGCCGAAGGCCGCGCCGAGGTTGGCGGAAGGGCGTGATATATTCGCGCGTTTGGCGCGGGGGCATGGCGTTCGGTTGTGGCACGCCCGCGCGTCCACGCCGACGCAGTGTCCTCGATGATCACCCCGGCGGCGCGATGCCCTCGATGACGGCAGGCGCGGAGCGGAGAGCGCGGCATGGGCGCATGATGACGTCCGGCGCTCGCAGCGGAGCGTTTCCCCGGCCGCATCGCGGCGGGTTCATCCCGGCGCGATGCGCGCGATGACGACAGGCGCGGAGCGGAGAGCGCCGCATACGGAAAAGGTGGAGGTCGTCCGCCGCGGCCGGGAGCACGACGGCGAGATGTTCCGGCTGTACGAAGAGGTCTTCGGCGCCGACGCCACCGCGGCCAGCCGACGGCGCTGGACCTGGCAATACGAGAGGAACCCCGCGGTGGCGGCCACGGGCCCCGTCATCTGGATGGCGCGGGAGGGAGAGCGGCTCCTCGGCCAGATGGCCGCGCTGCGCGTGCGCCTGTGGTTCGGCGGGCGCGAAGTCCAGGCCTCGTGGGGCAACGACTACTTCGTCCGCGTGGACGCGCAGGGCCGCGGCCTGGGCGCGCTCCTCTCCAACGCCTGGAGCGACCACGAGGACGTCGCGCTCGCGCTCGGCCTGACGCCGTCCTCCTACCCGCTGTTCAAGAAGCTCGGCTTCGTCGACGTCGGTCCGGTGCCGTTCTACCAGAAGGTGATGGACGCCCGCGCGGTCGCGCGGCGCCGTCTGGGTGCGCGGGCCGGCACGATGGCCGCCCCCGGGCTCGCCGCCTTCCTGCGGCTGCGCTTCGGCCGCCCGCCGCGGCCCCCGGACGACGTCGAGGTACGCGCCGTCGCCGACTTCTCCCCCGAGTGCGACGACCTCTGGGAACGCGCGCGCGCCTCCTACACGATGTGCGTGCGGCGCGACCTCGGCTACCTCCGCTGGAAGTACCTGGAATGCCCGCACCGCCGCTACGATCTCCTGGAGGCGCGGCGCCGGGACGAGCTGGTCGGCTATGCGGCCAGCCGCCTGGACGACCACCGGGGCACGCGCCTGGGGTGGATCGTGGACGTGTTCACCGATACGCGCGACGAGGGAGCCAAGGAGGCGCTCGTCCATTCCCTGCTCTCGTCCTTCCGGACGGCGGGCGTGGCGCGGGCGCAGGCCTACAGCCTCAACGGCCCGCTGGCCGCCACGCTGCGACGGTTCGGCTTTTTCCCCGGGTTCTCGGCCGTGCAGTTCTGCGTCAAGTCCGCCGTGGACCCGCAGGGCGCGCTGGCGGACGTGGGCGGCTGGAACCTCATGTTCGGCGACGGGGACCTCGACCGGTGAGCGCGGCGGCCAAGGGTGCCCCCGCCGTGCTCGTGGGCGTGGACACGGAGGCCGACGACCAGTGGTCGGAGGCCGGCCGGCGCGCGCTCTCGGTCCGCAACGCGGAGCGCCTGCCCGCCCTGCAGGCGCTCTTCGACGGGCTCGGCGTCCGGCCCACGTACCTCGTCACGCACGAGATGGCCACGCGCGAGGAGAGCGCCGCCGTCCTGCGCGGGCTCGCCGCCACCGGCCGCTGCGAGATCGGCGCGCACCTGCATCCCTGGAGCTCGCCGCCCTACCGCCCCGAGGACCTCCACGGGCGGTACCCCCACCAGCTCCCCACCGACGTCTTGCGGCGGCAGCTGCGCGAGCTCACCGAGACGATCGAGCGCGGGCTGGGTGGGCGGCCGACGAGCTACCGCGCCGGCCGTCACGGCTTCGACGAACGCTCGCTCGTCATCCTGGAAGAGCTCGGCTATACGGTGGACACGAGCGTGGACCCGCTCTTCAACGAGCGCGGCAAGGGCGGAACGGCCTTCGCGGGCGCGCCCCTCCTTCCCTACCGTCCCGACTACGGCGACGTGCGGCGGCCCGGGGCGGCGCGGATCCTCGAGATCCCGGTGACCGCCGCCACCACTCCGCCGCTGCCCAAGTCCCTGGAGAGGCTCTACGCCTCGCTGCCGCCCATCCCCTACCGCGGCGCCCTCCGGCGGCTCGGCCTGCGCGCGGTGTGGCTGCGGCCCTCCTACACCACGCTGCCGGACATGCTGGCCTTCGCCACGCGGCTGGCTCGGCGGGACGTCCCCTGCTTCAACATCCTCTTCCATTCGAGCGAGCTCCTGCCCGGCGGCAGCCCCTATACGCCGGACCAGCCCAGCGTGGACCGCTTCCTGGAGCACCTGCGCCGGATCCTCGATCACCTCACGGGACGGCTCGGCGCGGCCGGACGCACCTACGCCGAGTTCGCGGCGGGCTGGTCCTGATGCCCCGGCCGCGAACCGCCGGCGGGGCTCCATGAACGTGCTCATGGTGACCCCGCACCTCCCTCCCCACCAGGCGGCCAACGCGCTGCTCCCCCACCTGCTCGCCGAGGGCCTGCGCCGGCGGGGCCACGCCGCGCGCTTCCTGACCTTCGGCCCCGGGCCCTCCCGCGGCGACGTGGCCTTCGTCCGCCGCCGCGCCCGGCTGCGCGCCACGCGCGTGCCCCAAGCCCTCGAAGCGGCCGAGACCTGGTGGAAGGGAGACGCGCTGGTGCGCGGGGCGGACGTCGTGCACGTCCACTCCAGCACCTGGATGAACCAGATGGCGGCGCGCCTGGCCGCCTGGCGGGGGCGGCCGTACGTCCTCACCCACTACGGCACCGAGATCTGGCATCACGACGGCAAGGATGCGGCGTTCCGCGCGCTCAACCGCGGCGCGAGCCACGTGGCCTTCTACAGCCAGGCCCTGCTCGCGCGCGCGCAGGAGCTCTCCGTCCCCATGCGGAAGGGCTCGGTGGTGTACCCGCCCGTCGCGGACTTCTTCCGCCCGCTCCCGCCCGCCGAGCGCGAGCGCGCGCGGCAGCCGGTCGCGCCCGGGGGGGGGCCGTTCCTGCTCAACGTCAAGCGCCTCCACCCGCTGGCCGATCAGGCCACGCTCCTCGAAGCCTTCGCGCGCGTGCGCGACCGCCGACGCGACGCCGTGCTGGCCATCGCGGGTGCGGGCGAAGAGGAGGCCGGCCTGCGCGCGCGGGCGGCGCGCCTGGGGCTGGGCGATTCGGTCCGGTTTCTCGGCCTCGTCCCCAACGAGGACGTGGCGCGGCTGGTGGCCGCGGCCGACCTCTTCGTGCTCTCCTCGGTGCTGGAGGCCACGCCCACCGTGGCCCTGGAGGCGCTGGCCTGCGGCACGCCGGTCGTCTCCACGGACAACCCCGGGGGCGTCGAGCTGCACGGCCTGTTCGGCGACGACGTCACCCTCGCGCCCCGGCGGCAGCCGGAGGCGTTGGCCGCGGCCGCGCTCGCCTTCCTCGACGCCCCGCGTCGCGCGAGCGCCGGCACCGCGGCCCGGGTGGCCGAGAGCTTCCGCCTGGACGGCGTCGTCCTTCGCTACCTCGCGCTCTACGAGGAGGCGGGCGCGGCGTGAGGGCGATCGACGACCGCGCCATCGAGGACGCGGCCCGCACGCGGTTCCGCAGCGAATACCACTACGCCGTCTTCGAGTACCTGCGCAGCGCGAAGGCCATAGAGGGCCTGGAGCGCGCGGGCGTCGTGCTGCACGGCCGCGTGCTCGACGCCGGCTGCGGCGGAGGGGGGACCGCCCTGTCCCTGGCCGAGGAGGCGGACTTCGCGGTGGGGCTCGATCTCGAGGCGCGCTTCCGCGACGCGGGCACGCGGCTGGCGCGCGAGAAGCGGTCGGGCCGGGTCGCGTTCGTGCAGGGCGACGGCGCGCGGCTGCCCTTCCCGGACGGCTGCTTCGACGTCGTCTTCAGCCATTCCGTCATCGAGCACGTGTCCTCCGCCCCGGACTACCTGCGCGAGTGCCACCGCGTCCTGCGCCCGGGCGGCGTGCTGTACCTGTCCACGGCCCCCTACCTGTCGCTGGCCGGCGCCCACCTTCCCCGGCTGCTGGTGCCGATCCCGCTGCACCTCGTGGTGGGACGGCGCCGCGCCTTCGCCGCCTTCTGCTGGCTGGCGCGGCGCGCCCCCTGGGCGCTCCGGGAGAAGAGGGAGGCCAACACCTTCGTCGCGCTGGCCGAGCAGGGGCTGACCAAGCAGGACGACCTGCTGCAGAGCGTGACCCTCTCCCGACTGCGCTCCTGGCTCCGCCAGGCCGGGTTCCACCTGCTCCGCGAGGACCGCCACGTGACTGGCTTCTTCCGGCGCGCGGTTCCCGGACCGCTGCGCCGGACGCTGGAGAAGACGCCGCTCGCGCGCGACGTCATGGTCGGCCACGTGCAGTGCGTGGCGGAGAAGCGGTGAGCGCCGCGCGGGCGGTGCTCATCCCGGCGGACATCCGCTTTCCGCTCGAGCGCGCGAGCGGCGTGCAGATCGTCAAGACGGCCGCCGCCCTCGCGCGCGCGGGCACGCCCACCACCCTGCTGGTGCGGAAGAGCGACCCCCGTCCCACTTCCGAGATCCTGGCCGACTACGGCGCGGACGCCCATCCCGGCCTCGAGGTGCGGCGTCTCGGCGTGCTGCACCGGCGCGGCTCGTTCCTTCTTCCGCGCGCGTCGTTCCTCCTGCGCGCCCTCCTCCACGCCGCGCGCGCGCTGCGCGGGGGCGGCCTGGTGTTCACGCGCGACCTGCAGCTGGCCGACCTGCTGGTGCGCCTGCCCGCAGGCAGGGCGGTGGTCTACGAGGCGCACGCGGTGGAGGCCCTCATGTACGCGGAGCGCGCGGCGCTCTACGGCACGGGCGCGCGGGCGGACCCGGCCAAGGCC
>DATKEG010000268.1:0-23060 GCA_035544515.1 Vicinamibacteria bacterium | reverse complement strand
CGAACGCGGTAGGCCGGGGTGCGGCCGGGGCGCTCGCCCCGGTAGACGCTGTAGTCGTGGCCGAGGAGGCTGGCCAGGGTTCCCACTTGCGCGGCCAGCATCGGCGAGATGGTCTTGTACTCGAAGAAACGCTCGCGGTACCGCGCGGACGCCCGGCCGTCCAGCTTGGCGGGGAGACGCCGGCTCCCGTCCGTCCGCATCAACTCGTCGAAGGCATGCTGCAGGAGCGGCGTCGGCAGCTGGAACAGGAAATCCGGCAGCCGCTTGTGCGGCGAGTGCTCGCCGCAGTGGTATCGAGCCAGCACGGCAATGGCCTGGGAGCCAAGGTAGAGCCGCCAGGCCGAATCCGTCTTCGCGCCCTTGTCGATCGAGCCGGTCCCGGACGTGATGCGCGCGTAGGCCTGGCGCACACGCTCGAGCTCCTCCGGATCGGCTTGGGTGATGACGATGCCGCCGTTGCGACCGTTGACGTGGCCCTCGGTGGCGTACCAGACCAGAACCGTGATGAGGTCCTTCAGCGCGGCCGCGTCGATCTCGGTGTGATAGACGGCCTGGATCTCGGTGGCATGCCGCGGCAGGTCGAGCCGCGCCCAACCCGCGCGGGGGGGGCGTGTCATCGGGCCGCCGCCGACGACCGCACGCACGTCCGAGCGGGCAAACCCCGGAATCAGCTCCAGGGCATCCACGACCGCCGCCTCGGCGGGTGCGAATGGCTCCAGCCGCCGCGCGGCCAGGATCTCGTGTCGGTCCTCGGGGTAGAAGGTCTCACCGGCCCGGTCGTAGATCGAGTGGTTGGGCGTCGTTTCCACCACGCCCCACTTCTGGTCCGTGGTGAGCATCTCGCCGGTGAACCGGTGCCGGAAGACGGAGCGTACCGGCGTCCAACGTGTGCGCTCCGTGTCGAGGTCGCGCGCGAGCACCTGCAGCCCGCTGCAGTCGTCCGCGAAGCGCTCGTGAAGCTCCTCCAAGGTCGTCCAGCCGACCGAACCGTAGAAGCGATACATGATCGGCTCGTGGCCGGCGACGCTGTGTCCCGCGATGACCTCGTCGATGTCCGTCTGCGGGAACTTCTTGGGCTTGATCTTGTGCTCCTGCGAGGCGCCGAGCAGGTCGTAGAGGAAGGCCACGTCCAGCTTGAGGATCTCGATGAACTCGATGATCCCCCGGTTCGCGATGTTCAGCTCGCCGTCGAAGTTGAAGGCGCGCGGGTCGGAGTCGGAGCCGTACTCGGCGATCTTCCGGTAGTTGAGGTCGCCGGTCAGCTCGGTCGAGTCCTGGTTCTTCTCGTCCTTCGGCTGGAAGGTCCCGATGCCGATACGGTCCTTCTCGGACAGGGTGAGTCGCTTGATGACCGCGTGCCGGACCACGCGCTCCCAGTCGCCGTCGTAGCGCGTCATCAGGTCCTGGTACGTCTTCCGGCAGAACGGGCACAGGCTGCCCGTGTGCACGATGCGGTACTCGCGCGGGTCCATCCGCCGGTTCAGCTCGGCGTACACCACCTCCTGGCTCTCCAGCGGGATGAGGTGCAGCGGCTCCTCGTGCATGGGGCACCAGTGCACGGACTCCGGTGAAGGCGAGGGCGAGGACGACGGCTCGTCCATCCAGCCGTAGGTGTAGAGCGCTCCCTCGGGCTGGTTGGAGTAGAGCTCGAGGCCTTTCTTCAGGAGGCGCGCGATGGTGGACTTGGAGGAACCGACCGGGCCGTGCAGCAGCAGGATGCGTTTCTCGGTCCCGTAGCCGAAGGCCGCGGACTTGATGTTGTGCACGAGCCGGGTGAGGGGCGCGTCGAGCCCGAACACGGCGTCACGGCCCGCGTCGACGGGATCGTCGAACAGCCGGTAGTGGACGTACCGGTCGTGGTGGCGCGTGTACTCGGTGAACCCGTGCGAGAGGATCATGTCGTGCAGCCGCTGGTAGGCGTTGCGCGCCACCTTCGGGTTCGACATGACGATCTCCATGTAGTCCTGGAGCGTGCCCGTCCAGTGTCGCTCCCGGTACCCGTGGAGATCCTGCTTCTGCTTGATGAGGGTGAGCAGCGTCTGCGCGCCGGCGGCGGCCATGGGTTCTTCCTCCGGCCGGGGCAGCCGTGGACGAACCGAACGCGCCGCCCCGACTCCTCGGAGCCCTCGCGGGTCCGAGGATCAGGGTACGGGTTTAGCGCCCCACTGGCAAGCGATACGATGCGCGACATGGACCCGCTGACTGGCGTGCGCGTCATCGACCTCACGCGTATCCTGGCCGGACCGTACTGCAGCATGGCGCTGGCCGACGCGGGAGCCGACGTCATCAAGGTCGAGGAGCCCGGCAAGGGCGACGACACGCGCGGCTGGGGACCTCCCTTCGTCGTCGAGCAGGGGGGGGGCGTGCCGCACCCCCCTGGACCCCCGGCTCGCGACGCCGAAGTGAACTCGTCGTCGCGCGCCGCCTACGCCGAGAGCACCTACTTCCTCTCCGTCAACCGCGGCAAGCGGTCGCTCACGCTGAACCTCAAGCACGAGGAAGGGCGGCGCATCCTGCGCCGGCTCCTCGACGACGCCGACGTCCTCGTGGAGAACTTCCGGCCGGGGACGCTCGATCGCCTCGGCTTCTCCTACGACGCGGTGCGGGCGCGCAATCCCCGAGTGGTCTACGCCTCCGTCTCGGGCTACGGCCCCGACGGTCCCTGGGGCGGCCGGCCCGGGTACGACGCGATCGCGCAGGGCGAGGGCGGGCTGATGAGCATCACGGGCGCGCCCGACGGCCCGCCCACGCGCGTGGGCGCCTACGTCGCGGACGTTCTGGCCGGGATGACGGCGTTCCAGGGCATCCTGCTCGCGCTCGTGCGACGGCAGCAGACCGGCGCGGGCGGCCAGGTGGACGTCTCGCTGCTGGAGAGCCTGCTCGCGCCGCTCTCGTACCACGCCTCGGCCTACCTCCTCGCCGGCGAGGTGCCGGCCCGCCTGGGCAATCGCCACCCGAGCCTGGCGCCCTACGAGACGTTCGAGGCCGCCGACGGCCACGTCATCGTGGGGGTGGGGAGCGAGTCGTTGTGGCACGCCTTCTGCGCGGCCATCGATCGGGCGGACCTCGCCGCCGAGCCGATCTTCGGCACGAACGCGCTGCGCGTCCGGAACTACGACGCGCTGCGCGCGCGCCTCGCGCCGATCCTTCGCGCGCGGCCGGCGGCCGAATGGCTGGGACGGCTGGAGGACGCCGGGGTGCCGTGCGGCCGGGTGAGGACGGTGGCGGAGGCGCTGGACAGCGAGCAGGTGGCGGCGCGCGGGCTGCTGCTGGAGGTGGCGCATCCCCGCCTCGGGGTCGGCCGCTACGTCGGCAGCCCGATCCACCTCGGCGGCGCCGGCCGCGGGTCGCGGCGGCCGCCGCCCCTGCTGGGGCAGCACACTCAAGAGGTTCTGGCCGAACGGCTCGGGCTGTCCGCGGACGAGGTCGAGGCCCTGCGGCAGGAGGGTGTGGTGTGACCGGACCCTGACGGGCCAAACGCGCTAAAATCCTTCCCACCCTCCATGCCGAAGCTGCTGCTCGTCGACGACGACCCTCACGTCTCCCGCACGCTCGTCGACATCCTGGCCCTGCACGGGTACCCGGCCGTGCGCGCGGAGTCGGGCGAGATGGCGCTCGAGCGGCTCGAGCGTGAGCCTTTCGACCTCGTCATCCTCGACGTCCGCATGCCCGGCATGAACGGGTTCCAGACCTGCGCGCGCATCCGCGAGCGCTACGGGCCCTCGCTGCCCGTCCTCATCCTCACCGCCCTGGGCGACACGGCCTCGCTCAAGGAGGGCTACGAGGCGGGCGCGGACGACTTCCTGACCAAGCCCGTGGACATGCCGGCGCTGGTGCTGAAGGTGCGCGCGTTCCTGCGCATCAAGTCCCTGCACGACCAGATGCAGGCGGCGCGCGAGGAGGCGCAGTCGCGTGCGAGGGACCTCGCGCAGCTCCACGAGATCGGCCGCGACTGGTCATTGATCGCCGAGCCCGAAGAGTTCAACCGCATGGTGACGCAGCGGCTGGCCACCCTGATCGGGGCGCCCATCTGCCTCATCGCGGTCTACGACCCGGAAGGGCGCACGATGTCCGTGGCCCTGCCCGCGCACGGCATGTCCGACGAGGTCGCGCGCGGCGTGCGCTACCAGGTCCGCCCCGAGCACCGGGGCATGTGGAACTTCCGCACCGGCCGTCCCTACGTGAGCAACCACGCGCGCACCGACCCGCGCCTGCTCCAGGACATCGTCCGCATCGCCGACATGGACTCGGTCGTGCTCGTGCCCATGCTCTCGGAGGGTACGGTGCTCGGCCTGCTCGTGGCGGCCAACAAGCCCGGCGGCTTCACGGACGGGGACGTGCAGCTGCTCTCGATGTTCGCGGGGCCGGCCGCCTCCTTCATCCGCAGCCGGCAGATCTTCAGCCGGCAGCGGCGGCACGCCGCGCGCCTGGAGCGCCTGGCCGGCCTGGTCGCGGAGATGAGCGCGGCCCACAGCCGCAGCATGCTGCTGGAGAGCGCGACCTCGCGCGCCCGCCGGGACCTCGGCTACGACGGCGTGGCCTTCTTCGGCGTGGCCGACGACGGTGGGCTGAGGGTGGAGCGCGAATCCGGGGCCGTCCCCCCCCGCGGCTACGACCGGGACCTCGTGGGCTGGGCGGCGCGCGGGGCACGCCCCCTGCAGTCGGCGACCGCCGACTGGGCGGAGCTGGCCGTGCCCGTGCGGGCGGGCGAGCGGTCGCTGGGCGTGCTCGACGTGCTGCGCTCGCCGGGAGTCACCTTCGACGAGGAGGAGGTGAACCTCCTCTCCACGCTCGCGGGACAGCTGGCGGTGACGCTGCAGAAGACGGAGAGCGCAGCGGAGACGGCGCGCCTGGCCGCGCAGATGGCCACGCTCTACGACCTGGGCCTGGAGACCTCGGCCCTGCGCGACCTGCGGGCGCTGTTCCAGAAGGCCACGGAGGAGGCCGGCCGCCTCATCAAGTGCGACCACACGTCGGTGCTGCGGCTCGACCCCGACCAGGACGAGCTGCGCATGTTCGCGGCCTGGTCCCTCGACCCGCACCGGGAGCCGTACGCGGCCACGCCGTTCAAGGTCGGCGAGGGCGTGGCGGGCACCGTGGCCCAGACCTCCATGGCCGTGCTGGTGAACGATCCCGCCGAGCATCCGAGCTTCGTCGAGCGCGGGAACAAGGTGGCGCGGCTCCTCTGCGTGCCCCTGAGCTACTACGACCAGGAGCAGCAGCGCCCCGTGCTCTTCGGCGTGCTCAACGCCACGCGCGGCCCGGGCGCCCCCGCCTTCGCGCACGACGACCTCGAGTACGTGACCCGCTTCGCCAGCCAGCTCTCGATCGCGGTGGCGAACTCCATGGCCTTCGACGCCGAGCGGCGGCGCAGCGAGCAGCTCGCGCTGGTGAACACGCTGCTGCGGGAGATCGCGGGCAGCCTCTCCCGCGAGCGCATCCTGGACACGACCGTGCGCCGCATCCAGGAGGCCTTCCAGTTCCCCGTGGTGTGCATCGGCATCCCCGAGGACGGCCGGAACGACAGCCACATCGTCGCGGTGGCCAGCCTCGAGCCGCGCGCCAAGGGCAAGTTCCCGCAGCCGCTGCGCGGGGGGGTGAGCGGACGGGCCATCCGCGAGAAGCGGACCGTGCTCGTGCAGGACGTGAGCCAGGACCCCGAATACGTGACGCTCTTCCCGTCCATCCGGAGCATGCTCTCCATCCCCATCCTGGCCGGCGAGGAGGTGGTGGCGGTGCTCAGCGTGGGCAGCGACCAGCGCCGCGCCTTCGACCGCGGCCAGGTCATCACCCTGGAGACGCTCGCGGACGGCGTGGGCATCATCCTGCGCAACGCCGAGCTCTTCCAGGCCGTGGAGCGCACCAACGCCCGGCTGGTGGAGCTCGACCGCATGAAGAGCGAGCTCGTCAACATCGTGGCCCACGACTTCCGCGCTCCCCTGGCCGGGGTGCTGGGACACGCCGAGCTCCTGGAGTGGAAGCCCGACGACCCGCGGGAGCGGCGCGTCGAGCAGGCGCGCGCTATCATCCAGTCCGCCACCCACATGGCGAACCTGGTGGACAAGACGCTCAAGACCACGCGCCTGGAGACGGGCCACTTCCCCTTCGACTTCGGCCTGGTGGACCTCGCGGCCACGCTGCGGGCCGTGATCGCGCGCTTCCCGCGCTCGAGCACCCACGCGTTGCGCGTGCAGCTCGCCGACGAGCCCGTGCCCGTGTGGGCCGACCGCGACCGGATGGCCGAGGTGTTGGAGAACCTCGTCTCGAACGCCCTCAAGTACTCGCCGGAGGGTGGCGACGTGGAGGTCACGCTCGAGCGTGGGGACGACGCGGCGACGGTGAGGGTCACGGACCACGGCATCGGCATCGAGCCGGGGGACCTGGACCGGCTCTTCCGCCCCTTCTCGCGCCTGCGCAACCGGCGCACGGCGTCGATCGAGGGAACGGGGCTGGGCCTCTACATCTGCGACCGCATCGTGCGCGCGCACGCCGGCCGCATGTCGGTGGAGAGCCGGCCGGGGGCGGGCTCCACCTTCTCGTTCCAGGTGCCGCTCTACGGCGTCGCGGCCCAGATGCGCGCCCCCCTCGTCCTGGTGGCGGCGGGGGACGAGTGGACGCGCCGCGAGGTGCGCCGCGTGGCCGAGGAGCAGGGATTCGGCACCCACGAGGTGAGCGACGGCGTCGAAGCGATCGAGGCGGCGCTGCGCCTGATGCCGGCCGCGGTCGTCCTGGACCGCGTGCTCCCGCGGCTGGGCGCGGCCGAGGTGGCGGAACGGCTCAAGGAGAACCCGGCCACCGAGGCCATGCCCCTGTTCGCCCTCGCGCTGCGCGAGGAGCTCGGAGAGCGACAGGCGCTGTTCCGCGCGTTCATACCGAAGCCGCTCGACCCCAAGGCGCTCGCCGCCGTGCTGGCGGACATCCCGCGGGAGCGCCGAGCGTCGTGAACCGGGATGCGGCCGCCTTCGGCGGCGCGCGGGCCTTCATCAATGCGCGGGCGGCGGAGTGAATCCGCCGCTCGCGACAGGGGAAACGCTTCGCCTTCGGCGGCCGAACTCCAGGAATGGCGGCTCCTCGGGCGCGCCGATCGACCCTGGCCGGCCTATCCTGGACGGATGACGCCGCGAGGCAGACCGAGGGCACCGGCCGCCAGCGTGGCGGCGGTGGCGTGCGCACTGCTGGCGGCGGCCTGCGGCGGGGAGGCACCGAGCGGACCGGCGCCGCTGCCCACGCCCGGCTCGGGGACGGCCCTCACGCCGCCGCTCAACATCTCGCTCCTGGCGCAGGTGCCGCTCGCCGACCTGGTGAGCCGGCCGCTCACGCCGACGGCCGGGCCACCCGCGGGCAACCTGTCGGCCGCCGGCAACTGGGGGTACACGTCGCCCGCCGGGCGACGCTTCGCCCTGACCGGCACCTCGTACGGCCTGTCCGTCGTGGAGGTGACCGACCCCGGGCGCCCGCGCAACGTCGGCTACGTGCCTGGCCCCACCAGCGCCTGGCGCGAGGTCAAGACGTACGGCGAATACGCCTACGTGACCACGGAGGCCCGACACGGCCTCGACATCGTGGACCTGAGCGATCCGGACCGCCCGCGGCTGGCGCGCACGTGGAACCGGAGCTTCTTCTCCGCCCACTCGCTGTGGATCGACGAGGAGCGCGGGCTGCTCTTCGCCAACGGTACGCGGGATGCGGCGGGGGACTCGTCGCGCACGGGCATGCGCGTGCTCGACCTCGGGCGCGACCCCGAGGATCCCGCCGATCTCGGCGGCTTCACGGAATACTACGTCCACGATTCCTACAGTGCGGGCGACCGCCTCTACGCCTCCGCCATCAGCGACGGCTTCCTGGCCACCCTCGACGTGTCCAATCCGCGCGCCGTCCGCGAGTTGGGCCGGTTCTTCACGGGCGGCCGCTTCACCCACAACGCGTGGCCGACCCGCGACGGCCGCTACCTCTTCACCACGGACGAGCGGCCGGGGCGGCCCGTGGAGACGTGGGACCTCGTGGACCCGCTCCGGCCCCGGAAGGTGTCGGAGTACATCGCGGCGCCCGGCACCATGCCGCACAACGTCATGGTGGACGGAGACCGGCTGCTGGTCGCGCACTACACCGAGGGCGTCCACCTCCTCGACGTGCGCAACCCGGAGCGGCCCGCCTTGATGGGGTCGTACGACACGTTCCCGGGGACGGCCGCGGAGTTCTCCGGCGCGTGGGGTGCCTACATCTTCCCCGCGTCCGACCTCATCGTGGTCAGCGACGTCCAGGGCGGGCTGTTCGTCCTGCGCAGCGCCCTGCGTTAGGCATGATCGAATACCCGTCGGCGACGATGAGCTCACTCCGATGCCTCGGCATCCGCCGCGGCGACGTCGTGTCGGTGGTCGGCGCCGGCGGCAAGACGACCCTGGTCTACCGCCTGGCCGCCGAGGCGCGGGCGGCCGGGATGCGCGTGCTGGTCACCACCACCACCCACATGGGCACGCTGCCGGAGGCCACCACCGGGCCGGTGCTCGTCGAGGAAGAGGGCGGCCGGACGGCCGAGGTCGCCTCGGCGCTCGCCGCCGCGGGCCGGGCCACGCTCCTGGGACGGCGCATCCGTGCGGACAAGCTCGAGGGCGTGGCTCCGGAACGGGTGGACGAGCTCTGCTCGGCCGCCGACCTGGTGCTGGTGGAGGCGGACGGCGCGCGTGGCCGATCCCTCAAGGTGCCGGCGGCGCACGAGCCGGTGCTGCCGCGCTCGACCTCCCTGGTCGTGGTCGTGGCCGCCCTCGACGTGCTCGGCGAGCCGCTCACCGACGATCGCATCCATCGCCTGGAGCTGGTGAGCGCGGCCACGGGCACGACCGTGGGGGAGGCGGTGGACGAGGACACGGTGGTGTCCTGTCTGCGCCACGCGCGCGGGTACGTCTCGCGCCTGCCGTCCGGGGCGCGGGCCGCCGTGTTCCTGAACAAGGTCGAGGACCCCGGGCGGCGGGCCGCCGCGCTGCGCATCGCGCGGCGGCTGGTCCCCCCGTACGGCCTGGTGGCCGCCGGGTCCGCCACGGGCGCCGCCGCCCGTATCTGGCCTTAGCAGCCGAGGTGGAAGTCCGGCTGCATTCGGCGGGCGATGCATCCCGGCTGGCGGCGTTGCTCCTCCCTTACATATCCCCGATGTATCCCCGATATGCGCGGTCGTCGCGCCTTGCCCGCCGGGCGCCTCGCCCGCCTCGGTGCGACGCCGCACTTCCACCACGGGCTGCTAGCCGCCCCCAAGGCTCCGCCGCTGCCGTAACCTGGATGCATGGAACAAGATGCCATCGAGCGACGCGCGGGCAGCCGCAGGCCGCTCCGGGTCATCCTGATCGTGCTGATGGCCCTGAGCGCCCTCTGGCTGTACCGGCTGTACGAAGACCCCACCTGGTCGAAGATCGGCAGCTTCGTGCTGGGCTATTTCCTCGGCAGCTTCGTCATGGACTGGATCAACCAGCGCTCCTCGCGCGGGCTGTTCAGTCATTCCGGAATGCGACGCGCAAAGCTCCGCGCGGATCTTCCTTGATCGCGCGGCGGCGGATGAACCGCCGCCGCGGCGGAAGGAAACGCTCCGCTTCGCGCGTCGAACGCTCGAAGAGCATCGTTGGACGGCCATTGGCGTCCGCCGCACCGGTGATATCCTGGTGTCCGTGAAGGACGTCCTGGAAGCCACGTTGCGCGCGGAGCTCTCCGGCGAGCCCGCCGCGCTCGTCACCGTGGTCGCCACGGAGGGCTCGACGCCCCAGAAGGCGGGGGCCAAGATGCTCGTCTATCCGGACGGGCGCATCGTGGGCACGATCGGGGGCGGCTGCGTGGAGGCGGAGATGACCTGGCGCGCGCGCCAGGCCATCGAGTCGCGCAAGCCGCAGACGGCGGCCTACGAGCTGACCGCCGATCAAGCCGGCGAGGACGGCCTGGTCTGCGGCGGGCGCATGCAGGTCTTCATCGAGCCGATCGAGGGCACGCCCACCCTGTGCCTCTTCGGCGCCGGGCACGTGGCCCAGCCCCTGGCGCGCATGGCCAAGGCCGCGGGCTTCCGGGTCGAAGTGGTGGACGACCGGGTCAAGTTCGCGAACCACGACCGCTTCCCCGAAGCCGACCTCGTGCTCGTGGAGGAGTTCACGGCGGCGGCCAGCCGCATGACCCTCGGCCGGAACACCTACGTGGTGGTGGTCACGCGAGGCCACAAGGGTGATGGCGAGGCGCTGCAGTCCGTCATCGGCAAGGGGCTGCGCTACGTCGGCCTCCTCGGCAGCAAGCCCAAGCTCGTGCACCTGGTCGCCGGTCTCGAGGAGAAGGGCGTGCCGCCCGAAGCGCTGGGCGAGATCCGTTGCCCGCTGGGCCTCGAGATCGGAGCCATCACCCCCGACGAGATCGCCGTGAGCATCCTGGCCGAGATGATCGCGATCCGGCGCGGCGTTCCCCCCTCCGCCATCCGCCCGATGAAGATGGAGCTCCCTGGCCGCCTGAAGGTCGCCCGCTAGCCGGTCCATGGACGGGCGCCCGCGGGTGGTCGTGCGCGGGGGTGGAGAGCTGGCCACCGGCGGCGCGCGCCTGCTCTTCCTCTCCGGCTTCCCCGTCGCGGTGCTGGAGCGGCCGGCGCCGCTGGCCGTCCGCCGGCTGGTGTCGTTCGCGCAGGCCGTCTTCGCGGGAGAGGCCGAGGTGGAAGGGGTGCGCGGCCGGCTGGTGGATGCGCAGGGCCTGGAGCCGGCCCTCGCCGCGCGCGCCTTCGTGCCGGTGCTCGTCGATCCCGAGGGGGCCTCCCTGGTCGCGTCGCGTGTCGCCGTGATCGTGGACGCGCGGATGGCCAAGAGGAACCTCGGCTCGACGCGCGAGCAGGCGCCCCTCGTCGTCGGACTCGGGCCGGGCTTCACGGCCGGTCTCGACGTGCACGCCGTGGTCGAGACCCAGCGCGGCCCCGCGCTGGGCCGCGTTTACTGGCGGGGGAAGGCGGAGAAGGACACCATGGAGCCCGCGGCGGTGCGCGGCGAGACGGAGCGGCGCGTCCTGCGCGCCCCGTGCGCGGGCACCTTCGCGGGCCGCCGCCGGATCGGCGACGTGGTCGGTCCGGGCGCCGTGATCGGGGAGGTCGGCGGTGACCCCGTCTGCGCGCAGGTGCCCGGGATGGTCCGCGGGCTGCTGGCCGACGGCGTCCGCGTCGGCCCCGGCGAGAAGGTGGGGGACATCGAGCCGCGCGGGGCTGACGTCGATCCCGCCCGGGTCTCCGACAAGGCCCGGGCGGTGGCCGCCGGCGTGCTGGAAGCCGTGCTGATCGGCTGCGGCTCCTCAGGTAGCACTTGAACCCCCGGCCCGGGTCGGGTATCTTCTAGATCGCACAGGCGCGATGCACGCCAGGCCCCAGTTCGCCGGGCGGTCCGCACCCCCCGCCGGGACCTCCCGGCCGACGTCCGGGCCTCGCGTTTGAGGCGTCTCTCCGCGGTCGTGCTGGCCGTATTCACCCTCGTGGGCCCCGTCTGGGCGGGGAAGAAGGCGCCCGCCGCGCCGCCTCCGCTCGTGGCCGAGCACGCGCACCCCTCGGGCGCGTTCCGTTTCCGCACCCCGGAGGGCTGGACCGTGGGCGCGGTGGCCGGGCGGCCCGAAGCGATGGAGGCCTGGAACGGTCCGCTCGGCGTGCGGTTCGTCTACCAGCCCGGAGAATCCGGACTCGACAGCCTGCACGCCGACTGCATGCTCGAGCGGCTCGCCCCTCCCATGGACATGGAGCCGCGCGTCAAGTACGAGTACGAGTTCGTCGGCGGCCCGGTCGGCAACGCGCGCGCGCTCGATTCGGCATTCGCCGTGCAGTACGACAAGGGCATCCACGGCCACCGTTCCTGGCGCCAGCGCGCCCTGACCGTCGTCGGTGGAGGCCACTCGCTCTGCCTCGCCTCGTACGTGCCGGCCGCGCTCTGGAAGCGGTCGCCCGAGGCCCGCGCCGCCGCCGACGCCGTGCTGGCCAGCGTGATCATGAATGTCCGCCCGTGAAATCATCCCGGCGGCGATGAGCCAGACCCTGCCGAAGCCCGAGACCGGCTCGTCCCGTCAGATCTGGTCGGTGGGCGGCGGCAAGGGCGGCATCGGCAAGACGCTCATCACCGCGGCGCTCGGCTGGCACCTGGCCCGGCTCGGCAAGCGGGTGGTGCTCGTGGACGCGGACCTCGGCGGGGCGAACCTGCACACGTGCCTCGGCCTGCACGGTCCCACCCGCACGCTCGGAGACTTCATGGCCCGGCGCGCGGAGACGATCGAGGAAGTGCTCGTGGACACCGGGGTGGCCGGGCTCCGGCTGGTGAGCGGGGGCGGCGACTTCCTCGGCGCCGCCAACATCAACTACCAGCAGAAGCTCAGGCTGCTCTCCAAGGTGCGCGAGCTGGACGTGGACATCGTGCTCATCGACCTGGGCGCGGGGACCTCCTTCAACACGCTCGACTTCTTCCTGGCCTCCGACCTCGGCCTGCTCATGGTCGTTCCCGAGCCCACGTCCGTGGAGAACGGGTATCGTTTCATCAAGAGCGCGCTGTTCCGCCGGCTGCGCGCCGTCGCGGCCACCGACCGCGTCCGCGACCTGGTGGACTCCGGTCTCGACTCGCGCAACGCCGCCGGGATCCGCACGCCTCTCGACCTGCTCGCCGCCGTCGAGGCGGAAGACCCGGAGCAGGCGGCGAGCTTCCGGGCGGAGGTGGCGGCCTTCCGTCCCCGGTTCATCGTCAACCAGGTGCGCGAGCCCTCGGACGTGGCGGTGGGACATCAGCTGGTGACGGCCTGCGCGCGCCACCTGGGCGTGCGCGCCAGCTATGCCGGCTTCGTTGACTACGACGAGGCCGTCTGGCGGTGCGTGCGGCAGCGCCGGCTGTTCATGGCGGACGCGCCCGCGTCGCCCGCGGCCGAGCGCGTGCGGCAGGTCGCGCGCATGCTGCTCCACCGCGCCGGCCTGCGGCTGCCCTGGTGACGATGCCCGCGCAGAGCCACTACGAGGTCCTGGGCATCAGCGCCCAGGCCAGCCCGGAGGAGGTGGAGCGGGCGTACCGCTTCACGCTCGAGCTCTACGGCGACGGCGCGCTCGCGACCTATTCGCTCCTCGATCCGGCCGAGGTGCGCCGGGCGCGCGCGCGTGTGCAGGAAGCGTACGAGGCGTTGCGCGACCCGGCGCGCCGCCAGGCGTACGACCAGAGCCACGGGCTGGCCAGCGGCTCCCCTCCGCGCCCGCTGCCCGCCAACGTGCGCGCGTGGCCGCAGCCCGTGACGCGACCGGCCGACGCGATCGCCGCGTCCGGTCCATCCGAGGGTGCCGCCGCGGCCACCGGGGGGCATGCCGCCGCCGGCCAGGCGACGGCGCCGGCCATGGTGCACGATCCGATCCGCTTGTCCGGCCCGGCCGAACCCCCCCCGTCTCCCGCGGAGGCGCCGCGCTCCGCGTCCGCCGCGCTTCCTGCGCCGGGCGCCTCCGCGGCGCGCGCGGCGGGCGCCTCGGCCCCCTTCGGCCGGACGCCACACCTGCTGCCCGAGCCGGTCACCGGAGCCGTGCTGCGGCGCTACCGCGAGGAGCGGGGCGTGAGCCTCCGGGACATCGCGAACCAGAGCAAGATCGGCACGCGGTACCTCGAGTACATCGAGGGCGACCGCCTGGACATGTTGCCCGCGGCGGTGTACCTGCGCGGCTTCCTGCAGGAGTACGCGCGCTCCCTCGGCCTCGACCCCCGCCTCACGGCCAACGCCTACATGGCCCAGCTCCCCCGTCCCTGGCCCCAGGAGTAGGCGCCGCCCCATCCCATTCGTCCCTGGCGTCCCTCCCGTTTCCCTCTGCGCCCTCGGTGCGGGAAAGGCCCGTGGAAAGCCCGTGCTTGACGAGGGCCGGGCATCGGAGTATCGTCCATACATATGATCAAGCGTTCATATGTGCGGGCGGGCGGCCGCGGGGGCCGGCCCGTGCCGCGCGAGGCCGCCTTCGTGGACGAGGGTCGCGTCCGGCGCGTGCAGCGCGCGCTCGTCTCGACCGAGGACGCCCTCGCGCTGGCCGAGACCTTCTCCCTCCTGGGCGACCCCACGCGCACGCGCATCCTGCACGCGCTTTCCGTGGACGAGCTGTGCGTGTCGGACCTGGCCGCGCTGCTGGCCCTTTCGCCGTCCGCGGTGAGCCATCAGCTCCGCCTGCTGCGCGACCGGAGGCTCGTCGCCGTTCGGCGCGACGGCAAACGCACGTACTACAGCCTGCAGGACGAGCACATCCGCACGCTGGTGGACATGGGCATCTCGCACGCCACCGAGGACGGCCGGGTCCGCCGTGCGCGCGCCTCGGGATGACTTCGCCGCGGTGAGCACGGCGCCGGCCTGCCCCGGCTGCGAAGGGGAGAAGGCGCAGACCTTCCTGGTGGACGGCCTCGACTGCGCGGCGGAGGTCGCGCTGATCGAGTCGGAGATCGGAGGCCTCCCGGGCGTCTGCTCGGTCCGCGCCTCCGCGGTCACCGGGCAGGCCACCGTCATACACACCCTGGTGCCCGGTTCCGTGGAGGCCGCCTTCATGCGCGCCGGGTTCCGCGTGCGCGAGGCGCGACAGCGGCCGGCCACGCCCTCCCCCGCGGCGGGAACGCTCCTGGCGCTCGGCCTGACCCTGGCCGGGGCGGCAGTCGCGCTCTTCGCGCCGCCCGCCGGTATCGTCCTGTACCTCTCCGCCATCGTCCTGGGCGGCGCTCCCATCGCGCGCAAGGGACTGCAACGGGCGCGGCAGGGCGTGCTGGACATGAACGCGTTGATGACGGTCGCGGTGCTCGGGGCCATGGCCATCGGCGAATGGGGGGAAGGCGCGGCCACGGTCGTGTTGTTCTCCCTGGCCCAGCTCCTCGAAGCGCGCAGCATGGAGCGCGCGCGCAGCGCGATCTCCGGACTGCTGGGCCTGGTGCCCGAGACCGCGCTCGTGCGCCGCGCCGCCGGCGAAGAGCGCGTGGCCGCTTCCGAGGTCGCGCGCGGCGAGTGGGTGATCGTCGGTCCCGGGGAGCGCTTCGCGCTCGACGGCGTGGTCGAGTCGGGAACGAGCGCGGTGGACCAGTCGCCGCTGACCGGCGAGTCGCAGCCCGTCGCGAAGGCCCCGGGCGACGCGGTGCTCGCCGGCTCCATCAACGGCTCCGGCGCCCTGGGGGTCCGCGTCACGCGGCCGGCGGCGGAGACCACCCTTGCCCGCATCCTGCGGCGCGTGGAGGAGGCGCAGTCCTCGCGCGCGGCGAGCCAGGGGTTCGTGGAGGCGTTCGCGCGCGTCTACACCCCCGTGGTGCTGGCGCTCGCCGCCGCCGCCGCCGTGGTGCCGCCGCTCCTGGGATACGGCACCTTCGAGGCCTGGGCCTACCGATCGCTCGTGCTGCTCGTCATTGCCTGCCCGTGCGCGCTCGTCATCTCGACGCCGGTGTCCATCGTCTCGGCACTGACGGCCGCCTCGCGCCGCGGCGTGCTGGTGAAGGGCGGCGTCCACCTGGAGGACATGGGCCGGGTGCTCGCGGTCGTCTTCGACAAGACCGGGACGCTCACCCGGGGAACGCCCGCGGTCACGGACGTCCTCCCGGCGCGCGGGCCGGCCTCCGAGGTGCTGGCCCTGGCCGCGGCGGTGGAGTCGCGCTGCGCCCATCCCGTGGCCGCCGCCCTCGTCCGCCACGCGCGCCGGGAGGGAATCCCCTGGGAGCCCGCGTCGGACGTCGTCGAGTTCCCCGGACGGGGGGCCCGAGGCCGGGTCGGCGCCGCGCAGGTGCTCGTGGGGAGCCATCGCCTGTTCGACGAGAGGGGCCTGTGCGACCACCGGCTCGACGCGGAGCTAGCGCGCCTGGAGGCCCAGGGAAAGACCGTCGTGCTCGTCGGCCGGCTCCACGGCGGATCGGCCGAGGGCGACGGCGTCGTGCTCGGGGCGGTGGCCGTCGCCGACGAGGTCCGGCCCGAGGCGGCCGAAGCGGTGGCCTCGCTCCGCCGCGCCGGCCTCCGGGTGGCCATGCTCAGCGGCGACAACGCGCGCACCGCGGACGCCATCGCCGCCCGGCTGGGCATCGAGGAGAGCCACGCCGACCTCCTGCCGGAGGACAAGGTGGCGTACGTGGCGGAGATGGAGCGCGCGCTCGGCCCCGTGGCCATGGTCGGGGACGGGGTGAACGACGCCCCCGCGCTGGCCACCGCCACGGTGGGCCTGGCCATGGGCCGGCGCGGGTCGGACGTCGCGCTGGAGACGGCCGACATCGCCCTCATGTCGGAGGACCTGCGGCGGATCCCAGAGGCCATCCGGCTCGCCCGCGCCGCCCGGCGCGTGATCCGGCAGAACATCGCGCTGTCGCTCGGTGTGAAGGCGGCGGTGCTCGCCCTCGCCCTCGTGGGCCTCGGCAGCCTGTGGGCCGCGGTCGCCGCGGACATGGGCGCGTCCCTGCTGGTCATCGGCAACGGGATGCGCCTGCTCCGGCGCGGCGAGGCGTGACCGCCGACCTTCCCAGGGCGGAGGGAAGACGCGGGCGGTGACGTCACGGAAGTAGCCGTTCCACGGTCCATGCTCCGGGAGTGTTACGCTGTATGGTGGCTTGGACAGCACGAACCGGGGGAAAGCAGATGGCGAAGAACAAGGACGACGCCAAGGCCGAGGGCTTCAAGCGCGGGCTCGACGGCAAGGCGGGTAACGCGGGCTTTACCCAGGGCTGGTACGACGACCAGGCCGCCGGCACCGCGCGAACCCAGGGCTACATCGAGGGCAAGCGGAAGCGGTCGCGGAACGCGGCTGAGACGCTGGCAAAGGCGAAGAAGAAGTAGACCCAGGCGGGCGAGGAAAGCCTCAGTAACCGCCGCCCGCGGCGCGGGGGGCCGGAGAAGTGCCCGCGCTCTCCTGTACGATCTTGACCCCCACGCTGGCGCCGATGCGATCGGCGCCGGCGTCGAGCATGGCCTGGGCGGACTTGAGGTCGCGCACGCCGCCCGCGGCCTTGACCCCCATCTCCGGTCCCACCACGCGCCGCATCAGGGCGACGTCCGCGGCCGTGGCGCCGCCGGGGCCGAAGCCGGTGGACGTCTTCACGAAGTCCGCGCCCGCCACCTTCGAGAGCACGCAGGCCTTCACCTTCTCGTCGTCGGTGAGCAGGGCCGCCTCGATGATCACCTTGACCATGGCGCCCCCGGGCCGGCCGGCCTGGACGACGGCCGCGATGTCCCTCTCCACGAGCCGATGGTCGCCGGACTTGAGCGCGCCAACGTTGATGACCATGTCCACCTCGCACGCGCCGTCCGCCACCGCACGCGACGCTTCGAAGGCCTTGACCTCGGGAAGCGTGGCGCCGAGCGGGAAGCCGACCACCGTGCACACCCGCGTCTCCGAGCCGCGCAGCAGCGTGGCGCACAGGCGGACCCACGCCGGGTTGACACAGACGGTGGCGAAGCCGTGCTCCGCCGCCTCGCGGCAGAGGGCCTCGATCTGCTCGCGCGTCGCGTCCGGCTTGAGCAGCGTGTGGTCGATGGCGCGCGCGATCTCGCGGGGGTAGAGCGCTCGCGGCGCCTGCAGGCCGAAGCGCGCCGCGCCCTGTCCGACCATGCGCCCGAGGCGGTCCGGGCAGCAGCCGCCGGCCGCCGCGTGGCAGGCGCAGGGCGGCTCCTCGACCCGCACCTGGGCCAGCACCGCGCGCACGACCGCTTCGACCAGACGCTCGTCGCTCATGAACGCGGCCGGCTCACTTGCAGTATTGCGCCTCGATGGCGGTGATCTTGCCCACGCGCCGGGCGTGCCGCTCCTCGGTGCACGAGGAGAGGAGGAACGTCTCCACGACCTGCGCCGCGTGTGCCGCGTCCACGAACCTCGCGCCCAGGGACAGCACGTTGGCGTCGTTGTGCTCGCGGGCGTTGCGGGCGGCGGCCGGGTCGTGGCAGGTGGCGGCGCGGATGCCCGGCACCTTGTTCGCGGCCATGGCGGAGCCGATGCCGGCCCCGTCGATGACGATCCCGAGGCGCGCCCGGCCCTCGCGCACGGCGCGGGCCACGGCCAGGGCGAGGTCCGGGTAGTCGACCGGATCGGTGGAGAAGGTCCCGAGGTCGAGGAACCGCCAGCCCAGGCGCATGAACACCGGCTTGAGCTCCTCCTTGAGCGCGTAGCCGCCGTGATCGGCCCCGATCGCCGCCACGGCGGACGTTTCGGCCGACGCCAGGAGCCCCGCCACGATTCGCACCCCGCGCGCGGCCGCGACCTCGCGCGCCCAGGGCGTGACGATCGCGCCCGCGGAGGTGGAGATCTCGCCTCCCGGCGGCACGGCCTGCACGTCTTGCGCCGTGACCAGGTCCTTCATGGATCGGAGGCGCAGGATGTTAACACGCCCCCCCGGGGCGCGGCCCCGGCCGGGCGCGTCGCCGACGAGTCCGGTGAGCCTCAGGGCCCCCCTTCTCGTTCGATACCGGAGCGCGCGGCCGGCGCCGCGTGGCCTCGTGGCCGGCTGATATCATCCCGGCCCATGCTGCCGGAGAGCGTCCGCGCCGCCATCCACTGGACGAGCAACGCGGTGTGGGGTCCCTGGACCATCTTCCTGTTGCTGGGCACCGGCCTGTTCCTCAGCGTTCGCCTCCGCTTCGTGCAGGTGACGCGGTTCGGCGATGCGCTGCGGACGCTGGTGCCGGCGGAGAACAAGGGCGCCGGCGGCGTGCTCACGCCGTTCCAGGCGTTCATGACGGCGCTGGCCGCTTCCATCGGCACCGGCAACATCGCGGGCGTGGCCACCGCCGTGGTGAGCGGGGGGCCCGGCGCGGTCTTCTGGATCTGGTGCTACGGCTTCTTCGCCACCGCCATCAAGTTCACGGAGGCCGTGCTGGGCATGCGCTTCCGCGTGGTGGGAGAAGGCCGGCTCTCGGCGGGGCCGATGCACTATCTGCGCGACGGGCTCAAGGCGCCGTGGCTGGGTTGGACGTACGCGCTCGTGGCGGGCGTGGCCGCGCTGACCACCACGCCCTTCACCCAGCCCAACTCGATCGCGGTGGCGCAGGAGAGCGTGTTCGGGATCCCCACCTGGGTGACGGGCGTGGTGGTGGCCGTGCTCGCCTGGCTCGTCATCATCGGGGGCATCCGCTCCATCGGCCGCGCGGCCGAGAAGCTGGCGCCGCTGAAGGTGTTCCTCTACCTGGGCGGCGGCCTCGTGGTCATCGT
Organism: Vicinamibacteria bacterium; assembly: GCA_035544515.1. Lineage (GTDB taxonomy): Bacteria > Acidobacteriota > Vicinamibacteria > Fen-336 > Fen-336 > DATKEG01. Next base: position 3,925 of record DATKEG010000268.1, on the reverse strand, counting down.
CACCCACGCCGGGGAGCTGCCCGCCGTGCTCGGCCTCATCGTGCGCGAGGCCTTCTCGATCGGCGCCGTGGGCGGGGGAGCGGCGGGGGTGGGGGTCATGACCGCGATGCGCTACGGCCTGGCGCGCGGCATCTATGCCAACGAGGCCGGCTACGGCACCGCGGCCGTCGTCTACGGCACCGCCCGCAGCGACCGCCCGGTCCAGCAGGGCCTGAACGCCGTGATGGAGGTGTTCATCGTCTCCTTCGTCACCTCGAGCATCAGCGCCCTCACCATCCTGGTGAGCGGGGTGTGGCGGTCGGGCCTGACCAGCACGGCCGTGGTGGCGCAGGCCTTCGACACCGCCATCCCCCAGGTCGGGGGGTGGATGGTCGCCGTCTGCGTGTTCCTTTTCGGCTACACCACGTTGATCGGCTGGGCGTACTATGGCGAGCAGTTCCTGGAGTACGTCTTCGGCCCGCGGGTGGTCCTGCCCTACCGGTGGATCTACTGCGGCCTCGTCGTCTTCGGGGCCGTGAGCAAGGTGGAGACGGTGTGGGCCTGGGGCGACCTGATGAACGGGCTGCAGATCTTCCCCAACCTGGCCGGTCTCATCGGCCTGAGCGGCCTCGCCGCGGCGACGCTACGCGAGCGGCCGGGCGCCACGCCGGAGGCTCCCCGGGCGTGACCGGCTTCGAGCGCCGGGAGGGCGTCCTCCTGTGCGACGGAGTGTCGCTCGAGGAGGCCGCGGCGCGCTTCGGCACGCCGCTCTACGTCTACAGCGCCGCCGCGGTGGCGAGCGCCTACACCGCGTACGACCGCGCGTTTGCCGCCGTGCCGCACCGCGTCTGCTACGCGCTCAAGGCCAACGGCTCGGGCGCGCTCCTGCGCCTCCTGGCGGGGCTGGGCGCGGGCGCGGATATCGTGTCCGGCTTCGAGCTCGAGGCCGCGTTGCGCGCCGGCTTCCCCCCCGGCCGCATCATCTTCTCCGGCGTGGGGAAAACCGACGGGGAGCTGGCCCAGGGCCTCGCCGCCGGCATCGCCGAGTTCAACGCGGAGAGCGAAGACGAGATCCGGCGCCTCTCGCGGGCGGCGGAGGCGGCGGGCCGGCCCGCCCGGGTCACCCTGCGCGTGAACCCCGACATCGATCCGCGGTCGCATCCCTACATCTCGACGGGGCTGCGCGAGAACAAGTTCGGCGTGGACATCGCCGAGGCGCCGGCGATCCTGTCCCGCGCCGCGCGGCTGCCGGGGCTCACGGTGACCGGCGTGCAGTGCCACATCGGCTCGCAGATCACCGACCTCGATCCGCTCGCGGAAGCCGCGCGAGAGCTGGCGGCCCTGAGCCGGCGCCTGCTCGCGGACGGCCTCCCGCTCCAGACCATCGACGTGGGCGGCGGCCTGGGGGTGGACTACGAAGGCGGCACCCCGCCCGATCCGCGGGCGCTGGCCGCGCGCATCCTGCCCGTCCTCGAGGGCCTGCCCCTCACGCTCCTGGTCGAGCCCGGCCGGTCGCTGGTGGCTGCCGCGGGCGTCCTGCTCACGCGCGTCCTCGACCTCAAGGAGAACCGCGGCAAGCTCTTCGTCATCGTGGACGCGGGCATGAACGACCTGCTGCGCCCCGCGCTCTACCAGGCCTTCCATCGCGTGGAGCCCGTCGTCGCGCGCCGTCGGCCCACGCGGCGGGTGGACGTGGTGGGTCCGGTCTGCGAGACGGGTGACTTCCTGGCCCGCGACCGCAACCTCGAGCTGCCCGAGCCCGGCGAGCTGTACGTGGTGCGCGACGCCGGCGCCTACGGCTTCTGCATGTCGTCGAACTACAACATGCGCCCGCGCGCCGCGGAGGTGCTGGTCGACGACGGCACGCTCCGCCTCATCCGCCGGCGCGAGACCTTCGACGACCTCATCGCCACCGAGGTCGGCTAGCCGCCCGCTCCCGACCGGCACGTTGTGACCGGGAACACGTGTCGTGACCCCGCTCACGGCCCCGAGCCGGGGTGAGCGAGGTCATGTGGTGATCCAGGGCCGGGGCCCATACTCGCTCTGGACCGGGGAGAGGCGATCTCTCCCAGAGGAGGCCCGATGAAAGCCGTTGCGAAGTGGCCGGCGTTGTCGCTGGCTCTCGTTTCCGTGCTGGTCCTGGCCGCCTGCGGAGGCGGAAGCCCCCTGTCGCCGTCCGCGTCCGGCCCGCAGGTCGTCCTGAGGGGAACGGTCCTGGGCGCGGCGTCCGCCTCCGGCGCCCAGGCCTCCTCGGCGCGCGCGTCCAGCGCCTCGGTCACGGTCAGCGTCGTGGAGGATCCGACCATTACCGCGACGGTGGCCGCGGACGGCTCCTTCACGCTGCGCGGCCTGCCCGAGGGGAGCTTCACGCTCCTCTTCAAGACGGGCGACACGGTGCTCGGCGTCCTGGCCTTCTCCTCCGTGCTGCCGAACCAGGAGATCACGATCACCGTGGACGTCTCCAGCGGGAGCGTCGCGCTGGTCGACGAGCAGAGGACCGGCATCGGCCACGGGGACGTCGAGATCGAGGGCCTGGTCGAGGCCATCCTGCCGGTCCCCGCCGGTGCCCCGGCCGGAGAGAACCGCTTCCAGATCCGCGGCACCACGGTCGTGACGCGGCCGGGCGTGACCGCGATCCGTGAGGGCAACCAGGCGCGCACCCCCGCCGACGTCACCGTCGGGCGCCGCGTTCACGTGAAGGCCGTCTGGCTCCCGGAGCCCGCGGGCAGCGGCGCCGCGCAGCCGGCGCTGGCCCACGAGATCATCCTGCAGGACGACGACGAGGACGACGGCGCGAACCAGGCCTGCATCGCGGGCGGCCGCGTGGGCGAGAGCATCAACCTCGAGGGCCGCGTGGCCGGCGGGAACAGCCTGAGCTTCGAGCTGACCGTGAACGGCAACCGGGCTGCCGGCCCGGTGCAGGTCGACGGCAGCGGGGCGTCGTTCCAGTGCGCTCCGGCCAGCGGCCCCAACGCCGTGTCGCCCGCCCAGTGCAAGGCGAAGGTCGTGGGCGGCGCCAAGGTGAACGTGAGCGGCACGCTCACGAGCTGCGAGCCGACGGCGATGGTCACGGCGCGCAAGGTCATCGTCCAGGGCAAGTAGGCCGGCGCGGCCGGCAGGGGCGGGACCGGAGCGGACCTCCGGCCCGCCCTTTTCCTTTCTAGCGCTCGCTGACGATCCGGCCGTGCTCGCTGGCGCGGGCCAGGCGGTCGAAGGTCTCGAAGAGCGCGGCGGAAATCGCCCGGATGGCCGCTTCGCCGTCCTCGTCCCGGCGCAGGTAGGTCGTCATGATGGCGGCCGCATAGGGGCGGCCCGGCAGGTCCACCACCGCGCTCACGCAGCGCACGCCCTCCAGGCCGCCGGGCCTGTCGGCCACGCGCAGGCCGGCCGGCAGCGGCAGGCGGAAGGGCGAGTCCTTCTCGACCGACATCGCTTCGAGCAGGTCCTGCGCGCGCGCTGGGGACAGCACGGCCCCGCGGTAGAGCGCTTCGACCAGCCGCAGCATCTCGGACGGGGTCGAGACGTTCTCCCGGCCCTGCCGCGCCGCGTCGAGGTCCATCATCTTGCGGCGGAGGCGCGTGCGCGGCAGCTCCAGCCGGTCGAGCCGGCGGTTGACCGCCTCCATCCCCACGCGATCGACGAGCAGGTTGGTGGCCTCGTTGTCCGACCAGCCCATCATCAGCACGGCCAGGTCCCGCCAGGTAAGGCTCACGCGGTCGCCGAGGACCTGGAGGACACCGCCGCCGGTGACCCGCGGCAGAGCGGGACGCGTCGTCTCCCCGAGCTCGAGGCGGCCTTCTTCCGCTTGACGGTACAGCTCGTAGAGGACGGCGAGCTTGATGGACGAGGCCTGGGGGAAGACCTCGTGCTCGCGGACGGCGACGGTGGCGCCGGTCGTGAGGTCCTTCACCGCCACGCCCAGCACGCCGTCCAGCCCGCGGTCGAC
>DATKEG010000267.1:0-11695 GCA_035544515.1 Vicinamibacteria bacterium | reverse complement strand
CTGCATTCGGCGGGCGATGCATCCCGGCTGGCGGCGTTGCTCCTCCCTTACATATCCCCGATATGCGCGGTCGTCGCGCCTTGCCCGCCGGGCGCCTCGCCCGCCTCGGTGCGACGCTGCACTTCCACCACGGGCTGCTAGCACTTCCACCACGGGCGGCTGGCGGCGCGGCCGTTTTCGATCACTGATCCGTTTCTGGCCAGGTCGGAGCCGGAGCGTCGTCGACCGCAAACTCCTGGGTTGACGGCGGCTTCGACCGATGCGCGGCTTCCCGGTGGCTCGAAACGAGCCAGGACGGGGTGAGAGCCGTCACACGGCTAGTTTCGCCCAAGTAGCTTCTGTGCAATGCTTTCTGGCCGTCGGGAGAAGGTGGTACTGCTCTTGCAACTAGCGCTGGCAACACCGAATCGAAGCCAGGGGCACCCGGTCACAATGTTCGGCCCGCGGACAGCGGTCCCGGGCCAGAAGCAGGGGAGACGCGAGAGATGGAACAGCACCACAGCGAGCCCGCAGGAGAGCCGGCGCCGGCCGACATGAACGTCCTCCTGGTCGACGACCACGCTCCCGTCCTGCGCTTCCTGGCCGCGGCCTTCAAGCGCCAGGGCTGCCTGGTCTCCACGGCCTCGAGCGCCGAGGAGGCCCTGGAGCTGATCTCCGACCGCGGGTTCGACCTCGTCGTGTCGGACATCAAGATGCCCGGGCTCAGCGGACTGGACCTGTTGCGCACGATCAAGGGCCAGCAGCCGGACACGCCGGTGGTCCTCATCACCGGCATGCCGTCGGTGGACTCCGCCGTGTTCGGCCTCCGGCACCAGGCCTACGATTACCTGACCAAGCCCTTCTCCATGTCCGACGTACAGCAGCTCATGGGCCGGGTGCGGCGCGACCGCGAGAGCCGCCTGAGCGGCCAGCAGGCCGAGGCGTCGCAGCGCGCCATCCGCCGGCAGTTCGGCATGGAAGCGCTGTCCCGCCTGGGCGAGCTCGCCCTTCAGGGCCTCGACACCACCGCGTTCGTCGAGCGTGCGCTGGGCTACACGCTCGAAGGCCTGGGGGGCGACGCCGCGCTCGTGCTTCTCGTGGACGAGGACGGCAGGGTCTCGCCGAGCCAGACCGGCGACCTCTCGCTGGCGGTCCGGCTCCTCGGGGCGAGCGGCGCCGCCTTCCAGACCCTCACCACGCCCGGCGCGCGCGGTCCGGTCGCCGTGGTGGGCCTCGATGCCCCCGCCTCGGCCCTGGCCGCGGTGATCCCCGTCCTCGGCCGGCCCGCGGGCATCCTCTGCCTGGCCCGCCACCAGGGCGGCGAGTTCGTCTCCGACGACCGGGAGTTCCTGGTGAGCTACGCGCGGACGATCGCCCTGTCGCTCGAGAAGATGCAGGTCGGCGAGGACCTCGAGGGCAACCTCATCGACACGATCTCCGCCTTCGTGATCGCGCTCGAGTCGAAGGACGGCTATCTGAAGGGCCACTCCACGCGCGTGTCGCTCTACGCCGCGGAGATCGCCCGCGCGCTCGGCCTCGAAGCGGCGGAGGTGGGCGTGGCCAGCCGGAGCGGCATGCTGCACGACCTGGGCAAGCTCGTGGTCATGGACTCCATCCTGCAGAAGCCGGCACGCCTCACCAGCGAGGAGAGGGCGGTGATGCGCGAGCACCCGGAGAACGCGGCGCGCATCCTGCGCCCGTTCCGTTTCCTGGCCCGCGAGGCCGCGGCGATCAAGGGACACCACGAGCGGTTCGACGGCAAGGGCTACCCGCAGGGGCTCCAGGGCGAGGAGATCCCGATCGCGGCCCGCATCATCACGGTGGCCGACGCGTTCGACGCCATGACCTCGGACCGTCCCTACCGCGCCGCGATGCCGATCGAGATCGCGTCCATCGAGATCACGCGCCACGCGCAGGCGCAGTTCGACCCCGAGGTGACCGAGGCCTTCAGCCGCATCCCGCTCGCCCGCCTGGCCGAGATCAGCCGGCTGTACGACGCGCGGCCACAGCCCGCGGCTTCGACCGAGACGACCACCGCGCGGCCGGCCGCCGGTCCGCTCACGGACGCGCTGCTCGCGGCCTCCGTCGTGCGCGGCGACGCGCAGGCCGCCCGCTGCTGACCCATGGAGGAATGGTGACCCATGGCGGAGCAGCCGCGGCGGAAGGTGCTCATCGTGGACGACGCCGGGCCGGTGATCATCCTGTGCGTGAACGTCCTGCAGTCGCTCGGTTACGCCGTCCGCGGCGTCAACCGGGGCGAGGCCGCGCTTGAGGCTCTGCGGCAGGAGAGGTTCGACCTCATGCTGGTCGATTACAAGATGCCCGGCATGAACGGGCTCCAGGTGTTCGAGGCCGCGCGCGGCCTGCAGCCCGACCTGCGCTGCATGCTGGTGACCGGCCACGGCACGCCCGAGATCATCGAGCAGGCCACCCGGGCCGGCTTCGGCTCCATCCTCCTGAAGCCCTTCAGCTCGACCGAGCTGAAGGCGGGGGTGGAGAAGGCGCTGGGCGGGGCCTGAAAGAGGATCGTGTGGAGCAAGCGAGGCGTCACGAGGCGGCGGGCGCGGGGGATCCGGTGAACTCCCTGGTGCGCGGCGTCTCCTGGGCCCTGGACCGCATGGTCTCGGTCGGTTACGGCGTGGTGTACGACTACATCGTCGCCCGTTTCGCGCCCTACCGTGACCTCCATGCCGAAGTCGTGCAACTGCTGGAGTCCTCGGTCCCGGCGGACGCGAACCGCCGCGACCTGCGCGTGCTCGACGTGTCCTGCGGTCCGGGCTCGTTCACGACGGTCCTGGCCGAGTCCGGTTTCGACACCGTGGGCATCGACGCGTACGACGCGCTGGTGGAGCTGGCGCGCGAGAAGCGCCGCGCGCGGCATCTCTCCAACCTGTCCTTCCGCCACGCCGACCTGGCGCGTGGCGACGTCTTCCGTGACGAATCGTTCGATCGCGTCGTGAACATCCACTCCCTCTACGTACAGGCCGACGCCCAGCGCCTGCTGGCCGAAGCCTTCCGGGTGCTCAAGCCCGGAGGGCAGGCGGTGTTCGTCAACCTCACCCGCCGCGTACACCTCGTGGAAGCGTTCCGGGAGGTGCGCGGGCGCCAGGGACTCAAGGCCGCGATGAGCAGCCTGCTGTGGGTGCTGCCCAACGCGATCTTCGAGTCCATGCGCAGGCGCACGGGACCGCATTACTGGGACGAAGCGGAGTTCCGGACACGGCTCGAGCAGGCCGGTTTCCGGGTCCGGGAGCTGCGCCGTACGTTCTTCAGCGGGGTGAGCCTGTTGTCCTGGGTCGAAAAAGAGGGCGGCCCGGCGGAGACGCCGGTGGCCGGAGAGGGGGAAATGTGAGGAGGCTCTTGTCCGTGCTGATGGCGGTCGCCTGGCTGGCGCCGCCCGAGGCGGTCGCGCAGGAGCCGGTGGCCTCGGCCGTCCTGTACGAGGTCAACGAGGCCCTGCGATTCGTCAAGCGTGGCGAGCGCCCTCGCGACCGGCGGCGCCCGGATACCGCGGAGGTCGCCCGGCGCGTGGCGGACGCCTCGCTGCTCGGTCGCGAGGTCAACCCCGTGGACACCCACCCGCTCTTCAGGAAGGGCAGCTTCATCCAGGCGGACGCCACGTCCGACGTGAACCTGGCCACCGGGAAGGGTCCGATCCGCGGAACGATGACGCTCCTGACCGACATCGATCCCACGCGCGAGTCGCTCGACACGCTGGTGGTCGACGCCGACCTGAAGTTGAAGGGAGACCTCGACCTGACCACGGCCCTGCAGGGTTACGCGGGGCTGAGCGGCGAGTGGTCGAGCGTCAGGCCGCGCGGCAACAGGGGAACGTTCGCGGGCCTGTTCCTGATCCCGTTCCTGGCGGATGGCGACGAGCGTTACTTCTACCTGGACCTCGGGGGTGAGGCCGATCCCTGCGCGGCGCCCGAGTTCGTCACGGCAGGCGGACAGACGGTGCCCGCGTGCCCGCTGGAGAGCTTCGAGTTTGCCCTGGGCATTCCGCTGACCAAGGCCGTGGTGACGTTCTTCGAGTAGGCAGACCCAGGATGCTCCGCCGGCCGGACGCCGGAGGGGAGGAGGAGATGACGCCATGTGGATGAGGGCCAGACTCGGAAAAACGGGGTCGCTGTTCCTGACTGCACTGCTGTCCGTCGTCGCCCCCACGGTCGTCTCGGCCGAGGGATCGGCCACGGCCACCCTGTACGAGGTCATGGAAGCGGCCCCCCCACGCCCGAGCACGGATGGGATGGCGGGAGTGTTCATTCCCGGGCCGGGCGGGAGCATCACGCGCCTGGCGCAGGCCACGTTGAGCGGCTCCTGCAATGAGTCGGCGGCCGGCGCGCTGGTTGGCTGGGCCAACGCGGCCATGGAGGCCCATGCGCAGTCGCGGATCAACATGTTCACGGGTTCCGGACCGTTTTCGGCTGGCTTCACCCTGGACGGGACGGCCAACGGCAGCACCCCGGGCAAGGCCAGCGGCACCCTGGACATGTCTGCGATGCTGGACCCCTCGAACCCGCTGCCCTGGGCTTTCGTCTCGGCCACCTGGCGCACGCTCGGCGACCCGTCCACCCGACTCTCCGGGCCCGTCGCCGGCCTGGCCTACGTCCCGATCGCGTGTCCTCACGACGGCGCCAAGGCGTGCTATCTGGACAGGGACTGGTCGGTGACCGAGCTGGGCGCCCAGGAGTACAAGGACGGCATTCCCCTGGTCAAGTTCGTGCTCGAGTTCGTCGTGGAGTAGCGGCCCATCGAAATGGGACGCGATTGACGCGCCACGGGTCGGGAGGAGAGCCGGGGGTGGCACCGACGGCACGGACGACCGCGGCCAGGGGCCGAGATGGCGCCGGCGGGCTACAATGTCGCCAACTTGGGGCGCCGCGTGCTGGTCTCGGGGGAACGACCGGGGAGGAAGCGTGATGGGGCTGGCGTCGAGCGGTACCGGCGGCCCTTGGGTCCCGATGCGCCCACAGGTCGCTTCCTCGATCGAGGACCGGACGGCGCCGGTGCTCGTGGCGGCCGGGATCGCGGTGAGTCCCGAGTCGGGTGACGGCCCGGGCGATGGGGGCGTCGCGCCAGGGGTGATCATCGCCCGCAACCGCTGCATCCACCTGCGCACGTTCACGCCCGCCGACCTCGATCACCTCTCGCGCTGGGCCGACGATCCGCACCTCTGCCGGATGGTCGGGAGCGAGCTGCTGCAGGTGTACAGGGACGTGTACGAGCGGGATGCCTCGTTCTACGACGCCGTGCTCGTGGACACGACCCAGATCGTCTTCATCATCATGGCCAACGACGGCTCGGCCGAGCCGGTCGGGTTCGTCCGCCTCTTCAACATCCACCAGTCCGAGGGGTACGCGGGCATCGAGACCATCATCGGCGATCGCCGTGCGAGCTGGCGGGGCTTCGGCGTGCAAGCGAGCCGACTCATGGCGTACTATGGCGTCGACGTGTTGGGGCTGCGGCGGTTCGAGGCGAAGGCCTACCAGTACAACCCGCTCAGCATCAACACGTTGAAGCGGAACGGATTCACGCATGAGGGCACCCTCCGCCAAGCGTCCTGGCGCGACGGCCGCTACTGGGACATCCTCGTCTTCGGCGTGCTGCGCGAGGAGGTCGAGGAACGGCGACGCCAGGATCGGTACCTGCTCCCCCGGGACGGTCAGGGGGAACTGAGTGAACCTTCATAATCTACTTCCCCTCGTCGCCTTCCTCCTGAACGTTTCGCTCGCGGCGCTGGCGCTGCTGCGCAACCCCGGCAGCCGCCTCAACCGCGTCTTCGCGTATTTCGTGTCGGCGATGGCGGCCTGGAACTTCGGCGTGTTCATGCTGCGCCGCACGCCGAGCCCCGAGGTCGCGTACACCTGGGAGATCATCCTCCACGTCGGCGTGATCGCGATCCCGGTCTTCTACTACCACTTCGTGCTCATCTTCCTCGACGCCACCATCCCGCACCGCCCGTCGCTCACGCTCGCCTACGCGCTCACGGCGGTGTTCCTGGCCTTCGACCTGTCCGGCTCGCGCCTGTTCCTCGCGGGCGTCAAGGGCACCTACTGGGGATGGGCGGCGGACAGCGGGCCGGTGTACCTGGTGTTCTTCGCGTTCTTCAACGCGACGTTCGTCTGGGGGCTGTACCTGCTCTTCTCCGAGTTCAAGAACATCGGCTCGAGCTTTCGCCGCAACCGCGCCCGCCTGATCCAGATCGGGACGGCCATCACGGTGCTGGGCGGGGTCGTGGACTTCCTGCGCGTGATCGTGCCGGGAGCGGAGCGCATCTACCCCGTGGGCATCCCCGCCAACATGCTCTTCGCCCTCATGCTGGCCACGTCGATCGTGCGCTATCGCCTCTTCGACGTGACCACGGCGGTCAAGCGCACGGCGGTCTACGGCACGGTCTGCGCCGTGGTCATCTCGCTGCTCGTGGCCGTGACGCGGGCGGCGGAGAGCCTGTTCGACGTGCAGTCCATGGGCCCCCTCTGGATGGTGGTGCCCCTGGGGTTCGTCATCACCGTGCTGCTCAGCCCCCTGGGTCAGGGCCTGGAAGACCGCATCCAGCGCCTCATGTTCAGCAAGCGGCGCGGCTGCTACGACACCCTCCTCTCGCTGAGCAAGCGCATGAGCGCGATCCTGGAGCAGCGGAAGCTGGTCGATACCCTGGTGCAGGGCCTGGTGCGCGGGATCCCGCTCACCCATTGCGTGCTCATGCTCTACGACCGGCCCACGAACGCGTACGTGCTCCACCGGGAGGAAACCACGGGCGAGACGGCGGCCGGGGTGGTCACCCTGCGCGCCGACAGCCCGATCGTGCAGTGGCTGATCGTCTCGGGCGAGGTGCTGGTCAAGGAGGAGGTGAAGCTCAACCCCCGGATGGCCCGCTACTTCGAGGACGTGGAGGGAGAGCTGGAGGCCGTCAACGCCTCCCTCATCGTGCCCCTCAAGATCGAGATGAACCTCATCGGCATCGTCCTCCTGGGCGAGAAGCTGTCGGGCGAGATCTTCGACAGCCAGGAGCTGGACGTGCTCTCCGTCCTGGCCAACCAGGCCGCCATCTCGCTCGGCAACGCGCTCCTCTACGAGGAGCTGGGCACCACGAACGCGCGCCTGCTGCAGGCCAACCAGCTCAAGTCGCAGTTCCTGGCCAGCATGTCCCACGAGCTGCGCACGCCGCTGAACTCCATCATCGGATTCTCCAAGGTGCTGCTCAACCGCCTGGACGGCGACCTCACGGAGCGGCAGGAGACCTACATCCGATCCGTGCACAAGAGCGGCACCCATCTGCTGGGCCTCATCAACAGCATCCTCGACTTCTCCCGCATCGAGGCGGGCAAGGTCGAGGTGCAGAAGGAGGAGATCGACCTCGGCGAGCTGGTGGCCGAGTGCATCGAGATATCGCTGCCCCTGGTGCGCGGCAAGCCGCTCAGGGTGGAAAAGGACGTCCCCCGCGACCTGCCCCCGCTCCTGGCGGACCGCACCAAGGTCAAGCAGATCCTGCTGAACCTGCTCGGCAACGCCATCAAGTTCACGGCCAGCGGCCGCGTGCTCGTGCGCGTGCAGCCGCAGCGGGAAGCGGCGCACGTCAGCGTGGTGGACACCGGCATCGGCATCCGCGAGGACGACCTGCCGCGGCTGTTCGAGCCGTTCCACCGGCTGCACAACGCCATGTCGCTCAAGGTGGGCGGCACCGGGCTGGGGCTCGCCATCAGCAAGCGCTTCGTGGAGCTGCAGGGCGGCACGATCTGGGCGGAGAGCCGTGAGAACCAGGGCTCCACGTTCCACTTCACGCTGCCCCTGGCGCGCCCGCCGGTGGCCGCGGCTCCCGCTTCCGTCCCGGCCGCCACCGCGGAGAGGTTGGGGGCTTGAGCCTGGGCGAGCAGACGGTCGCGCGCGACCGCCGCGCCATCAAGATCCTCTACATCGAGGACAACCCCGAGAACCGCATGCTCGCCCGCGCCGTGCTGGAGGCGGAGGGCTACACCGTGCTCACGGCCGACGACGGCCTGAGCGGGATCGAGGCCGCCATCCGCGAGCAGCCCAACCTGATCCTCCTCGACGTCAACCTGCCCGGGGTGGACGGGTACGAGGCGGTGGCCATCCTCAAGTCGTTCCCCGACCTGGCGACCACGCCCGTGATCGCGGTGACCGCCTACGCCATGGAAGGGGACCGGCAGCGCACGCTCGTCGCGGGCTGCGACGGGTACATCCAGAAGCCCATCGACGTGGACGCGTTTCCCAGCCAGGTGGGCGAATTCCTGCGCGGCAAGCGCGAGCGCGTGGAGGAGCGCGAGGAGGGCCTCTACCTCCGCGAGCTGAACCAGCGGCTCGTGTACCGGCTGCTGGGCCAGGTGGAGGAGCTCAAGCGCGTCAACGAGCACTTCGTGCGCCGTGCCCGACAGCTCGAGGACCTGCACCGCGCCATGCAGGGCGTGACCGCCGAGCTGGGCGTGACCGCGCTGCTGGAGAGGCTGCTGCCGGGCCTGGCCCACGCGCTGGGCAGCCGGAACCTCGTGGTCGAGCTCTCCGATCCTTCGGGCGTGCGGGTGGAGGCGGCCGGCGAGGGCATACGGCATCCCCGCAGCGTGCTCGCGGGCTCCGGCCGCGAGAGCGCGGACGAGTGGAGCGAGGTCGAGTGGCGATTCCCGCTGCTCGTGCGCGGACGGCCGCTCGGCGAGCTGACGGCGCGCCATGCCCTGCCGCCCGGCGCGAAGGCGGACGAGGAGCAGCTCCTCAAGATCGTGGCCAACCAGGTCGCCATCGCCGTCGAGAACGCCCGGCTCTACGAGGAGACCCGCCTGCGCCTGGGGTCCACGGAGACGCTGCTGGCCGTGAGCCAGGCCGTGGGTTCCACCCTCGACACCACGGAAACGATGCGCCGCGTGGCGCGGGAGACCGCGCGCGCCCTCGGCGCGGACACGGTGGGCGCCTGCCTGGCCGACCCCGAGGGACGCACGCTGCGCGCGGTGGCCGGCTACCACGTGCCCAAACACCTCGCGGGGGCGCTGCGGGAGATGACGGTGTCGGTCCTGGACAGCGCCTTCCTCAAGCAGGCCTGGAGCGCCCGCGGCGCGCGCTTCTCCAGCGAGGCCGCCGCCGACCCGTTGACCACGCGCGCCACCTGGGAGCGCCTGCGCTACCGCTCGATCCTGTTCGCGCCGATGATGATCCAGGACCAACCCATCGGCGGGCTGTTCGTGCTGTGGTGGATCGACCGCCACGCGTTCACCGCGGAGGAGGTGCGCGTGGTGGAAGGGATCTGCCGGCAGGCCGCGCTGGCCGTGGAGAACGCGCGCCTGCACGAGGGCGTCAAGCGGCAGATGGAGGAGCTGAAGCACACCCAGGCGCAGCTCGTGCAGTCGGCCAAGCTGGCCGCCATCGGCGAGCTGGCCGCCAACGTCGCGCACGAGATCAACAACCCCTTGACCACGGTCCTGGGATTCGCCTCCTACCTCGGCGAAAAGGTGTCGCCCGACGATCCCATGCGCGAGGAGCTGAAGCTCATCCAGGAGGAGGCCGGCCGCGCCCGCGACATCGTGCGCGACCTGCTCGACTTCAGCCGCCAGCACGATTTCTCGCCCGAGCCCGCCGACCTCAACAACGTGCTCGAGCGCACGGTGGCCATGGTCAAGCGGCAGCGCGGCCTCAAGCACGTCGAGGTCAGCGAGCAGTATTCGACCGAGCTGCCGCTGGTGGAGGTGGACGTTTCGCGCATGAAGCAGGTCTTCCTCAACATCATCAACAACGCGCTCTACGCCATGTCCGACACGGGCACCCTCACCATCCGTACCGCCGTCGCGGACGGGCTGGTCCAGGTGGACTTCACCGACACCGGCCCCGGGATCGCCCCCGAGCACCTGGACCGGATCTTCGACCCGTTCTTCACCACCAAGCCCGAGGTCAGCGGCACGGGCCTCGGCCTGTCCGTGAGCCTCGGCATCGTGCAGAGCCACGGCGGCACGATCGCCGTGAAGAGCGCGCCCGGGCAGGGGGCCACGTTCACCGTGAGCCTGCCGGCCCGCCCCGCGGGCGACGGGCCGCCCCCTCCGGACGGAGGCCCGCGCGGTCAGCCGGGGCCCAGGCCGTGACCACGTTCACCACGACCGGACGGGAAGGACCGTCCCTGGAGGTCCACCCATGATCGGAAGTCCCCCGCGGCTCCGCCTGGCGGCGCTGCTCGCCGCGCTCCTGCTGCCGCCCGGCCCGCTCCTGGCCCAAGCCCGCCTGACCGGCGCCGACCTGCAGGGCACGGTGAGCGATGCCACCGGCGGCGTGCTGCCCGGAGCGACCGTGACCGTGGCGAACGTGGAGACGGGCCTCGTGCGCACGGCGGTCGCCGACGAGCGCGGGCGCTACCTCGTTCCCGCGCTGCCGCCGGGCACCTACCGCGTGAGCGCGGTCATGGACGGTTTCGTCACCACCACCCGCGAGGGCCTGGTCCTGGTGCTGGGTCAGCTCGCGAACGTGGACTTCTCGCTGAGCGTGTCCGTCGGCGGGGAGGACGTGACCGTGACGGACGTCGGCCCCGCCGTCGACCCGCGCAACACGGCCGTGGCCACCGTCGTCGGCTCGCAGCAGATCGAGAGCCTTCCCATCAACGGCCGCAACTTCATCAGCTTCTCCGTGATCACGCCCGGCGTCACCACCGACCGTACGCCGCAGACCGGCGCCGCCGGTACCTCGGGCCTGTCCTTCGGCGGGCAGCGCGCGCGGTCCAACAACATCATGGTGGACGGGCTCGACAACAACGACATCGTGGTGGGCGCGGTGCGCGCCACCTTCAGCCAGGAGGCGATCCGCGAGTTCCAGGTGCTGACCAACTCCTACTCCGCGGAGTTCGGCAAGGCGGCGGGCGGGGTGGTCAACATCGTGACCAAGAGCGGCACCAACGACCTGCACGGCAACGCGTTCTTCTTCTACCGGGACGAGAGCCTCAACGCCAAGGACCACTTCGAGAAGTTCGACGTGTTCGGCGGCGCGGTCAGCCGCGAGAAGGCGCCCTTCGCCCAGCACCAGTGGGGCGGCACCCTGGGCGGGCCCCTGCGCAAGGACCGGACCTTCTTCTTCCTGTCCTTCGAGCGGGCCGACGCGCAGGCCAACAACTTCGTGAACATCGACTCCTCGGCCGCGGCCGTGCTGGGTGCGGCCGGGTTTCCCCTCGAGCTCGGCAACGTCCCCTTCGACTTCGAGACCACCGAGGTCATGGCCAAGGTGGACCACCAGTGGAGCCCGAACCACAGCCTCGTCCTCCGCGCGAACTTCTCGGACACCACGAACGAGAACATCGAGCCCTGGGGCGGTCAGGTGGCCAGGAGCCGCGGCGCGGTACAACTCCGCAAGGACTGGGCCGTGAGCGCGGCGCAGACGGACATCCTCTCCCGGAACTGGGTCAACGAGGCGCGCATCCAGTTCGCCCGGCAGGACCAGGAGGTCAACGCCCTCGACCCCACCTGCAGCGGGCCCTGCGACCGCGACGACGAGGGCGGGCCCACGCTCGAGGTCACGGGCGTGGCCCTGGTGGGCCGCCAGCGCTTCACGCCGCAGCCCCGGCTCAACGACCGCGTGCAGATCACGGAGACGTTGAGCTTCTTCGGCGGCCGCCACGCGCTCAAGGCGGGCATCGACTACAACTACATCGATTTCAGGGAGCAGGCGCTGCCGCTGCACTTCGGCGGGCGGTACATCTTCAGCTCCCTGCCCGCGATCCCGGGCCTGCTGCCCG
>DATKEG010000266.1:0-23595 GCA_035544515.1 Vicinamibacteria bacterium | reverse complement strand
ACCCAGTGAAGTCCATGAGCGGCGAACGTCTCGAGATCGCCGACCTGGGCTGGCACGGCCTTGACGGCGATCGGCGCCTGGCCTTCCATCGGGCTGACGATCGAGGTGGCTTCCCCTGGCTGACCGCCAGCAAGCTTCCGGGAGCTGATCCTCTTTGTCCCCCAGCGTCGGGAGCCCGCCGTCAGCGGAAACCTCCCGACGCACGTTCGCACGCCAGAAGGAGAGGAGCTGGCTGTCTTCGGCCAAGAGCTGGCGACGGAGGTCGGTCGGCGCCACGGGTCACCGGTGCGGATGATGTACCTCAGCCGTGGCATCTTCGACGAAGCCAGCATCTCGGTGATGACCTCCGCCACCGTCGGCGAAGTCGGGAGGCTCACCGCGCAGCGCCCAGACGTCCGAAGATTCCGGCCGAACATCCTCGTCGCGTCGTCTCGATCAGTCCCCTTCGAGGAGGACGAATGGGTGGGAGGCGTCCTCTCGTTCGGCGAGACGAGCGAAGCCGCCGCCATAGGCATCACTGCGTGCGACGAGCGCTGCGCGATGGTGAACTTCGACCCTGACTCGGCACGCCCCGCCGCCGATGTGCTGAAGGCCATCGTTCGGGTGCGAGACAACAAGGCTGGGGTTTACGGCACAGTCACTCGACGCGGGCGCCTCACGGTAGGGCAGCCCATATTCTTCGAGTCACACAGGCGGAGGTGATGAAGATGGGCCGGAACGCCAGCGCCTTTGATTTCCTCCTTGGCGAATGGGACATCGCGATGCTCGTCATGCCTGAGGGAAGCACGGCCGGCCGGCGCGCGATATCGCAAGTGCGCCGGATCCTGGACCGTACCGCACTCTTCGACGAGATCCGCCACCTGGACGAGGCAGGACAGGTCAACTTTCGGGGCGCGAGCTTCCGAACCTACGTGCCCGGCAGTGACGTGTGGTACGTGGTGTGGATGATGGCGAACGTCGAGGGCTACAGCGCGTTGCGCGCGGAAGTCGTCGATGGCGAAGTCCGCACGACGGGTCAAGGCAGGGATCCCGGCGGTGAGTTGATGGAACAAGGCCGATACCACGACGTCTCCGCCGATGGTTTCTCCTTCACGCTCGATCGCTCGTACGACGGGGGCAAGACGTGGAAGCGGCCCTTCGTTTCGTTTCGCGCCACTCGTCGCGCGGCCGCGAGGTGACGCCGGATAGTGCGCGCCTCACTCCTCCGCCAGGGCCATTCCCAGCGCCAGCGACGAGGCCAGCGCACAGAGAACACCCGTCGTCGCGAGCGAAGCGAGGCCGCCGGCCGTGGGCAGCGCGGTCAGGGCCAGGGCGGCGGCGAAGGGGCCCAGCAGGGCCGCGATCAGGACGGGCCGCGTGGCGCGGTCGGCTTTGGCCTGCTCTTCCGCGAGGCGCTCGCGCAGGCGGGCGCGGCGCAGGATGCCCTGCGGATCGGGCAGGGGACGCCCGTCGGCCGCCGGCTCGTTGGCCAGCGCGCGCATGAAGGTCGCGACGACATCGTCACGGTCGGGTCCGCTCACGACGATCCTCCCCGCGGCTGCAATCCCGCCCGCCGGATGTGTCGGGCCAGCGCCGCCCGCGCCCGGAACGCCAGCACGCGCACGCTGAGCGCGTTCAAGCCCAGGATACCCGCCACCTCGGCGTGGCTCCACCCCTCCACGTGCGTGAGCCAGAGCAGCGCGCGGTCGCGCGGCGACAGTCGCTCGAAGACCTTCGCCATGTCCGGGTCCAGCGTGACCGGTAAGGGCTCGTGCGGTCCCCACGGCATCGAGCGCAGGCCGGCGCCTTCGCGGCGCTTCCGCCGCCAGTGGTCGTAGACGAGGTTTGTGGCGGCGCGATAGAGGAAGGCGACGCGCTCGCCGTCCGACGCGCCCAGGCGCGCGTACTGGAGCAGGCGCAGGTAGGCCTCCTGCACCACGTCGTCCGCCAGGCTGGCGTCGCCGGTGAGGCGCCGGAGGTAGGCCCGCAGGCGGCGGGCCGTGCGCTCGTACAGCTCCAGGAACTCCGGCTCGTCCATGGCCTGCGCGGCGGCGCGTGCGGCCGCGGGCTCAGCGCTCAGCGCGTGTACGCGCATCCGGCAGCAGCCCCCACATGCGGGCGAGGACCCACGAGACGAGCGCGGACGCGAGCAGGCCGAGGCCGAGCGCGACCAGCGCCCCTCCCGCCGGCTCGAGGTCCCGGTCCCCGCCGATGATGAACCCGCTGCCCAGCGCCGTCAGCACCACGCCCGCCTGCACGGCCAGGAGGATGCGGGGGAGCGTGCTCTGCCGCGGGGAGAGCGATCCGAGGAGCTTGCGGCCGCCCTCGCTCTCCAGGAACTGCTGCAGCTCGGCCGGCGACGCGAAGCGGTCCACCAGCCGCATCTGCAGCTCCATGCGCATGCGGGCCCGTTCCTGCAGGCGGGTGGCGACCACCCAGATGACCAGGGCCCAGAACGCGAACTGGGCGATGGTGATGGCGGCGATCTGCGTGCTCATGCGGCCTCCGTTGCCGGTTCATACGTCCGGCCGCCGCCGCCGTTAACAACCGCTCACGTGCTCCCGAGCAGGCGGGACAGCCGCTCCGCCAGGTCCGGGCCCCTGGCCTCGTCCTCGTGCTTGAAGAACACGAACGCCCGCTCCCAGGGTTGGGCCCGGACGCGGTCCGCCCAGTTGGCCAGGTCGGCGTCGGAGTAGTCGGCGCGCCGCAGGCGCAGGTAGCCCCAGGAGGCGGTGGGCACGAGGTCGCCGCCTTTGCCCTCCTCGTCCACGTCGGCGAGGCACAGGGCGCGGCCGTGCTCGCGCAGGGTGGAGATCACCTCGTCGTCGAACCACGACTCGTGGCGGAACTCGAACGCGGCCGGCGGAGCCGCCGGCAGGCGCTCCAGGAACACCCGCAGCCGGTCCAGGTCCTTCTTCATGTAGGGCGGGAGCTGGTAGAGCACGGGGCCGAGCTTCGCGCCGAGCGCGCCCGCCGTCTCCAGGAAGTAGGAGACGTCCGCGCCCACGTCGCCCAGGCGCTTCTGGTGCGTGATGCGCTGCGGGGCCTTGAGCACGAACGTGAAGCGCTCGGGCGTCTCGGCCGCCCACTTCTCGAGCAGGGCCGGCGCGGGCATGCGGTAGAACGTGTTGTTGATCTCCACGGTCGGGAAGCGGGTCGCGTAGAAGCCGAGCATCTGCGCGTCGGGCAGCTTCTCGGGGTAGAAGCGTCCCTTCCAGGGCTTGTAGCTGTAGCCGCTCGTGCCGACCAGCACGCGCATGGGACGAGCCGCGCCGTCAGGGCTCGGAGCCCAGCTCATCCCAGGCGGCCGTGGCGTTGGCCTTGAAGCGGTCCGGGTAGCCCTGGTACTCGCGGTACGCGGGCAGGTCCACCTCGGCCAGGAACTGCTCCTTCGTGCGGCCGGCCGCCTTGGCCTTCTTCGCGGCGTCGATCACGTCGGTGACGTACCGGCGCAACCCGCGCAGACCGTCGAGGTCGGTCACCTCGCCGTGTCCGGGGATGATGGTCACGTCGGCGGGCACGCGGGCGATCACCGCGTCGAGGGCCCCGAGGTAGCCGGACGGCGAGCCACCGCTGCGGACGTCGATGAACGGGACGACCTTGTGGAAGAACAGGTCGCCCATGTGCAGGACGTTCGCGTTCCGGAAGAAGACGACGCTGTCGCCGTCGGTGTGCGCGGGCGGCGTGTGCCACACCTCGATCGTCTCCCCGCCGACGTGAACGCGCAGCTCGTGGTCGTAGGTCACGACCGGAGCCGGGATCTCCTCGACCTTCACCTTCCTCGCCCACTCGATCTGCTCCTCGAGCTGCTTCGCGCGCGCCTCGTTGCCGGCCTGGCGCGCCTCGGCCACCCACGCGGGGTAGTCGCGCAGGATGGCCTGCGGCGAGGCCAACATCCGCTTGCGCACGTTGTCGTGGGCGATGATCACGGCGAGGGGCCGGAAGGTGTCGTTCCCGCCGGTGTGGTCGCCGTGATGGTGCGTGTTGACCAGGTACTTGATGGGCTTGTCGGTGACGCTCCGGATCTGCTCCACG
Source organism: Vicinamibacteria bacterium (assembly GCA_035544515.1). Taxonomy (GTDB): domain Bacteria; phylum Acidobacteriota; class Vicinamibacteria; order Fen-336; family Fen-336; genus DATKEG01. The sequence continues at coordinate 19,581 of DATKEG010000266.1, read as the reverse complement.
ATGCCCGGAGCCATGTCCTGGTACTGCGAATCCACGACCAGCACCGCGTCGGGGCCCACCAGGAAGCCCACGTTGCCGCCGCGGCCGTAGAGCGCATGTACGCCGCCCATCAGCGGCTGAAGACGGAAGCGCTCGTCGGGCTTCCGCTGATGATGTTGCGGTGTGGCGTCCGGCGGGGCGGCCGGGGCGGGGGACAGGAGGAGGGAGAGCAGCAGGGTGGCGCCCATGAAAGGACCTCCAGTGGATGTGCCGGGACACTACCATAGGAGCGGTTGCCAGCGGCCGCGCGCTGGGACACGATACGGGAGCCGGCGCGCGGGGGCGCGCCGCGCACCACCTGAGGAGACTCGCCATGCCCGCCCGTCCGACCCGGCCATTGGCCATCTGCGCCATCCTCGCCGCGGCCCTGGCCGTCACCACCTGGGCGCCCGCCTCCGCCGGCACCCGTCCGTCGAAGCAGTACACGATCGAGCAGTTCATGGCCACCACGTCTCTGGCTGGGGCGTCGTTCAGCTCGGACGAGCAGCGGGTGCTGTTCTCCTCGAACGAGACCGGGATCTTCAACGTCTACAGCGTGCCGGTGGCGGGCGGACCGGCCACGCGCATCACGAACTCGACCACCGATTCCACGTTCGCGGTCTCCTACTTCCCGCACGACGACCGCATCCTGTTCACCCGCGACCGCGGCGGCGACGAGCTGAACCACGTCTACGTCCGGGAGAAGGACGGAGGGGAGAAGGACCTCACCCCGGGGGAGAAGCTCAAGGCCATGTTCCGGGGCTTCACGCCCGCGGGCGACGCCTTCTACGTGCAGACGAACGAGCGCGACGCGCGCTACTTCGACCTGTACCGCCACGACGCCGCGACCTACGCCCGGACGCTCGTCTATCAGGACGAGACCGGCTATTTCCTGGGCGGCATCTCCGACGACGGCCGCTGGCTGGCCTTCACGAAGCCGCGCAGCACCTCGGACAGCGACCTCTACCTCTGGAACACCGCCACGCGCGAGATGAAGCACCTGAGCCCGCACGAGGGCCAGGCGGAGTACAGCCCCGCCGACTTCGACCCCGCGTCGAAGTACCTGTACTACCGCACCAACGACGGCGCCGAGTTCACCCGCGTGCGCCGCTACGACCTGGCCTCGGGCCGGCACGAGGACGTGGAGAAGGCGGACTGGGACATCCTCTACAGCTACTTCTCCCACCAGGGGCGCTATCGCGTCACCGGCATCAACGAGGACGCGCGCACGGTGATCACGGTGCGGGACACCGCCACCGGCCAGCCGGTGAGCCTGCCCAAGCTGCCGGGCGGCGACATCACGGGCCTCGCCATCGCGCGCAGCGAGAAGCGCCTGGCCTTCTATCTCAACGGCGACGCCTCGCCGAGCAACCTCTACCTGTACACGCTCGGGGAGAAGGAGGCGCGCCGGCTCACGGACACGCTGAGCCCGCAGATCGACGCCGCCGACCTCGTGGAGGCGGAGACCGTGCGCTTCGAGTCGTTCGACGGCGCGGTGATCCCCAACCTCCTGTACAAGCCGCACCAGGCGAGCGCCCAGAGCAAGGCGCCGGCCCTGGTCTGGGTGCACGGCGGACCAGGCGGGCAGACGCGCAAGGGCTACAGCGCGCTCATCCAGTACCTGGTCAACCATGGCTACGTGGTGCTGGGGATCAACAACCGCGGCAGCTCGGGCTACGGCAAGACCTTCTACATGGCCGACGACCAGAAGCACGGCAAGGAGCCGCTCTGGGACTGCGTCGCGGGCAAGGACTACCTGGCCTCCCTGCCCTACGTGGACAAGGACCGCATTGGCATCATCGGCGGCAGCTACGGCGGCTACATGGTGCTGGCCGCGCTCGCCTTCAAGCCCGAGGCGTTCGCGGTGGGTGTCGACATCTTCGGCGTGTCGAACTGGCTGCGCACGCTGGAGAGCATCCCCAAGTGGTGGGAGGCGCAGCGGCTCGCCCTCTACCAGGAGATCGGCGACCCGGTGAAGGACGCGTCCATGCTCCGCGAGATCTCTCCCGTCTTCCACGCCGAGAAGATCAAGCGCCCGCTCATCGTCCTGCAAGGAGCGAACGACCCGCGGGTGATCAAGCCGGAATCGGACGACATCGTGGCCGCGGTGAAGAAGAACGGGGTCCCCGTCGAATACGTCGTCTTCCCGGACGAGGGCCACGGGTTCTCGAAGAAGAAGAACCAGATCGAGGGTTATCGGGCCATCCGGCAGTTCCTGGACACGCACCTGAAGGGCCTGCCCGGACCGGCCACCAGCGCTCCTTGAGGAGGGTCGCATGAGATCTCTCACACGTCGCGAGGTGGTGAAGGCGGGGGCGTTGGCCGCGGCGGGCCTGCCCCTGGGCGGTGCGCGGACCGCGGGCGCGTCGGCCGCGCCGTCGGACGGCTGGCGCGGCCTCAAGGCCGGCGTGGCCTCGTACACGCTGCGCAAGCTGCCGCTCGACGCCGCCATCGAGGCCATCCGGCGCGTGGGCCTGTCCTACGTGTCGATCAAGGACTTCCATCTCCCGCTCACCAGCAGCGCCGAGGAGCGCCGGGCGGTGGCCGCCAAGTTCAAGGCGGCCGGCATCACGCCCCTCTCCTGCGGCAACGTCACCATGCAGAACGACCCGGCCAACGTGCGCCAGGCCTTCGAGTACGCGCGCGACACCGGCCTGCCCACCATCGTCTGCAGCCCGCACCCGGACTCCATGCCGATCCTGGACGCCATGGTGAAGGAGTTCGACATCAAGCTGGCCATCCACAACCACGGCCCCGAGGACAAGCGGTTCTCCTCGCCGCACGACGTGTGGAAGGCGGTGGAGAAGTACGACCGGCGCATCGGGTTCTGCATCGACGTCGGCCACACCGCGCGCGCCAAGGTGGACCCGGCCGAGGCCATCCGCAAGTACAAGGACCGGCTCTACGACCTCCACTTCAAGGACATCGGCAGCACGGCGCCCGACGGCAAGACGGTGGAGTGCGGGCGCGGGGTGCTCGACCTGAAGTCCATCCTGCAGGCCACGCTCGACGTCCGCTTCGCGCACCTGTTCAGCTTCGAGTACGAGAAGGACGAGAACGATCCCCTGCCGGGCCTGGCGGAGTCGATCGGGTACACGCGCGGGCTGCTGGCGGGAATGGCGAGCTGACCCCTCAGGCGTGACGCACGCGCTCGCGCGCCGCGGCCAGCGACACGCGCACCGCGTCGGGCGCGGTGCCGCCGGGCGCGGACTTGGCGCGCACCGCTTCGTCCGGATCGAAGATCCGCTCGAGGCTGCCGAGGAGGGCGGGCGCGTGGGCGGGCAGCGCGCGGGCGGCTGCCTCGCGCAGGGTCGTCCCCGAGCGCTGCGCCTCGGCCACCAGCGATCCCACGAGGGCGTGCGCCTTGCGAAACGGCATCCCGCCGCGCGCGAGCGCCACCGCGAGCCCGGCCGCCATCATCTCCTCGCGTGAGGCGCCGCGGCGCATGGCCTCGCGGTCGAGGCCGAGGCCCGCCACCACACCCGTCATCACCTGCAGCGAGAGGGCGGCCGTGTCCGCGGCGTCGAAGACCGCCTCCTTGTCTTCCTGCAGGTCCTTCTGGTAGCCGGCGGGCAAGGACTTCATCAAGACCAGCAGCCGGAGCAGATCGGCGTCCACACGCGCGGCCTTGCCGCGCACGAGCTCCAGCGCGTCCGGGTTCTTCTTCTGGGGCATCAGGCTCGAGCCCGTGGTGTAGGCCTCGGGCAGGGTGAAGAAGCCGAACTCGGGAGAGGAGAGCCAGATGAGGTCCTCGGCCAGGCGCGACAGGTGGGTCTGGACCTGCGCGCAGGCGAAGACGAACTCGGCGGCGAAGTCGCGGTCCATGACCGCGTCGAGCGCGTTGGGGGAGACCGCGTCGAAGCCGAGATCCCGGGCCAGGGCCTCGCGGTCGAGAGGCAGGGCCGTGCCCGCGAGCGCGCCCGAGCCCAGCGGCAGCACGTTGACGCGCCGCCGCCCATCGCCGAGCCGCTCGAAATCGCGCACCAGGCCCCAGGCGTGCGCGGCCGCGAGGTGGCCGAAGGTGATGGGCTCGGCGGCCCGGGTGTGGGTGTAACCCGGCATCACGGCGTCCGCTCCCGCTTCGCCCTGCGCGCACAGCGCCTCCACCAGGCCCGCGGTCGTCCCGCGCAACCGGTCGAGGGCGGCCCGGATCCACAGGCGCAGGGCGGTGACCGCCTGCTCGTTGCGGCTGCGGCCGAGGTGCCCCTGCCCAGCCAGCTCGCCGATCTCCTCGCCGAGCCGCGTCTCCACGAAGCTGTGGACGTCCTCCACGTCGAGGGCGAGAGACGACGGCTCGGCCAGCGCGTGCTTGGCGATGCGCTCGAGGGCCGCGTCGAGGGCGTCGGCCTCGTCGGCGGGGATGGCCCGGCACCGGCCGAGAGCGCGCGCGTAGGCGCGTGAGGCGGCGATCTCCTCGTGGAGCAGCCGGCGATCGAAGGGGAAGGACCGGTTGAACTCCCAGAAGTCCCGGTCCGGATCGCCGGTGTAGTTCCCGCCCCAGAGCTTCACGTCGCCGACCCTTTCAACGCAGAGAACGCAGAGGGACGCCGAGACCGCAGAGCTTCAGGGGAGTCGGGATAACCATTGACGACACGGCGAATGCCGTCCCTGAGCGCGTACGAATGGAAGTTGATGAGCAGGCCCACCCGACATCCCGTCAATCTCAGATATGAGAGCAACTGCACGGAATGGATTCGTGCGAGTTGCTCCAAAGCCTTGATCTCGACCACAACGCAGCTCTCGACGACGAGGTCCAGCCGGTACGCACACTCGAGCCGGACGTCGCGGTAGGCCAGCGCGAGCGGTTTCTGGCGTTCGACCGCGAGGCCTCGGTCCCTGATCTCGAACTCCAGGCACGTCTCGTACGCTGACTCCAGGAGGCCGGGTCCCAAGGCCCGGTGGACCGCCATGGCTGCGCCGATGATCGACTCGGTGATTGCGTCCAGCGGTTGCTCTGGCATCCCTACCTCGCCGGAACATGATCCGCGGTCACGGTGCGGCGGCGGGTCCGTCCCATCCATCCCCTCTGCGTTCTCTGCGGACCTGCTGCGTTCTCTGCGTTGAAGAGCCCGTCTAGCTCCTGTAGTGCGCGTTGATGTCGACGTAGCCAGGCGACAGGTCGCAGGTCCACATCCAGCCCACCGCGCGCCCTTCGCCGAGATGCACCCGGATGCGGACGGGATCGGCGAGCACCGCGTCGCGGGCCGCGGCCTCGTCGTACGCCCGCGCCCTTCCCCCCTGCGCGACCCACACGTCGCCCAGCCAGATGTCGACCCGGTTGATGTCCAGGTCCACGCCGGAGCGGCCGACCGCGGCCAGGATGCGTCCCCAGTTCGGGTCGCCCCCGTGCAGCGCGGTCTTCACCAGGGCCGACTCCGCCACCGTGCGCGCGACGGAGTCGGCCTCCGCCTCCGCCCGCGCTCCTTCCACCCTGACCTCGGCCATCTTCGTGGCGCCCTCGCCGTCGCGCACGATCATCTCCGCGATCCTCCGCGAGGCCTCGGACAGCGCCCCGCGGAAGGCGTCGTAGGCCCTGCCCTCTTCCATGATCGCGCGCTTGGACAGGGCGCCGCTGGCCAGCACCAGGGCCATGTCGTTCGTGGACGTGTCGCCGTCCACGGTGACGCGGTTCAGGCTGGTCCCCACGGCCTCGCGCAGGGCGCGCTGGAGCAGGCGCGGCTCCACGGCGGCGTCCGTGGTGAAGAAGGCCAGCATGGTCGCCATGTTCGGCGCGATCATGCCCGCGCCCTTGGCCATGGCGCCCACGCGCGCGCCGTGGCCGTCGACGCTGAACTCCACGAGCGCCTCCTTGGGGCGCGTGTCCGTGGTCAGGATGGCGCGGGCCGCGGCCTCACCCGCCTCGGCGCTCAGGCCGGCGGCCGCCGCCGCGATGCCCGCGCGCACCTTGTCCATGGGCAGCCCGACGCCGATGACACCCGTGGAGGCGACCACGACCTCGCCCGGCCGGCAGCCCAGCTCGCGCGCGGTGACCGCCGCCATCTCGCGCGCGTCGGCCAGGCCCGGCTCGCCCGTGGCCGCGTTGGCGCAGCCGGCGTTGATCGCCACCGCTCTGGCCTGGCCGCCCGCCAGGTGCTCCCGCGAGACGATCACGGGCGCGGCCTGGGCGCGGTTGGTCGTGAACACGGCGGCCGCGGAGCAGCCCCAGTCCGCCACCAGCAGGGCGAGGTCGAGCCCTTCCTTCTTGATCCCGGCGGCCACCGCCGCCGCGCGGAACCCCCGCGGAGCGGTGATGGCCCCCTTCACCGCTTGGCCCCCGCCGGCTCCTTCTTGCCCCCGGGCGGCGCGGGCGCCTTGTCGCGCGCCCCCAGGCGCGTGAGGGCGCGCACGCGCTCGGGCAGGCCGAACAGGCGGATGAAGCCTTCGGCGTCCTGGTGGTCGTAGGCCATGCCCTGTCCGAACGTGGCCAGGTCCTGGCGATAGAGGCTGCGCGGCGAGCGGCGGCCGACGCCTTCCGCCCGCCCCTTGAACAGGCGCACGCGGACTTCGCCCGTGACCTCCTGCTCGGTGAACTCCACGAACGCGGCCAGCGCCTGCCGCAGCGTGGAGAACCACAGGCCGTCGTAGATCAGCTCCGCGTAGCGCACGGAGATCGACTGTTTGAAGTGCAGCGTGTCGCGGTCGAGCACCAGCCGCTCGATCTCGCGATGGGCGACGTAGAGGACGGTCCCCGCCGGAGTCTCGTACACGCCGCGCGACTTGATGCCGACCAGGCGGTTCTCCACGAGGTCGAGGCGTCCCACGCCGTGCGCGCCCGCGAGGCGGTTCAGCTTCTCCACCATCTCCACCGGGCCGAGCCACTGTCCGTCGAGGGACACGGGCACGCCGCGCTCGAAGGCGATGGTGACCAAGCCGGGCTCGTCGGGCGCGTCGGCGGGATCGGTGGTGAGCTTGAACATCTCCTTGCGCGGCGCGTCCCAGGGGTCTTCCAGGTTCCCGCCCTCGTGCGAGAGGTGCCACAGGTTGCCGTCGCGGCTGAACATGTCGCGCGGGCTCTGGTCCACGGGCACGCCGTGCGCCTGCGCGTAGGCGAGGGCGTCCTCGCGGGAACGGATGTCCCACTCGCGCCAGGGCGCGATGACGGTGAGGTGGGGCGCGAAGGCGCCGTAGGTGACCTCGAAGCGGACCTGGTCGTTGCCCTTGCCCGTGGCGCCGTGCGCCACCGCGTCGGCCCCGCGCGCCAGCGCGCACTGCACCTGCCGGTAGGCGAGGAGCGGGCGCGCCAGGGCCGTGCCCAGCAGGTAGTTGTCCTCGTACACCGCGCCCGCGGCCAGCGCCTTGAACGCGTAGTCGCGCACGAACTCCTCGCGCAGGTCCTCGACCACGCACTCCGACGCCCCGGTGGCGAGCGCCTTGCGGCGCACGGCCTCCAGGTCGTCGCCCTGCCCCACGTCGCCGCAGTAGGCGATGATCTCCGCCCCGCCGTAGTTCTCCTTGATCCACGGGATGATGATGGAGGTGTCGAGCCCCCCCGAATACGCCAGGACCACCTTCTTCACGCTCTTCATCGACTCAACACTCCTTGCTCTCCGCGCCCTCTCCGTTGACCCTCTGCGCCCTCTGTGGTGAGTCCGCTCGTCGTGGCAGGGGTACGGACCATGGCCGTCTCGTCGCAGCACAGGTTCAGGGGACAAGCCTGGCAGTCCACCATCAGCTTGTCCAGGAAGCGCTCCCGCCGCGTGGCCTGAAAGCCCAGCGCTTCGAAGAACGACGTGCGCCGGGTGAGGGCCAGGACCTCGTGGAAGCCCCGGCGCCCGGCCTCGGCCACCAGCGCCTCCACCAGCGCGTGGCCGATGCCGTGGCCCGCGAGGTCGGCGCGCACGGCCAGCGAGCGCACCTCGGCCAGGCCCGGACCGAGCTCGGTGAGGGCGGCGCAGCCCGCCACCTCGCCGTCCACCTCGGCCACCGTGAAGTCCGCCAGCCGCGCGCGTATCGACGCCTCGGTGCGGACGAGCAGGAGCCCCCGCTCCGCGTAACCGTTGATCAGGGCCAGGAGCGCGGGGACGTCCGTCTCGACGGCCCTACGCAACCGCACCGCCGGCCCCCGTGCGCGTCACCACCGGCTCTTCGGGCCGCCCCGCGCCGGAGGCCAGCACGGCCTCGAGCACGTCGAGGAATTCCCGGATCTCCTTCGGCCTCACCACCAGGGGGGGCAGCAGGCGCAGCACGTGGTCGCCGGCGCGCGTGGCCAGCACCCCGCGCTCGCGCAGGGCCCGCACCACCTGCGCCGCCGAGCCGCTCAGCTCGATGCCCACCATGAGCCCGATGCTCCGCACCTGCGTGATCGCGCCGTGCTTGCGCGCCAGCTGGTTCAACCCGCGCCGCAGGCGGCCGGCCTTCTTCTCCACCTTGTCCAGGAACCCCGGCTCGGTGAGGCGGTCGAGGACCGCGAGCGAGGCGGCGGCGGCGACCGGGTTGCCGCCGAACGTGCTGCCGTGGTCGCCGGCGGAGATCAGCGGGGCCAGATCCTCGCGCAGGAGCACGGCCCCGAGCGGGAGCCCCCCGCCCAGGGGCTTGGCCAGCGTGACCATGTCGGGCTTGATGCCGGCGTGCTCGTACGCGAACAAGCGGCCGGTGCGGCCGAGGCCGCACTGGACCTCCTCGCTCACCAGCAGCGCCCCCGCGTCCCGGCAGATGTCGCGCAGGCCCTGGAGGAAGGCCGGCGGCGCGGGGCGGACGCCGCCCTCGCCCTGGACGGGCTCGACGAAGACGGCCGCGGTGCGGCTGTCGATGCCGGCGGCGGCGGCCTGCAGGTCGTCCCAGGGCAGGAACTTGACCCCGGGCACCAGAGGCTCGAACGGCTCGCGGTACTTCGCGCTCCAGGTGAGCGAGAGCGCGCCCAGCGTGCGTCCATGGAACGCCCGCTCGAAGGCCACCAGGTCGGTGCGTCCGACCGGGCGGCCGATGCGCCGCGCGAACTTGATCGCCGCCTCCACGGCCTCCGTGCCGGAGTTGGAGAAGAACACCTTGGAGGGGAAGGCGACAGCGGTCAGGCGCTGCGCGAGCTCGGACACCACGGGGGTGTGGTAGAGGTTGCTGGCGTGGATCAGGCGGCCGGCCTGCGCGCGGATGGCCCGCAGGACCTGGCGGTCGCCGTGGCCGAGCCCGCTGACGCCGATGCCGGCGGCGAAGTCGAGGTAGGTCTTGCCCGCGACGTCGGTGAGGCGGGAGCCCTTGCCCGAGACGATGACGAGGTCGCGCTCGTAGACCGGCAGGAGCGCGCTCAAGCCCGCGCCCCTTCCGCGCCCGGCTCCGCCGCCGCCGGCGCGCGCGGCGCCACGATGCGCGTCCCCGGGAAACCCTCCAGCAACCGCTCCTTGCCCGCCACGATCACCTCCTCGATGCCGCCGCTGGCCGCCGCCAGCGCGACCTGCACCTTCAATGCCATGCCGGCCGCGATCGTGCCGTCGGCGATGAGGCGCGCCGCCTCCGCCGCGTCGAGCGACGCCACCGTGCGCTCGCCCACGCGGACGCCGGGCACGTCGGACAGATAGACGAGGCTCCTGGCGCCGAGGGCCCGGGCCAGGCCGTAGGCCGCCTCGTCCGCGTTGACGTTGACGGAGACGCCGCCCGGCCCGCTGGCCACCGGGGAGATCACTGGCACGAGGCCGGCGTCCCACAGCGCCTGCACGGGCCGAGGGTCGACCGTTTCCGGCGTGCCCACGCGGCCGAGCTCCGGCACGAGCCGCGCGCGGACGAGCCCGCCGTCGCGTCCCGAGATGCCGACCGCGGGCAGGCCCGCCTCCGTGAGCCCGGCGGCGAGCGCCTTGTTGACCACGCCGGAGAGGATCATCTCGACGACCTCCATGGCCGCGGGCGACGTCTCGCGCCGGCCGTCCACGAACCGCGACTCGATGCCGAGCGCGCGCAGCATGCGCTCCACGTGCCGGCCGCCCCCATGGACCACGGCCACTCGCGCGGACGCGGCGCGCAGCTCGGCGGCCAGCGGCCCCAGAAGGCCCGGGTCCTCGAGCGCGGGCCCGCCGAGCTTGTACACGCGCACGGGCGCGTTCAAGCCGCGGCCTCCCTCACGGGCAGGCCCGTGGTATCGGGCCAGCCCAGGGCCAGGTTCAGGTTCTGCACGGCCTGGCCGGCCGCGCCCTTGAGCAGGTTGTCGAGCGCGGAGAAGACGACCACCCGACCGGGCGCGCCCTCGTGGACGGAGACGAGGCAATCGTTCGTGCCCACGACGTCGGAGAGCTTCGGGGGGCCGTCCACCACGCGCACGAAGGCGGCGCCCGCATAGAACGCCCGCAACGCCGCGGCCAGCTCGGCCACCGGAGCGCGCGGGCGCAGGTAGAGCGCCGAAAGGATGCCGCGCTTGACCGGAAGCAGGTGCGGACAGAAGGTCAGGGCGACCCGGGCGCCCGCGCCCTCCTCCAGCACGGCCTCCATCTCGGCCACGTGCCGGTGGGTGCGCCCGGGCGAGTAGGCCGAGAAGTCGTCGGCCACCTCGCAGAAGAGCAGGTCCTCGCGCAGGGAACGGCCCGCGCCGCTGGCTCCGCTCTTGGCGTCCACGAGCACGTCGTCGGCCTCGACCAGGCGCGCGCGCAGCAGCGGGAGCAGCGGCAGCAGCACGGACGTCGCGTAGCAGCCCGGGTTCGAGACCAGACGGGCTCCCTCCAGCCGGTCGCGGTAGACCTCGGTCAGGCCGTACGGCGCCTGGCCGAGCAGGGCGGGCGCGGGATGGTCGCGCGCGTACCACCGGCGATAGGACTCGGCGCTGGGCAGGCGGAGGTCGCCCGAGAGGTCCACCACCGGCGCCGCGGGGAACCGCTCGCGCAGCTTCGCGGCATAGGTCGCCGACACGCCGTGCGGCAGCGCGAGAAGATAGGCGTCCGCTTCCTGGTCCAGCCCCGCCTCGTGGGCCAGATGCCCGCCCCCGGTGCCCGTGGTGAAGGCCGCGTGCGCGCGGGGATGGAGCCCGAGCAGGCGGACCAGCTCGCGCCCGGTGTACCCGGTCGCCCCGAAGACCCCGACCCGCTTCATCTCAGGCACCGTCCTCCGCGCTCCGCGCTTCCCTTCCCCAATAGAAAAACCCGCTGGGCTGTGGCTCCCAGCGGGTCGTTCGGTCCGTTTGCCTTGAACGAGGGACTAGACCACGGCAACCCGCCGGCGGCACGGGACTCGCCTCACGCGGGCCTCGGATCGCACGGCAGATCGCGCCAACATCGTAACCTCGAAATATACGCGGTCGCCGGCGCGTGTCAAGGGGAAACTGTGGCGGCACCCGGCCGCGGGCGGCCTTCGGCGTTAGCATAGTCGGGGCGTCATCGAGGTGGGTTCATGACCGAGACGGTCGCGCCGGTCCGCAGCCTTCCCCTGACGGACATCTCCGAGGACGAGCGCCTCTTCCGCGACATGGTGCGCCAGTTCGCCGAAGGTGAGGTGCGGCCGCTCGTCCGGCAGATGGACGAGGAGTCGAAGATCCCGCGCGCCCTCGTCGACAAATGCTTCGCCCTCGGCATCATGGGGGTCGAGATCCCCGAGCGCTTCGGCGGCGCGGAGGCCACCTTCTTCATGTCCGCCCTCGCCGTGGAGGAGCTGGCGCGCGTGGACGCCTCGTTGGCCGTGCTCGTGGACGTCCAGAACACGCTCGTGAACAACTGCCTGCTCCGTTACGGCTCGCCGGACCTGCAGGCTCGGTACTTCCCCCGCCTGTCGTCGGGGTGGGTGGGCGCCAACGCGCTCTCCGAGGCCGGATCCGGTTCCGACGCCTTCGCCCTCACCTGCCGGGCCGTGGACAAGGGCGACCATTTCGAGCTCACCGGCCGCAAGCTGTGGATCACGAACGCCGCGGAGGCCGAGCTGTTCATCGTCATGGCGACGGTCGACCCCGCCCGAGGCTACAAGGGGATCTCCGCGTTCGTGGTCGAGCGGACCTTTCCCGGCTTCCAGGTCGGCCGGAAGGAGGACAAGCTCGGCATCCGCGCCTCGTCCACCTGCGAGCTGATCCTCGAAGGGTGCCCCGTGCCGCGCGACAACGTGCTCGGCGAGGTGGGAAAGGGCTACAAGATCGCGATCGAGACCCTCAACGAGGGCCGCATCGGCATCGGTGCGCAGATGGTCGGCGTGGCCCAGGGCTCCTTCGAGCACGGGCTCCGCTACGCACAGGAGCGGCACCAGTTCGGCAGGCCGATCGCCGATTTCCAGGGCGTGCAGTTCCTGCTCTCCGAGCTGGCCACCGAGATCGAGGCCTCCCGCCTGCTCACCTACAACGCGGCGCGCCTGCGCGACACCGGCGCCCCCTTCATCAAGGAGGCGGCCATGGCCAAGCTCTTCGCCTCGCGCGCGGCCGAGCACGTCACGTCCAAGGTGGTCGAGATCTACGGCGGGTACGGCTTCAGCCGCGAGTACCCCGTGGAGAAGTACTTCCGCGACCAGAAGGTGGGGCAGATCTACGAGGGCACGTCGAACATGCAGCTGCTCGTGATCGCCAAGCAGCTCCTGGGAAGGCTCTAGGCGGATGTCGCTGCTGGACCTCCCCGCACGGGAGCTGCTGGACCGGTTCGCGTCCGCGGAGCCGACCCCCGGCGGGGGGTCCGCGTCCGCGCTCGCCGGCGCGCTCGCCGCGTCGCTGCTGGCCATGGTGTGCGCCCTGGACAGGACCCGTTCCGGCGCCGCGGCCGAGCGCGAGCAGCTCGACGCCGCGGGGAAGCGCATGCGGGAGGCCGGAGAGCGGCTGCGGCGGCTGGTCGACGACGACAGCGCCGCCTACGACGCGGTGGTCGCCGCGTACCGGCTGCCGCGGACGACGGAGGAGGAGAAAGCCGCGCGCAAGGGGGCGGTCTCACGGGCCATGGCGTGCGCCACGGAGGTACCGCGCGAGACGGCGCGGACCTGCCTCGAGGTGATGCGGGCCTCGGTCGAGGCGGCCACCCACGGCAACCCCAACGCCCTGAGCGACGCGCGCACCGCCGGTGCCCTGGCCTGGGCCGGGCTGCTCGGCGCGGTAGAGAACGTCCGCATCAACCTGGGCCCGCAACCCGACGCCTCGACCCTCGCGGAGCTGGCCGCGGTGGTGAGCGAGGCCCGCGCGTCGGTCGCCGCGCTGGGACTGGCCATCGGCTGAACCACGCACGCCATCCCGGCGGTGGGACCGGCCGCCGAACCACAAGCAGCGAGCGCGCTGGGACTGACGATGGTTGAGCCCCTCAGCAGCAAGGACGAGAAGCGAGGCGCCGGATTCACTCCGGCGCCGAGCGGCTGGGGGGGAGCGCGAAGCGCGTGGGGGGGACCGGCATCGGTCCCCCCTACATTGGTCAATAAATCAGCGGCTGGTCCACCTGGTTGTCGAAGTTGAACGTGTGTTCCCACCCGGGCAGGATCTGCGCCTCGCGCTCGTACGCCACGGTGATGCGGCGGCTGGTCTCCAGCGTGGAGATCTTGAACGCGGCGCGCGGGACGAACCCGTCCATCCGCTCCTCGCGCACGTAGCGCATGATGTTGTCGAGGATCTTGTCGTCCGAGTTGGTGCCGCGCGGCGCGCGCGCCACCTCGTTCATCTTGTCCTTGAGGGCGAAGTTGTCGATGTAGACGGGAGCCACGTTCCACACGGCCAGGGCCGCGGCGGCGAAGAAGGCCAGCCCGAACAGGCTCCCCAGCTTCCCCTCGCCTCGTTCGCTACTCATCGCCATCTCTCCTCCCGGCGCTTCAGCGGATCACGTGCAAGAACCGGCTCCAGCGCGTCTTGCCGAAGGCCGCGATGGTGTCCTTGACCCATTCCCAGCCGGTCCGGTGGTACTCCTCGCGCGACGCCTCGTACGACCAGTAGACGATGAGAGCGCGGCCCTTCACCCGGTCGGCGGGCAGGAAGCCCCAGAACCGGCTGTCGCGGCTGTTGTCGCGGTTGTCGCCGAGCACGAAGAGGTGGTCCGCCGGCACCACCTCCGGGCCCCATTTGAACCGTTCGTCGCTGCTGAAGCCGTATTCGGGGTCGTCCGGCGACAGGGGAGGCTCCAGGAAATGAACGTACGGCTCGTCGAGCGGCCGTCCATCCACGTACACGACCTTGTTCTTGATCTCGATCGTCTCGCCGGGCAGGCCGACGACGCGCTTGATGAAGTCGCGGGTGGGGTCGTCGGGGTACTTGAACACGATCACGTGCCCGCGCTCGATGGCCTTCTTGGGCAGGAGGCTGTCCTCCAGGGCGCTCAGGGAGGGCGAGTAGACCATCTTGTTGACGAGCAGGTGGTCCCCGATGAGCAGGTTCTCCTCCATGGACCCCGTGGGGATCTTGAAGGCCTGCACGACGAACGTGCGGATGAAGAGGGCGAGGATGATCGCAACCACCACGGATTCAAGGTATTCGCGGGGGACGGACTTCTTGAAGCCGTCCGCGGGAGCCGTCAAGGAGGGGTCGGCCGACGCCATGCGGACGCTATTGTAGCGCAGTCGGGCTCAACCGCCAGTTGAAGGATGCGACCTCCCGGCGGGAGCCACCCCTCAACGGAAGAAGCCCGTCGGTCGGCGGCTCAATCCACGCGCAGCACGGCCAGGAAGGCTTCCTGCGGGATGTCCACCTGGCCCACCCGCTTCATGCGCTTCTTGCCTTCCTTCTGCTTCTCGAGCAGCTTGCGCTTGCGCGAGATGTCGCCGCCGTAGCACTTGGCGATGACGTTCTTGCGCAAGGGCTTCACCGTCTCGCGGGCGATGACCCGGGACCCGATGGCCGCCTGGATGGCCACCTCGAACATCTGGCGCGGGATCATCTTGCGCATCTTCTCGACCAGGGTCTTGCCGCGCTGGTAGGCCGTGTCCTTGTGGACGATGAGGGACAGCGCGTCCACGGGGTCGCCGTTGACGAGCACGTCGAGCTTCACCAGCGGGGAGACCCAGTAGCCCGTGAACTGGTAGTCGAGCGAGGCGTAGCCCCTGGACGCCGACTTCAGGCGGTCGTAGAAGTCGAGCAGGATCTCGTTGAGCGGCAGCTCGTACTCGATCATCACGCGCGTGGTGGTGATGTAGTGGATGCCCTTCTGCACTCCGCGCTTCTCCTGGCAGAGCTTCAGGATGGCGCCCACGTATTCGTCGCCGGTGAGGATGGTGGCGGTGATGATCGGCTCCTCGATCGTCTCGATCGACCCGGCATCGGGCAGCCGCGCCGGCGAGTCCACCTCGACCACCTCGCCGCCCGTCTTGAGCACGCGGTAGCGGACCGAGGGCGCGGTGATGAGCAGCTCCAGGTCGAACTCCCGCTCCAGCCGCTCCTCCACGATCTCCATGTGCAGCAGGCCGAGAAACCCGCAACGGAACCCGAAGCCCAGCGCGGCCGAGGTCTCCGGCTCGTAGAAGAACGACGAGTCGTTGAGGCGCAGCTTCTCGAGGGCGTCGCGCAGCTCGGCGTATTGGTCGGCGTCCACCGGGTACAGCCCCGCGAACACCATCGGCTTCACTTCCTTGAAGCCGGGCAGCGGCTCCCGGGGCGGATGCCGGGCGTCGGAGAGCGTGTCGCCGATGGCCACGTCCGAGACCTTCTTGATGCCGGCGATCACGAAGCCGACCTCGCCCGCGGAGAGAGACTCCACCGGCAGCGGCTTGGGCGTGAACACGCCGAGCTGCTCGACCTCGTAGGCGCCGCCGGTGGCCATGAGCTGCACCTTCATGCCGGGCGCGAGCCGCCCGTCCACCACGTGCACGAGCACGACCACCCCGCGGTACTGGTCGAACCACGAATCGAAGACGAGGCCGCGCAGGGGGCCCTCCGGCTCGCCCGCGGGCGAGGGCAGGCGGTGGACGATCGCCTCCAGGATCTCCTCGATGCCCACGCCCTGCTTGGCCGAGGCCAGGATCGCGCCCGAGGCGTCGATCCCGATGATGCTCTCGATCTGCTCCTTGACCTTCTCGGGCTCCGCGCCTGGCAGGTCGATCTTGTTGATCACGGGGATGATCTCGAGGCCGGCGTCGACGGCCAGGTGGGCGTTGGCCAGGGTCTGGGCCTCGACACCCTGGCTCGCGTCCACCACCAGCAACGCGCCCTGGCAGGCGGCGAGGGAGCGGCTGACCTCGTAGGAGAAGTCCACGTGGCCCGGCGTGTCGATCAGGTTGAGGATGTAGTCCTGGCCGTCCTTCGACCGGTAGTTGAGACGCACGGAGTGCTGCTTGATCGTGATCCCGCGCTCGCGCTCGAGGTCCATCGAGTCGAGGAACTGCTCGGTCATCTCCCGCTGGGTCAAGGCGCCCGTCGTCTCCATGAGGCGGTCGGAGAGGGTCGTCTTGCCGTGGTCGATGTGCGCGATGATCGAGAAGTTACGGATGTTCTTCATCGGAAGCCGGAAAACCGTCCATTCTACCGCGGATCGAGGTCCCTCCTCCGAACGGAAAACCCACAGAAGCGTCCTCTCCGTTCGTCCTCCGCGTCTGTGCGGAGAATCCGTTCAGCCCGTCCCGCCCACGGCGATGACGTCGAGGCGCGCGCGGCCCAGGAACAGGCCCCGGCCCTTCTCGTCGAGTCGGTACTTCGAGTCGTAGCGCAGCAGCCGGTCCGCCATCAGCTTGAGCACGTCGAACGCGTCCTCCTTCGCGCGCTCGGCGTCGGGGCAGGCCGCGACCACGGCCACCCGCCCGTTGATGAAGGCGAGCAGGAACTCGTCGCCCGGCCAGGTCTCGAACGCGTCCTCCATCGGGGCCTCACCGGCCATGGCCGCGGGGATGCCGAAGACCTGCTTTCGGGTCCGTTCCAGGAACGCGCGCAGCGCGGCGTCGGCTCCGTCCTCGTCGGGGTCCGGAGACTCGAACAGCACGCCGGCCGGCTCCAGCACGCACACGTACCGGGCGTCCGTCTGCCGGCGGAGGGCCTCGAGCAGCGTCTTGAGGTCGCCGGCCAGCCGCTCACGCGATTCGAACATGGCGGACTACGCCGGCGCCGGCATGGCCACGCGGGCCGCACCCGTCGGGAACGTGACGCCGGCGTCGAGGCCGGCGAGGGGGGCGCTCACCGTCGCTCAGGGCATCCGGCGCGGGGCTTCCGCCGTGGCCGGCTCGCGGCGGATCTCTTCGCGCGGCGGCAGCGTCTCCTGGTGCTGCCGCGCGTTGATGCGCCCGAGCAGGATGCGGGCCACGCGCAGGTCGTGGCCGGCGTCGATCATCAGCACGGCGATGTCGCCCGCCGCCCACAGCATGCCCGCGAGCACGAGCAGCCGCGTGGCCTCGCCCAGCAGCGTGGTCAGGGCGGCGCGGCCGTCGATGAGCAGGCCCAGCACGACCTCGCCCAGCAGCATGAACAGGATCAACACGGCCAGGACCTTGAACAGCCGCGCGATGTAGCGCAGCGCGACGTAGGGCTCGATGTCCGCCGCCCGCACGCCTTCCAGGGGGCTGGCTCCGCGCAGCTCGGAGCCGGCGGGGGGCGCCCCGCAAGCGTCGCACACGCGCGACATGTCGGGCCGTTCGCTGTTGCACTCCGGGCACCTCGCCACCGTCGTCGTCGTCGTCGTCACGGCCGCCTCCTTTGTTGTCTCACCAGCGGGCCCGATAGCCGCGCACGTCCACGTGCGTGAACGGGCCGTGCCCGCAGCAGGCCTTGTAGATGCCGATGCCGCCGATGAGGGCCGGGTGGCGCGCCTCGACCTTCAGCACCGCGTCCGCGATGGTCTCCGCGTCCTTCGTGTCCACCCGGCCGTCGCGGTTGATGTCGTCCATGACGCCGTCGCGGTCGTTGTCCACGAACACGTCGGCGGCGTCCCCGTACAGGTGGCGGCTGAGCTCGCCGCGGCCGGCCGTGTTGCCGCCCGACTCGTTGTAGGCCGGCGTGCGGAAGCCGCTCATCACCTGCATGTGCCGCACGTCCACCCCGCGCGACTCGAGCTCGGCGATCGTCAGCTCGAGCTTGTCGAGCAGCCGCGGGTCCAGCAGCATGTATTTGGGCCAGACGTCGAGCTGGCCCTTGGTCAGGAAGTCCCCCAGCCGGAAGTGCTCGGACACCGGCGTGTGGCGGTTCTCGCGCGTGACCTCCACGAACCCCGACGGGTTGGCATAGGCGGGCGAGCGCGGCCGGCCTCCCTTCTCGTAGGGCCAGCGGCCGAGGTAGTAGAGGCCGATGCGGTCGTTCTTCTTCTCCGCGAAGGGGACGAGCGTGATCACCCGGAGGTCGTCGATGGCCTGCGTGGCCTTTCCCACCTCCACCGCCAGCTTGTAGATGCCGGGAGCGGAGGGCGCGGTGAGGCCGGGCGAGACGACGCTCTCACCGTCCTCGCCCTCGAAATGCGCCGCCACCTCCCCCGCGGGCTCGGCGCCGGTCAGGGACTGGCCCGGCGTGCGAAACGCCGCGCGCAGCTTGCCGCTCTCCCCGCGCAGCGGGTTGACCAGCTGGTCCGAGAGATAGGGCGCCGTGCGCGCCCGCGGGTCGAGGAGCGAGGAGCCCATCGCGCGCACGGGACTGGGCGGGGGGGCGGCCTCCGTGGACCGCGGGGCGTAGGCGCGCATGACGGCGGCGGTCCAGGCCCCCATCATGCCGATCACCATCAGGCGCGCCAGCCAGTTGAACGACCGCTCCTGCCGTGGCGTGAGGCCGGTGCGGAGCCAGCGGGCGCGGCGCCTGGGCGGACGATGCTCCATCTCCTCCATCCTGCCCTCCTCCGGGCCCGGACTCAAGGGCTGTGGCGCGGAGGCGGCTTCTGCCGGTAAAGCGCGGCAGGAGGGAGGGTTGAACGCCGCGGGTATCAATGGTAGAACTTCCCGCGGTCGGCGTCGGAGGAGAGGAATGCTGAGGAAGATCCTCGCGGTCGATGACTCGGCTCTGATCCACCAGATGTACAAGCTCTTCCTCTCCCGCTACAAGAACTGCAAGCTCGTGAGCGCGATGAACGGGCTCGAGGCGCTCGACAAGCTGGCCCAGGAGGAGGGCATCGACCTCATCCTCCTCGACATCAACATGCCGGTGATGAACGGGTTGGAGTTCCTGCAGCGCGTGCAGAAGGAGCCGGCCTTCCAGCAGATCCCGGTCATCATCATCTCCACCGAAGGCAAGGAAGAGGACACCATCCGCGGCCTGAAGATGGGCGCCAAGGGCTACGTCAAGAAGCCCTTCCAGGCCTCGGAGCTGCACGGGCTCATCGAGAAGATCACGGCCGACAGTTGAGCCGCCGGATGTCCGGCGTTCGCTGCGCATGAGCGACTTCCAGGTTTCCCCGGAGCTGCTGGGCATCTACCTGGAGGACGCGCGCGCGCACCTCGAGGCCCTCGACCATTGCCTCCTGGCCCTGGAGCGGGACGGCTTCGACGCCGAGGTCGTCTCCTCCGTGCTGGGACCGCTGCACACCCTCAAGGGGAACAGCGGCATGATGGGGTTCACGGGCATCAAGGACTACGTCCACGAGCTCGAAGACGTGTTCGCGTGCATCGCCCAGGGCGGCCTGCCGCTCGCCCCGGCGCTCTTCGACCCGCTCTTCGCCGGCGCCACCGCGTTGCGCGACGCGGTGGAGCGGGCGGCGCGTGACCGCGCCGAGGCGCACGACCTCGAGCTCGAGCGCGCGGAGCTGCGTGGGCTGCTCGCGGGCGCGGCCCTCCCTGCGCCCCCCGCCGCGGCCGCGCCTTCGTCGCCGCCCG
>DATKEG010000265.1:0-13806 GCA_035544515.1 Vicinamibacteria bacterium | reverse complement strand
GCGGCGCCGAGCACCGCGCTCGTGAGGGCGTCGCCGGCGACGACGACCACGATCGCCGCGGCGCCCAGGGCCATGCCGGTGCGCCGCGCGGCCCGCGCCCAGCGCCGGGGCGCCGGAGGCTCCCGCCACAGGGCGAGCAGCGCCACGAGGGCGGCGGCCAGCACGAGCTGATGGAAGCCGTGTACGAGGAACAGGGGCGAAGCCGCGAGGACGGGGGGAAGAGCGAGCAGGAGCAGGCGGGCGATGGCGAGGGCGGCGAAGAAGGGCAGCGCGGCCATCAAGGCCACGACGCGCCAGGGCCAGGTCAGCCGAACGGTCAGGACGCCCGCGACAGTGAGCGGGACCAGAGCCGTGGCGAGACACTCGGGCGTCACCATGAAGGCCCCGCGGCTCGTGGCCAGCACGTTCCCGGAAGCCGTGGCGGCCAGCCCCGCCGCGGTGAGCAGGAAGGCGGCCGCGCTTGCCGTCCAGGCGCCGGCTTGCAGCAGGGCCTGGCTGCGTGCGATCCAGGAGCCGCAGAGTACGAAGGCGACCAGGAGCACGGCGGCCCGCGGCGCGAAGCGCCGCACCAGCGGAAGGAGCGCGCCCGCTTCGGCGTCGGCGTCCTCGACTCGCGCCGTCCGCCCGGTCCCTCCCAGGCTCGTCCGCATCCAGGCGAAGACGTAGCCCGCGGTGGCGAGGACGAGGATCGCCGGCCACACCTGGAGATGGAGCGCACGGAAGAGCGCGGGCGAGGCGGCCGCGTGGCCGAGGGTCGCGATGCGCACCGTGTTCAGGGCGAGGATGAAGGCGATGCCGCCCGTGGCCCCGGCGAGGCGGGCGCGCCAGGAGACCGGACAGGCCAGGATGGCCGCGAGGCACAACGCGAGCACGTCGGTCCCGCTGCACTCGAGCGTGGCGACGACCGGTACCGCGGGGCGGCCGGCGTAATGATCGGCGGCCTGCTTCTGCAGCTGCGTGAGGGGAAGGACGAGCCGCGCCTCCACCCAGGGGCTGCGCAGCAGAGCGAACAGCCCCAGGCTCCAGACGAGCGCGGCCAGAAGGAACGTCGTCGCTCGACGTGGCTCCGCGGACATGGCGATTCAGCGCATTCTAATGCGCCATCGGGCTGTGCGCCCCATGCGCTTGAAGGTACGCTCTGGCCATGACGGAGGAGCCTGGAGCCACGGCGTCCGAAACGTCCGTGGCCGGCGGAGTCGCCCTCGCGTTCGCGGCCGCCCTTGGCGCGACGCTGCTCATGGCCGCGCCGGTGGTGCTCGCGCCCGGAGAGCGCCTCTTCGGCAGCGGCGAGATCCTCGGGCGCGAGGACCCGAACCGCGATCCCTTCGTCGTCATCGAGCAGTTCCGGACCGGGCACGTCCCCGGTCCCTACCTGCAGCCGCTGACCGATCTCCCGGGCCGCGCCCTGGCGGGTCTCGTGGGCCCGGTCGCGGCCTACAACGTGCTGGTTCTCGCCACGTTTCCCCTGGCGGCCTCCGCCGCCTACCTGCTGGCGCGCCACGTCGTGGGCTCCCATCTCGGCGCGATGGTCGCCGGGCTGGCCTATGCCTTCCTGCCGTTCCACGTCACGCAAGCCGCGGGCCACCCTCACGCCGCGCAGACGCAGTGGCTCCCACTCTACCTCCTGGCCTTGTGGCGCTGCGTCGACCGTCCGAATCTCCCTCGCGCCGCGCTGCTCCTCGCCTCGGCCGCGTCGGTCACGCTCTCGAACTTCTACGGAGGGCTCATCGCCGCGGTGCTGAGTCCGGTGGCGCTCGCCGCCTACGGGCTCGGAGGGCCGAATCGGCCGGGCGACGGCCGCCTGCGACGCGTGGCGATCACGGGCCTCGTGCTCGCGGCCGCGGCCGCGGCCGGCCTCGTGCTCGTACACCTGTTCGCCCCCGCCGTCCTGCTTCGCCCCGGGTCCGTCGCCTTCGCGCGCGCGGATCTGTTCACCTGGAGCGCGAAGTGGTGGAGCTACCTGGTTCCCCCGGTGGAACACCCGTTGCTCGGATCCACGGTCAGGGAGTTCTGGGCCAGGCGCGGCGTCGGTGAGAGCCTCCTGGAACACCAGCAGGTGGGCGTGGGCTTCTCGCTGCTCGCGCTCGGCGCGGTGCCGCTCTGGCGCTGGCTGCGCGGCGATCGCGACTCGCTCGCGGTCCGCAGCGCTCCCGTGCTGGCGAGCCTGGCCGGCGCCGCCCTCCTTTGTTCGCTGTCTCCCGAGCGGAGGATCGGGCCCTTGACGTTCGTGCGCCCCTCCGCGCTGCTCTACGAGGTGGCCCCCATGTTCCGGGCCTATGCGCGTTTCGGCGCGATCGTCGGCCTCATGGTCGCGCTCGCGGCGGGAGCGGGCGCTGTCCTTCTGTGGCGCCGGCCCGGGTCCGCCGGGCGGCGCGCGGCCGCGCTCCTCCTC
Organism: Vicinamibacteria bacterium; assembly: GCA_035544515.1. GTDB lineage: Bacteria > Acidobacteriota > Vicinamibacteria > Fen-336 > Fen-336 > DATKEG01. The sequence continues at coordinate 11,414 of DATKEG010000265.1, read as the reverse complement.
GGCCTGGCCGTGCTGGAATTTGCGCCCTTCCCTCCCTGGCGGTGGCGCGACGTGCTGCCGACGCGCGCCCATCGCTGGCTGGCCGCGCAGCCCGGCTCCCTGCGCGTGCTGGATTGCGTGCCTCCGTCCCGGGTGTCCGACGCCCTGGTTCCCTCGCTGCTCCGCCACCGTGTGTCGCTGCTCGGCGCGCCCTTGTTCGACGACTGTGGCGAGCCGCGGCTCGCGGACAGGCTGGGGGCGATGGGCTACACCCACGTCGTGGTGCGGCGGGACAGCGCCATGGGAAGGTGGCTGGCGGCCAACCCGGAGCCCGAGGGGTTCGCCCGCGGACCGGAGTTCGAGGACGGCTCCATCCTCGAAGTGAAGGGGAAGCGGTCCCACGTGTACGTGAGCGCGCTTTTCGGCTTCTACCCTCGCGAATACGAGCGAGGAACCACCTGGCGCTGGACGGGGCAGACGGGAGAGCTGCGGGTCGTGGCGACACGAGCGTCGGCGGGGACCGTGCTGCATGTGGAGCTGAAGGCGTTCCCTGGCCACCGACGCGTCGAGTGGCTCCTCGACGGGCGCCCGCTCGGCGAGGTGGAGGCGGCGGCCGACTGGCGCTGGTACGAGCTGCCTCTCGGTCCACTCACCCCCGGAGAGACGACCCTGACCTTCGCTTGCCGTGAGCCGGCCAAGGTAGCGGACGATGTCCTGCACAACGGCGACGCTCGCCCCCTCGGCCTGGCCGTCGGGGCCTGGCGGTTCGAAGACGAGCCGCGGCAGGTAGCGGAAGCTCGGCAGGTCGTCGAGGAACACCGCGGCCGCCTCGCCGCGGCGCTTCAGGCAGGCCTCGAAATCCGCGTGCGCCTCCGGGAAGGCGCCCAGCTCCAGCGAGGCCCGCCCGAGGCCGAAGCGGCCGAGCCACGTGTCGGAGAGCTGCTGCGCCTCCTGGAAGAGGCGCAACGCCTCCTTCGGGCGGCGCCGCAGAAGCTGCGCCTCGCCTTGCACGACCCGCACACGCGCCGCGCCACCGCGGCGAACAGCCGCGCGTATCGGCCGACCAGCTCGTCGAAGTCGCTCTGCGGCACGGGAAGACCGCCGACGCGTGCCGCCGGCCGCGCCGTCCAGCACGCGGGCTACAGCGTGAAGCGCCGCTCCACGCCGTTGACGCGCAGCAGGTAGTCGCCCGGCGGGTAGCCGCCTTCGAGCGGGATCGTCCGCTCCACGATCTCGATCCGGAGGATGCAGACGGCGCCCTGCTCGCGCAGCGTGGTGATCGCCACGTCGATCACGCTGCCGGCGCGCGATTGGCTGATCCGGTCGAGGCGCGTGCACCCGTCCGGGAGGTAGCCCCTCACCTGCGCCAGAGGCTGGTAGGGGAGGCTCTCCGGCACCACGACGTCCACCGCTTCGATCGGCAGCGTGCCGGGGACGAGGGTCGGACCCTCCACGGACTCGCAGCCGCCCAGACCCATGGCGAAGACCACGGCGAGCGCGAGCCGGCGAGCCAGGGCCATCTCCTCCCCCCGCGCCCATGATGCCACGACGTTGACCGGTCCGGCCGGAGGGAGTAGTTATCCCAGATGGCCGACGCGCCGTCCGCTCTCCCCACCCCCGCCGCCATCGAGGTGACCGGGCTGCGCAAGGTGTTCCGTGGCCGGCCCGCCGTGGACGGGATCTCCCTCTCCGTCGCGCGCGGCCGCTTCTTCGGGTTCCTCGGGCCCAACGGCGCGGGCAAGAGCACCACGATCAAGATGCTGACCGGGCTGCTGCGCCCGACCGCGGGACACGTCCGCATCGAGGGCCTCGACCTCGAGCGCGACCTGCTCGCCATCAAGCGCCTGACCGGCATCCTGCCCGAGGAGCTGCCGCTTTACGAACGGCTGACCGGCGAGGAGTACCTCCAGTTCACCGGGCGCATGTACGGCCTCACCCGCGAGGAGACGCGCCTGCGGACGGACGAGCTGCTCGAGTTCCTCAGCCTCACGGAGGAACGGCGCAAGCTCATCGTGGACTATTCCCAGGGCATGCGGAAGAAGACGGCGCTGGCGGCCGCGCTCATCCACAACCCCCGGGTGCTCTTCCTCGACGAGCCGCTCAACGGCATCGACCCCGTCTCCGGCCGCGTGGTCACGGACCTGCTGCGGCGGCTGGCCGGCAAGGGCGTGACGCTGTTCTTCACTTCCCACGTGCTCGACGTCGTGGAGCGGCTGTGCGAGGAGGTGGCCATCATCGACCGCGGGAGGATCGTAGCCCAGGGCACGCTGGACCAGATCCGCGCCCAGCGCGAGGTGGGGAAGGACGCCACGCTGGAGGACGTGTTCCTGAAGCTCGTCTCCGCCGACGTGCGGCGCGAGGACCTGTCCTGGATCGCCTGATCGCGCTCGTCGGCCTGCGCTGGCGGCTCGAGATGCGGGCCATGCGCTGGGCCCCCGAGCGCCTGGTCGGCCTCCTGGTCGCGCTGCCCGTCCTGCTGCTGATGTCCGCCTTCGCGACCCTCGCCATATTCCTCGGCGTGCGCAGCCTGGCCACCACCGAGCCCGAGCTGCTCGTGCCGCTGGTCTCGCTCGGCGCCACCGTGGTGGGGCTGTTCTGGCTGCTCTCTCCGCTCCTGACCGGCGTGGCGCTGAGCGAAACGCACGACGTGACGCGGCTGCTCCACTTCCCCGTCCCCGCGCGCACGCTGGTGGCCGCTTCGCTCGTGGCCAACCTCATCCAGCCCGCGGTCCTGGCCAAGATGCCGATCGTGCTCGGCGTCGCCATCGGCGCCTCGCCCGGCGTGGCCGGCTGGCTCCCGGCCCTCCTCGGCGTGGGGTTGAGCTTCGCCTTCATCCTGGCCGCGGACCAGGTGGCGACGCTCCTCCTGCACGGCCTCTTCCGCAACCGGCGCGCGCGCGACGTCGGCCTGTTCGTCGGGCTGGGGCTGGGGTTCGCCCTGAGCCTCCTGCCGGTGCTGTTCTTCGCGGCCGGGCTGCCGCGGCTTGGCGCGCTGCGCGCCCTGCTGCTGGAGTGGGACGTGTTCTCTCTCTCGCCCTTCGCCTGGGGCGTGCGGGCCGCCGTCTACGCCGGCCGGGGCGACGCCGTGCCCTTCCTCGCCCACGCCGCCGCGGCCGCCGCCGCGCTCGTGGCCTGTCTGGCCGTGGCCGCCGTGCTCGTGCGGCGCATCCACCGCGGCGAGCTGGACCTGGGGGGGCCGTCGTCCGGCGCCCCCGGCCGTCCGGCCCGCATGCTGCTGCCGGGGACGATCGGCGCGCTCCTGGAGAAGGACCTGCGCGTGGCCTGGCGCGACCCGGCCATCAAGGCCACGGCGCTGATGAGCCTGGCCGGACCGCTCCTCTTCCTCTTCTTCGTCTTCCAGGCGCGCGGCCCGGAGGGGGTGGGGCGCGGACTGCTCATGGTCGCGGCGTTTGTCGGCGCTTCGAGCTTCGGCGGGAACGCCTTCGGCCTGGAGCGGCGGGGCATCGCGCTTCTGATGAGCCTGCCCGTCGAGCGCTGGCGGATGCTCGCGGCCAAGAACGCCGGCGCGCTCGTCCTCCGGCTGCCCGGCGTGCTGGTGCTGGCGGCGGCCGCGCTGGTCGCCGCGCCGGTGTTCCTCCCGGCCGCGCTGGCGGCGGCGCTCGTGGCCGCGCTGGTCGCCGCCGGTGTCGACAACTACTTCTCGATCCTGTTCCCGGTGTCCGTGCCCGAGCCCGGCCAGAGCCTGGGCGCGGGCGGGGGCCGCCGCGGTTTCGCCGCCGCGGCCATGGGCGCCTTGATGTTCACGGGCTCGTTGCTGCTCGCCTCGCCGTTCCTGTTCCTGGCCTGGCTGCCCGTCCAGCTCGGCCAGCCCGTGCTGTGGCTGGCCAGCATCCCGCTGGCGATCGCGGGCGCGGGCGCCGTCTACGCCATGCTGGTGGCGGGCGCGGCCGGCCTCCTGGAGCGGCGCGAGCCCGAGGTGCTGGAGCGGATGCTCTCGAGCGCGGGGGACGCCTGAGCCGCGCGCGGCGTCCCACCGTCGTGGTGGCGGGCCTGGGCCTGATCGGCGGCTCGCTCGCCCGCGTGCTCACGCGCGGTGGCTACCGGGTGATCGGCCTGGACCGGCCGGCGGTGCTGCGGCGCGCGCGGCGCTCGCGCGCGATCGCCTCGGCCGCGGCCTCGCTGGGGGAGGCGCTCGCGGGAGCGGACGTGCTCGTCCTGGCCGCGCCTCCGCGGGTGAACCTCGCCCTCCTCCGCGAGGCGGCGCGACTGGCCCCGCCCGGCCTCGTCGTCACGGACGTGGGCAGCGTGAAGCAGAGGATCTGCGCGGAGGCCGCTCGCCTGGGCCTGCGCGACTTCGTGGGCGGCCATCCGCTGGCGGGCACGGAGCGCTCGGGGTTCGAGGCGTCGTCCGCGAGGTTGTTCGAGGGGCGCTCCTGGGTCCTGACCCCCCTGCCCGGCGGCGAGCGCGCGGCCCGGGTCGTGGCGTCCCTGGCGCGGAGCGCCGGCGCGCGGGCGGTGCGGCTCGCGCCCGCCGAACACGACCGTGCGGTCGCCTTGCTGAGCCACGTCCCGCAGCTCGTGTCCTGGGCGCTCCTCGACGCGGTGCGCGCCGACCCCATGGGCGCGCGCCATCTCCGCATCGCCGGACCGGGGTTCCGCGACATGACCCGCCTGGCGAGGAGCCCGCGCGGGCTCTGGCGGCAGATCCTCACCGAGAACCGCGCCGAAGTCCGCCGCGCCCTGGCCGCCTTCCGCCGGGCGCTGCGCCGGCGACCCTGACCGCGGGCTATACCGGCTCCGGGCGGCCGCCCCTGTCGTCGGGACCGGAGGGCCGATCCGCGACGCCGCCGGGTGTCACGCCCGGCCCTTCGTCGTCGCGGATCCCCGACGGTGGCGGGAGGCGCGTGTCGCGCGGCGTGTCCGGCGGGCCCGGCTTCTGGGGATCCCGCGTGGGATCGAGGCCGGCCGGCTGACCGCTCTCGCCGGGTCGCCGTGGATTGTCGGGACGTCCCGGATCGGCGCGCGACGAATCGTAACTGGGCATGGCGCTCCTCCCTCGTTCCATGTTCGGTGCCCCGGGAGCGGCCGTCAATGGGCGTCCGTCAATGGCCGCTCAACCCGACCTCGCCGAAGCGGTTCATTCCGGCGCCACCGTCCGAGCCGGCGTCATAGACGTAGCCGTAGACCTTCGCCCCGTTCGGACGGGTGTACACGTTCCCGCGGATCCACGAGCCACGAATGTTGTCGACCCGCAGCGTCGAGGGCTGCCAGCCACCCGCGTCATGGGTGCTGAAGATGCCGCGCGACGACTGCTCGATGAACAACACGCGAACCGTTTCGCCGTCCAGGACCGCGTCGGCACCCGGCTGCTGCGAGTCGACCGCGTCCCGAACGACGTCGCGGTCGGTCACCCTCGACGCGGGCGTGGGCGGGCCGTCGTTCACGATGCGGCGTTCCCAGAGCTTGCCGTCCGAGAGCCGGTAGAGGACGACGACGGCGTTCGTCTGCGGAATGAAGACGAGGGGAAGGACCGAGCCGTACTCCGCCCTCGTGGCGCCCGCGCCCGAGGCCAGCTGCTGCCGGTCCGTGAGCGTGCCGTCGGGCCGCAGCCTGCGGTACCAGATGGTGCCGTCGGTCCCGTAGTAGGCGAGGTGCACGGTGTCGTGGGCGCCGAGCACGGCCTGCGGGCCGGCCAGGTGGGGGGCGACATCGGCGTCGAGGATGGTCTGGGTGCCCCAGGTGCCGGCGGGGGAGCGGACGTTGTAGTGGATCGTCTGGCCGACGTAGAAGGCGACCATGCTTCCGTCGGAGCGGACGGCGAGCGTCGCGGCCTGGGCGACGGAGTCCGCGGAGGCCGCCAGTTCGTCGCGCACGGCCCAGGAATCGGGCCGGACCGGGTGGTCGGAGGTGCGGAAGGCGTGATACCGGGTCGACGGGGTCACCTGGTGGATGATGTGAATGGTGTCTCCGACCAGCCGCGCGTCCACCGATTCGAGGTCGCCGGTTCGCGGGCGGTTCGCCCCGTCGACCTCGCGCCAGGTTCGGCCGCCGTCCGCCGACTTGACCATCAGGAACAGGTTGTCCGTCTCCGTCGGCTCCATGATGAAATACAGATCGCCGTTGGCAGCCTGCCAGGGGCCGATCCGGCCCGGCGTCTCCACGAAGGTTCCTCCGACATGGCCGGGCGGGATGGCCAGCCGGAGCACCGGGTTCCGAGCGGTGCCCAGCGCGGCTCCGCCGGCCTCGACCATCCTGAGCTCGAAGGTGTCGCCTTCCTCGTTGGTGACCGCTCCGTCGGCGAAGCGGCGCACCACCAGCGCCCACTCGAACTCGCCGTGGGCGCCCGCGCCCGACCACGGCGGCGTGCGGTCGGCGAGGCTCAGGCCCGCACCGGCCTGGAACCGGGCGGCGGAGCCCGTCAGGAGGTCGGTGGTCGCCGCGCCGCTCTCATAGGCGGGGCAGGAGACGATGCTGACGCGCGGCGTCCTGGGTTCGCCCTCGAGGGTGAATGCCCGGAACTCCGCGCTGCTGTTGGCGGGGACCTGGAACCCGAGCGGTGACGGCGGGATATCGGCCCCGAACGCGGCCGTGAACTCCAGGGTGTCGTCGTATTCGACTTCAACCGCCCCGCCTTCGGTTTGAATCTCGATCTCGAGCCATTCGCCCAGGGCGATCCCGGCCTTTCTTTCCGTCAGCACCGTTTCCCTTCCGTTGACGAATCGGCTGACGCGAATGGCGCCGGCGGCGGCATCGAGAAAGACGCGGCCGTGGTTTCCGGCGTCGACATACCCGAAAACGAACCCGACCCCGGTTCGGTTCTCGGCGGGCAGGCGGAACTCGGCCGCCATCTCCCTCGCTTCCCATGGCGCGGTGTAGAGGCCGACGAGAGGCTCTCGATCCGCCAGGGGCCGAAGAAACTTCTGCTGGCCTTCCGCCGCCACGGTCATCCCCGCCGCGTTGCCATGGGCGACGGTCCAGCCTTCAGGTGTCGCGCCGAGAGCGACGTTCGCGAAATCCACCTGGAGATCGCGCTCGGGGTGGGGAAAGTCGTGCGCCTCCACGTCGGTCCAGGCGCCTTCGTTCCGCCGGTATTGAAGCCGGAGCGGCCGGCCGCCGTTCGACGCCGGGGCCCGCTCCACATCGAAGCGAACGCGGAACGGCCGGTCGGCGTGGATGGCGACGTTCTCGTTGAGCGCCCCCGCCCAACCCTGTCCGGAGTTCAATCCCGTGGTGAAGTTGGAACGGACGCGGAAGCCCGGCTGTCCGCTCGCGCCCGCCAGCGCCGGGCCCTCCGCGCACCCGGCAAACACGGGTAGGGAGAACAGGGCCGAAATCAGGGAAGGTCTCATCGTGCCTCCAGGGTCTGGTCCCGAGAGAAGGCCGGTACTGCGGGGACATCCCTTCCGACGGTACACTTCACACAGCGCTGGGGCAAAAGCACGGGATCGACAGGGAGGATGCGCTTCCCATGAAGAAGGTCGTGGCGGACGCGGCGGAGGCGGTGCGCGACATCCCCGATGGCGCATCCATCATGGTCTCCGGCTTCGGTCTGTGCGGGATCCCGGAGAACCTGATCAAGGCGCTCGGCGCGCGGGGCGCGCGCGACCTGACCGTCATGAGCAACAACGCGGGCACCAACGACTTCGGCATCACGCTGCTCCTGCAGAACGGCCAGATCCGCAGGATGGTCTCGACGTACGTGGGCGAGAACAAGGTCTTCGAGAAGATGGCGCTCGCGGGCGAGATCGAGGTGGAGCTGAGCCCGCAGGGGACGTTCGCGGAGAGGATGCGGGCGGGCGGGGCCGGCATTCCGGCCTTCTACACCCCGACCGCCTACGGCACGACCGTGGCCGAGGGGAAGGACGTGCGCTGGTTCGACGGGCGGCCGCACGTGCTGGAGACCTCTCTCCGGGCGGACTACGCCTTCGTGAAGGCGTGGAAGGGGGATCACCTCGGCAACCTGCTCTATCGCCGGACGACGCGGAACTTCGCCCCCATGATGGCCATGGCCGCTCGCACCACCATCGCCGAGGTCGAAGACCTCGTCGTGCCCGGCGCCATCGATCCCGACGCCGTGGCCACGCCCGGCATCTTCGTGCAGCGCCTCTTCCAGGGGAAGGGCTACGAGAAGCGGATCGAGAAGCGCACGCTGCGCGGGCAGGCGGGCGTCGAGACCGATCCCCGGCGGGAGCGCATCGTGCGGCGCGCGGCGCGGGAGATGAAGGACGGCGACTACGTCAACCTCGGCATCGGCATGCCCACCCTCGCCTCGAACTACGTCCCGGCCGGGGTCTCGATCGTGCTGCATTCCGAGAACGGGATGCTCGGCGTCGGTCCGTATCCCGAGCCCGGCCAGGAGGACCCCGACCTCATCAACGCGGGCAAGGAGACGGTCACGGAGCTGCCCGGCACGGCGTATTTCTCCAGCGCGGACTCGTTCGCCATGGTCCGCGGCGGCCACGTGGACCTCACCATCCTGGGCGCGCTGCAGGTGGACCGCGAGGGAAACCTGGCGAACTGGATGATCCCGGGCAAGATGGTCAAGGGCATGGGCGGCGCCATGGACCTGGTCTCCGGAGCGAAGCGCGTGGTCGTGACCATGGAGCACACGGCGAAGGACGGCACGCCCAAGATCCTCGAGCACTGCACCCTGCCGCTCACCGGCCGCCAGTGCGTGGACCTGATCATCACCGACATGGCGGTGGTCGAGGTCACGCCGGACGGCCTCGTCCTGCGCGAGATCGCGCCGGACACCAGCGTGGAGGCGGTCAAGAAAGCGACCGGGACGGAGCTGAGAGTGGACCCCGGCGTCAGGATGATGGGAGACTGAGGCGCTCGCGCGCCGCCGGTGGCTCGGCGACAGAAGCTCGAGGACGCCCTGGCCGCGCTGGAGAGCGTCAGGGCCGCCCCGCGGTCGGCGGAGTCCCTGTCCGCGCTGCGCGGCGCGCTCGCCGGCCGCAGCGCGTTCGCGGCGGCGAAGGCGGCGAAGCTCGCGGGTGAGCTGGAGCTGACCGAGCTCGGCGGCGACCTGGTGGCGGCCTTCGAGCGGATCCTCGGTGAGAACGAGGACGACCCCGGCTGCGCGGCCAAGGCCGGCATCGCCGAGGCGCTCTACGAGCTCGGGCACGACGCGGCCGGCGCGTTCCTGCGCGGGATCCGGCACGTGCAGATGGAGCCCGTCTTCGGCGGCCGGGTGGACACCGCGGTGGACCTGCGCGGCGCCTGCGCGTTCGGGCTGGTGCGGATCGGCTACCGCGACGTGCTCGTCGAGCTGGCCGACCTGCTCGCCGACCCCGAGCCGCCCGTGCGCATCTCCGCCGCCCGCGCCCTGGCCTACCGTGACGGCAAGGACGCCGTGCCGCTGCTGCGGCTGCGCATCCTCACCGGAGACAAGCCCGCGGTGCTGGGCGAGGCCCTGTCGGCGCTTCTGCGCATCGCCGGCCCGGGCGCCCTCCCCTTCGCGGCCCGCTTCCTGGAGCACCGCGACGACGAGGTCGCCGAGGCGGCGGCCCTCGCGCTCGGCGCGTCCCGCCTCGAAGAAGCGTTCGCCGACCTGCGGGAGTGGGTGGAGCGCGTCGTCAGCCCCGTGCTGCGGCGCGCCGGGCTCGTCGCCATCGCCACGCTCCGCCGCGACGCGGCGCTCGAATACCTCTTCGGCCTGGTCGAACATGCTCCCCCCGTCACCGCCGCGCAGGCCGTCGACGCGCTCGGCGTGTACCAGGGCGAGCGTGCGCTCGAGGAGCGGCTGCGCCAGGCCGCGGCCGCCCGGCGCGAGCGGCCCGTGCGCGACGCGCTTCGGCGGGCGCTGGGCGACCCGCCGCACCCCTAGACGGGCCCTCCTTGCCCGGGGGCGCCCCGCCGCGCAGAATCAGCCAGGGGAGACCCGGCATGAGCAGGCAAGACGTCGTCGTCCTCGAAGGCTGCCGCACGCCGATCGGCACCTTCGGCGGCGCGCTGAAGGACGTGTCGGCGGTGGCCCTGGGCACGATCGCCGTGCGCGAGGCGGTGCGCCGCGCGGGGGTGAGACCCGACCAGGTGGACGAGGTGGTCCTGGGCTGCATCCTCCAGGCCGGCCTCGGCATGAACCCCGCGCGCCAGGCGGCGATCAAGGCCGGCCTGCCCGAGACCGTCCCCGCCCACACCGTCAACAAGGTGTGCGGCTCGGGCTTGAAGTCGGTGATGCTGGCCGCGCAGTCGATCCAGTGCGGCGACACCGAGGTCGTGGTCGCGGGCGGCATGGAGAGCATGAGCGGAGCGCCGTACCTGCTCCCCGGCGCCCGCTGGGGCGAGCGCCTCGGGCACGGCCAGGCGATCGACCACGTGATCCACGAGGGACTGACCGACGCCTTCCACGACGTCCACATGGGCGTCACCGCCGAGAACCTCGTGGAGCGCTACGGCATCGGCCGCGCGGAGCAGGACGCGTTCGCGGTGGAGAGCCAGGAGCGGGCGCAGGCCGCCCTGCGCGCCGGCCGGTTCAGGGACGAGATCGTGCCGGTGCCGGTGCCGCAGAAGAAGGGCGAGGCCAGGGCCTTCGACACCGACGAGCACCCGCGGGCCGGCACCACGCTCGAGTCGCTCGGCAAGCTCAAGCCGGCCTTCAAGAAGGACGGCACGGTCACCGCGGGCAACGCCAGCGGGATCAACGACGGCGCCGCGGCGGTCGTGGTCGCGGGCGCGGAGCGGGCGAGCCGCCTGGGGCTCAGGCCCATGGCCCGCATCGTGGCCTGGGCGTCCGCGGCCGTCGATCCCAGGGTCATGGGCATCGGCCCGGTGCCGGCCGTGCGGAAAGCGCTGGAGAAGGCCGGCCTCGCCGCCGACCGCATCGACCTGTTCGAGCTCAACGAGGCCTTCGCCGCGCAGAGCCTGGCCGTGCTGCGCGAGCTTGCCCTCGACCCGGCGCGGGTGAACGTCAACGGCGGCGCGATCGCGCTCGGCCACCCGATCGGGGCTTCGGGCGCGCGCATCCTCGTCACGCTCCTCTACGCGCTGCGCGCGCGCCACCAGCGCCTGGGACTGGCCAGCCTGTGCATCGGCGGGGGGCAGGGCGTGGCGATGGTGGTGGAGCGGCTGTGAACCCGACGCGATCGGGTTGACAGCCTCCGCCTTTTCCTCTAACGTCCAGGGCATCCGTCCCGAGTTCCGGCCACGCGGAGACCCGCCTCCGCCCTCACCCGAACCTCATCCTTCTTCGAGATAAGAGACATGGCCACCGAAGACTCGTCGTCCCCGCACGACAAGCCCGAACACCCCAAGCGCGGCCGGCCACCCAAGGGCGACGCTCCACGCGGACGCGGAGCGCGCCGCGGCGACGACGGCGAGCCCGAGGCCGTGGTCACCGCCGAAGGTGGCGTCGAGATCGCCGCCCTCCAGGGTCCGGGCGAGCCGCGACTGGCCGAGCCCCGGACCGATCGCGCGCGTGGCGCCGACGTCACCGGCGAGTCCGGCGCCGATCCGGTCGCCGAGGCCGCGCC
>DATKEG010000264.1:0-21687 GCA_035544515.1 Vicinamibacteria bacterium | reverse complement strand
GCGCTGCGATGAGCCGCTTCGACGCGATCGTCATCGGTGCGGGCCAGGCGGGCCCTCCGCTGGCCGGCCGCCTGACCAAGGCCGGCATGACCGTGGCCCTGATCGAGCGCAAGCTCCTGGGTGGCACCTGCGTCAACACCGGCTGCATGCCCACCAAGACACTGGTCGCCAGCGCGCATGCCGCCCACGTCGCCCGTCGCGCCGCGGAGTATGGCGTGGCGCTGGAAGGCGAGGTGCGAATCGACATGCCCAGGGTCAAGGCGCGCGCCGACGCCGTGGTGGCGAATGCGCGGCGAGGCCTCGGGGAATGGCTGCGCGGCCTGCCGGGCTGCTCGGTGATCGAGGGCCATGCCCGCTTCGAGGGCCCCGACCGCGTACGGGTGGGGGCCGAGCTCTTGAGCGCGCCGCGGGTCTTCATCAACGTGGGCGCTCGCCCCGCGGTGCCCGACCTGCCGGGACTCGACGCGGTGCCGTACCTGACGAACCGCACCATCCTCGCGGTCGACCGCGTACTGCCGCACCTGGTGGTCATCGGCGGCAGCTACATCGGCCTGGAGTTCGCACAGATGCACCGGCGCTTCGGCGCGAACGTCACCGTGGTCGAGAGGATGCCGCGGCTGATCCCGCGCGAGGACGAGGACGTGTCCGAGGCGATCAGGGGCATCCTGCTGGGGGAGGGCATCGCCGTACGCACGGGGGCCGAGTGCATCCGCCTGGCGCCGCACGACGCGGGCGTGGCCGTGGGCATCGACTGCGGCGCGGGCGGGCCGACCGTCGTGGGCTCGCACGTGTTGCTGGCGGTCGGCCGCCGTCCCAACACCGACGACCTGGGGCTCGAGACCGCCGGCGTCGCGGTCGACGGGCGTGGCTACGTCGCGGTCGACGATGCGCTCGCGACCAACGTGCCCGGCATCTGGGCACTGGGCGACTGCAACGGCCGCGGCGCCTTCACCCACACCGCGTACAACGACTTCGAGATCCTGGCGGCGAACCTCCTCGATGGCGCGCGGCGCCGCCTGAGCGACCGCGTCCCGGCCTATGCGCTCTACATCGATCCTCCGCTCGGCCGCGTGGGAGTGACGGAGGCGGAAGCGCGGGCGAGCGGCCGGCCGCTCCTCATCGGCCGCCGCCCCATGAGCCGGGTCGGGCGAGCCATCGAGAAGGCCGAGACGCAAGGCTTCATGAAGGTGTTGGTCGACGCCGAGACGAGGAGGATCCTCGGCGCCGCGATCCTCGGCACGGGCGGCGACGAGGCCATCCACGGCGTCCTCGACGTCATGAACGCGGGCGCTCCCTGCGACGTGCTCCAGCGCGCCATGCCCATCCATCCCACGGTGTCCGAGCTCATCCCGACCATGCTGGGCGACCTTCGTCCCGCCTGACCGTCGCGGCGGACCCGGGAACCTACTGACGAGGGCGTGCGTAGGGTTTCGGCCGAGGCATTCTGCGACGTGGCACCCTGAAACGGACAGGCGACCGGTTACCGGCCTGATGGTTCAGCCTCAAAGGCGTTGGCTGACGGCCAGGATGTTGCCCTCGCTGTCCTTGAACCAGGCGGTCTTGGCGCCGCCAGCGGTCGCGATGCTGTTCTTCATCGTCACGCCGGGCAGGTCGTACTCCTCGAACGTCACGCCGCGCGCCTTCAGTTCGGCCACCTCGGCTTCCACGTCGTCGACCTGCCAATACGCCTGGCTTGCCTTGGACGTTCCGGCGTTCGGCGTCGGGTACATGAAGACCTCGGCACCCCCACATTCGTAGATCACGCCGCCGGCATAGTCCTCCCTGGGCCTGAGCCCGAGCGTCCCCTCGTAGAATTTCCGTGCCCGGGCGACGTCCAGAACGGGGATGTATGCGCGGATGGGTGCTTTGCTCAACATGGAACCTCCTCCTGCACCGTGTGCTTCCCGAGGGAGCCTCCGGCACCCGGGTGTCTATTGCTGGGCGAACCGTCCGTCGTCCGCCGACGGTCCGTAGATCGACGGCACGGCCGCGCCGTTCAGGCGCAGATACACGGTCAGCTGTCCGCGGTGGTGCGCCAGGTGCGTGAAGGTATCGGCGATCACGACGTGCCGGGGGGCCTCCATCGCCACTCGGCCGCCCACCAGGAGCCTCCACGGGGTCGTCAGGTGCGCGTCGGTCGTCTTCCGGAGGGCATCACGTGCCTCGACCGCCGACTCGTCGAGGGTCTGGAGCAGCTCGGGGGTCGTCGCCCACTCCGGCGGCTCGTACTTCGGGCCACTCGGGGGGTTCAGGTCCAGCTCGTCCTGGTTGATCGCCATCGCGATCCACGAAGGCATCGTGGCCACGAGCGTCGCAAGATAACCGAGCGGCATCGACTTCTCGTGAGGCTTCCAGTCCGGACGTCCCTCGGGCACCCGCTCCAGCGCCCGGCGCGAGATGGCGGCCTCCCGTTCGAGCTGGGCCGTGAGCAAGTCGGTCATTTTCATGTGCGACCTCCCGCCGCCTGGTCAGGGCGCCGGACCGCGAGATCTAGCGGCGACGGTAGATCAGCGAAACCCAGAACCGGCTCGATCGCGCCGATACGCGGGACTGCGAATCGGCATCCGGGTAGTCGCCGCGCTCGAGCACGAAGGCCACGTCCAGCAGGAAGGGACCGGTGAGCAGGCCGGTGCCCGCGGTGAACCCGGTGAACAGTGGAGCGGTCCGCGTGCGGTCGTGGAAGAACTGCCGGTCCGTGAAGTACCCGGCGCGCAGCGGTACCTTCACGCGGTGACCGATCAGCACCCACTCCACGCCCACGCGCACCTGGTCGGTGTCGGCCTGCCGGTTGTCGAGGTCGAGGGTGGGATACGGAAGGTCGGCGAAGATGGTGTTGGACTCCGCGGGCGTGGGCGGCGACTGGCCCAGCGGCGTTCGCTCCAGCAGGAAGTACTCGTGGATGCGCGCGTCCGACCAGGCGGTCCGGGTGTAGTCCGCGGAAACGGTGAGCGCGCTGCGCGGTCGCATGGACACGCCGAACCCTACCGCCCAGGGGAACTTCAGCCTGAGGCCGTCGCTGGAAGACGAGTTGCTGGTCGTCGTCTCCGGGCTGGGCGCGTCCGCGAAGTAGTCGACGCGGCGGCGGGAAAGTTCCACCTTCGCCGTAAAGGGCGTCTTCGCCACCAGCCCCAGGTTGAGAGCCTGCGTGGGCGTCCAGATCATCCCTGCGTTGACGTTCCAGCCGGAGAGGTCGAACTCGACCTCTTGCGCGGTCTGCGTGACGGTCCGCGCCTGAAAGCGCAGCAAGCGCGTGGTCTCCTGCTCGTAACCGTTGAGCCAGCGGTTGAGCGTGGCGCCCACGCGCAGGCCGTGCCCGAGGGAAAATCCGCTGCCCAGGGCCACGACGTCGAACCCGCCGTGCAGCGACAGCTCGAACACGCGCGTCGCGCTCGGCTCCGGGATCTGGATGTGGCGCTCGCCTCCGAGGGGCAGCAGCCGCTGGTAGCTCAGCTGCACGGCACCGGACTGGCCGCCGAGCTCGACCGGATAGGCCAGCGAGATGAAGTCGATCGCGCTGCCCTCGAACCTGTCGGTGGAGGTCGTCGCGCCGGCCGCGTCGCGGCCCGTGTTGCTGCTGATGCTTCGGAAGCCGACCAGGGACAGCTCCGGTTGGCGGAGGTAGCTCAGGCCCGCCGGGTTCCAGGAGGCCGCCGTCGCGTCGTCGGCGCGCGCGAGGAAGGCCCCCCCCATACCCAGGGCGCGTGCGCCAGAGCCGAGCGCCACGCTCGAGCGCTGCAGCTCCACTTCTTCTTGTCGGGGAGGGTCGAGCACCTGTGCGCGAGCGAGGCCGGTCGCGCCCAGGAGGCACGCGAAAGCCGTCAGGGCGGTCTGTGGGGTTGCCCGGTTCGACAGCAATGCGCCAGCCTCTCCGCTCGGCGCCTGGCCTGAGCGGCGGAGCATAACACGAGGGCGCGCTGCCCGCCGGAGCCGCGGGTCGAAACCGTCGGGCGAGGCGGGGCCGCGGGCGGCGAGCCGGCCGACTAGGCGCGGGCCAGGCAGCGCTGCACGGGCAGGACGAACTCCTCCTGCAGGCCGGCCATGGCTTCGAGCGCCCGCTCGCGGCTCGGGAACGTCCGGATGAGCTGCGCGCCTGCGGGCGGACGCGGCTGGTCGTCCGACACCAGCACCAGCGACATGCCGTCACCGTCGTTGGCGAGATAGAGGAGATACCGCATGGGGCCCTCCTTGGGCCAATCGGGATCGTACCGGAGTGACGGCGAAAGTCACGCGCGCCGGGACCCTGGCGTGACACGGATCACTCGTGAGGGCACTCACAACCGCGGCAAGCGGTTTTCACCCGGTCAGGGACGGCGAGGGGCGGGAGGGTCGACCTGGAGGGCGCTGGCGACGGTGCGGACCATCTCGGGCTCGGCCAGCAGGTCGCCGGTCCATCGGATCGAGATGGCGCCGGGGTGCTCCTCGACCTTGGCGGCGAGCCAGACCCCCAGGTCGGCCAGGCTGCGGAACGACTCCGCATGGACGAGCCGCGGGTCGTCGTCGCCCGACCAGAGCATGGCGGAGATCCAGCGCTCGTGCCGCTCGCCGGCTGCGCCTGGATGGACGAGCAAGATCAAACGGGGGCACCCTGGGGCTCGGGCGGCGAGGCGCCGGTGGAGGCCGGCCCTTCGCGGCCCGGCCGGAAGACGACCACGACCGGCCCCTCCATCGTCGGATGGGGACTTGGCCCGCGTCAAGGCCGCCGGCCAGGTTTCGCGCCGTCCGGCCGGAGCCGCGGCCGGGCTCTGGGCAGACGGCGAGCCGACGCGCTCCAATCGGTTGTGGGGGTCGGGCCCACGACTGTGATAGCGTTGTGCACCCCACGGTACAGGATCTCCAGGAGGGCCATGATCATGGCGGCGAACGGCGTTTCCAAAGGCAAGCGGCGCGAGGTCGTCACGCTCTGGATGAAGCAGCTCATGAAGCTTCACGAACGGCAAGGCACGACCAAGCCGGCGGCCGGGGGCTGGATCGGCGCGGTCTACGCGCTGCGCGCGGCCTCGCGCCTGGACGCCAACCGGGAATGGGGCCGGCTCGGCGACGAGATCATCAGCCACCTCGAGCAGGCCTACCTCGCGGTCCTGGGCCGCGACGCGGCGAAGTCGGTGGCGGTGGGCCGCGACCTCCTGCAGACGCAGCGCAAGCCGGACCTGCCCGCCCTGGACCTGCCGACGGGCCCGGTGGAGCACGGCGAGGTGGTGGCCAACCTGCGGCGCGCGGCGAGCCAGGCGCGCAAGTCGAAGGGAGCGCGCAAGGCGGCAGGCAAATCGCGCCGGCCAGCGGCGCGCCGGGGCCGCTGAGCGCCCGAGGACGGCGGGGGCTGACGGGTTGGCCGCGTACCGCTACGTCGTGCAGGGGCGCGTGCAAGGCGTCGGCTACCGGTACTTCGTCCAGCGCGAGGCCGACGCCTTGAAGGTCACCGGGTTCGCGCGGAACCTGCCCGACGGGTCGGTGGAGGTGGTGGCCGAAGGCGGGGACGGCGCGCTCGCCACGCTCGAGGCCCGCCTGCGCGAGGGCCCGTCGTTCGCGAGGGTGACGTCGGTCGAGCGCGCCGCCATCGCCGCGCGCGGCGACCACGGGTTCCACATCCGCTGAACGCCATGGACCAGGACCAAACGGCGGTGCTCAGGGCGGCCATACGGGACGTCCCGGACTTCCCGAAGCCCGGCATCGTCTTCAAGGACATCACGCCGCTGCTGGGCGACCCCGCCGCCTTCCGCCTCGCCATGGAGCTGATGGCCGAGATGTGCGCGGACCTGAAGGTGGATCAGGTGGTCGCCATCGAGAGCCGGGGCTTCATCTTCGGCGGCGCGCTGGCCGACCGGATCGGCGCCGGCTTCGTGCCCGTGCGCAAGCCGGGCAAGCTGCCGTGGCGGCGCGTGAGCCGTGCCTACGACCTCGAGTACGGCACCGACGCGGTGGAGATGCACCAGGATGCGCTGCGTCCCGGCGCGCGGGCCCTGGTGGTGGACGACGTGATCGCGACCGGAGGCACCGCGCGGGCGGTGAGCCACCTCGTGGAGCAGCTCGGCGCGCATGTCGTGGGTCATGCCTTCCTGTTGGAGCTGTCCTTCCTCCAGGGCCGGGGCCGGCTGGCGGGATACGAGGTCCGCAGCCTGATCCGGTTCTGAGCCGCCGCGTCCGTTCGTGGTACGCTTCGAGGTCGATCCTGCCTCGGAGCGCCCGTAGCTCAGCTGGATAGAGCAGCGGTTTCCTAAACCGCAGGCCGCCCGTTCGAGTCGGGCCGGGCGCACCAACAACCCCAACAACTTACGGGAGCGAGGGCGGCACGCGGCGGCACCGATTGTGCCCTAACTGCGCCCTAACCCTCGAGCGCGGGGACGTGGTATGTTGCCGGGATCGGAGGCGGTTGTGTTCGACACGGAACTGGCGTTTTTCATTGCCCATCAGGACGAGTTGGTCGCCCAGCATCGCGGGAAGGCACTCGTCATTCGCGGCGAGAAGGTAGAAGGCGCCTACGATTCACCGCTGCAGGCGTACCTTGCCGCGCAGCGGACCTTCCCTCCTGGGACGTTCATGATTCAGCCGTGCGAGCCGGGGCCCAACGCCTATACGGTCACGATCAACCTGTAAAGGGCTGGTCTCACGCGCCAAAGCTTTCAAGCCTTCACAATTCAGGGCAACGGGATCGTCGATCGGATCCTGACGGACATCGTCGTCTTCCCCGCGTTCGACCCGGCGTCACCGCCCGACCCACAACCGCCAGGAGTGAACGCTAAGGCGCTCTGGGATACCGGCGCGTCGAAGAGCGTCATTTCCGGCGCGCTCGCGAGGGCGCTTGCCGTGGCGCCCGTAGGATCGGCCAAGATCAATCACGCGGGCGGGATCAGCCAGAGCCCTACCTACCTGCTCAACTTCGGCCTGCCACACCGCGTGCTTATTGCCGGGATCCTCGCCTGTGAATTCCAGGAGGCGCCGAACGGCTTCAACGCGATCGTCGGGATGGACGTGATCTGCAGCGGTGACTTCGCGATCACGAACGTGGGAGGGCGTTCGTGCGTTTCGTTTCGCACGCCTTCCTGCGAAACCATCGACTACGTCGTCGAGGCGAACCGAGTTCGTTACGCGGGCGTCGGGCGGAACGATCCGTGCCCGTGCGGCAAAGGCAAGAAGTTCAAGAAGTGCCACGGGGCGGCCTGAACCCCCGCGCGGCGCTTATCTCCGGCGGATCCGCGTCACCTTCGCCGAGCCCGCAGTCGGAGCCGCCGCGGCCAGCTTGGCGAGGCCTTCGGTAAACCTGCCCCGGGTGCGGCGAACCGTTCGCGCTGATCTGGGCGAGCCGCGACGGCGCCGCGCACGGTGACCCTCGTCGCTAACTGTCTGCCCGTACGTTCCAGACCTTAGAGAAGGTCTCGGAGACGCAGTCGTAATACATCACTCTTTCTAGGCTTGAGGCTGAAGCCGACGGTGCGTCTCCGTCTCGGGCTCCTTCGTCCTTCAACCATTCGGCCGCGCACGCCGCCTTGCTCTTGATGTCCGACGGTGGCTTCTTGTACTCGACCGTACAAGCGCCGGATGCTTGGTCAAAGGTCCAGCCGGAATAGTTCTTCCACTGTCTCTCTAGCTTTGCGATGTCAAGGCACAGGGCAAGTAACCGGCGACTCTCCTCTGCAAGCGACGTCTGGCGGGCCTGGATTCGAACAACTTCCTGACGAGCGAGCTCCGCATCTTCCCTATTGTGCTTTACCCAGAACGGCGCATCACAAGCAGCCACAGCGACGGCTAAGGCGACGACGAGTAACGTCTGCTTCATCGGACAACCCTCGCAGGGTCGGGATAGTAGCCCCGAGAGCGTGCCCAAAGCTACCGAGCGCTGCGCACGACGACAGATTATTTCCAATGCGCTGGCGGTCATCGAAGGGAATCTCCGACAGGCGGATCTGGAGCAGGTTGACGCGATCCTTCGAGCCACAACCCTTTTAGGCTGCGGCTCCAAGGGTGCCCGCCCCGGCGGCGACGGGCGCGGCCGGGCGTCCCTTGAAACCTCACCGGGCGGCTGCGTGCGTCCTGGAGATTGTGCCCTAACTTCCGGCGGGCATCCGTCCGAACGGGTTTCCTCGCTCCTGGTCCGTGTGCATTCCGCCCTTTATTGACGCGGGTTCCGCACATGCCGACAAATGGCTGCGCGCGGCCCGTGTCTTCCTAAACCGCAGGCCGCCCGTTCGAGTCGGGCCGGGCGCACCATCCCGGCCGCCGGCTCACTCGCCGGCGGCCTTGACAGTCCCGGGCCGCCTACGCCACCATCGCGCGAATCTTGTCCGACCCGCTCGAGCGTGCTTCCCCCGCGGCGATCGCCGCCCACCAGCTCGAGCGTCTTTCCCGGCTGCTCGGGGAAGTCCTGCCGGGCAACGGCTTCTGGGTGGACCGGCTCGGCGGCGCCGGGGAACGGATGAGGCGGGCCCCGAGCTGGGAGCGCTTCCGCGCGCTGCCCCTCACCGGCAAGGCCGAGCTGGTCGCCGACCAGGAGGAGCACCCGCCGCTCGGCCGCATCGCCACCTATCCGCGCGAACGGTACGTGGCGTTCCACCAGACCTCGGGCACGCACGGCCGTCCGCTCGCCGTCCTCGACACGGCCGAGAGCTGGCGGTGGTGGAGCGACTGTTGGGGGCAGGTCTACCGCGCGGCGGGCGTGACGGCGGCCGACCGCATCTTCGTCGCTTTCGGCTTCGGCCCCTTCATCGGCTTCTGGAGCGCCTTCGCGGGCGCGCAGGCGCTGGGCGCCCTCACCATACCCGGGGGCGGCCTGGACGCGCGCCAGCGGCTGCAGCTCATGCGCGAGACGGGGGCCACCGTGCTCGTCTGCACGGTGACGTACGCGCTGCGCCTGGCCGAGGCCGCGGGGGAGCTGGGGATCGACCTGCCCGCGCTGGGCATACGCCGCACGATCCACGCGGGCGAGCCGGGCGCCTCGATCCCGTCCGTGCGCGCGCGCGTCGAGCAGGCGTACGGTGCCGCGTGCTTCGACCATGCCGGCGCCACCGAGGTCGGCGCCTACGCGTTCTCCTGCGACGCGCGCGACGGCCTGCACGTCAACGAGGCGGAGTTCATCGCCGAGATCGTGGGGCCGGGGACGGAGACGCCGGTGGCGGAAGGGGAGACGGGCGAGCTGGTGGTCACGAACCTGGGTCGCCCGGGGTGGCCCGTGATCCGCTACCGCACGGGCGACCTGGCCGCGCACGGCGGGCGCGGCTGTGTTTGCGGCCGTTCCTGGCTCAAGGTCCCGGGCGGGATCGCCGGCCGCGTGGACGACCTGATGATCGTCCGCGGCGTGAACGTGTACCCGAGCGCGGTGGAGGCGGTGGTGCGGCGCTTCGCGATAGGCGAGTTCCGCATGGTGCGCCTGCGCCGCGGCGCGCTGGAGGAGCTGCGCGTGGACGCGGAGGCGAGCGAGGAGACGGCGCGCGCGCTCGCCGAGGAGCTGCGCCTGCGCCTGTCCGTGCGCATCGAGACGCGGGCCGTCCCCGCCGGCTCGCTGCCGCGGTTCGAGCTGAAGGCGCGGCGGATCGTGGACCAGCGCTCGTGAGCGCTCCGGGAGCGCTCGACGTCCGCCGCGCCATCGAAGAGGGCGCGATGAGCCGCTTCCAGGTCCTCGCCGTGGGCCTCTGCGTCGCCCTCAACATGATCGACGGCTTCGACGTCCTGGTGATGGCGTTCACGGCGTCCGAGGTCGCCCGCGAATGGAACCTCAGCGGCGCCCGCCTGGGGGTGTTGCTCAGCGCCGGCCTCATCGGCATGGCCGCGGGCTCGCTGTTCGTCGCGCCGTGGGCGGACCGTGCCGGGAGGCGCACCGTCATCCTCGTTTGTCTGGGCGTGATCACCGCCGGCATGTTCCTGTCCGCTCTCGCGCAGGGAGAGGCCCAGCTCGCGGCGTTGCGCGTGGCCACCGGGGTCGGCATCGGCGGCATCCTCGCCAGCCTCAACGTCATCACGTCCGAATATTCGTCGCGCCGCTGGCGCAGCACCGCCATCAGCCTGCAGGTCACGGGCTACCCGATCGGCGCGACCATCGGCGGCGCCATCGCGGCCGTCCTGATCACGAGCTACGGCTGGCGCTCCGCCTTCCTGTTCGGGGCCGCCGCGTCCGCGGTCATGATCCCGGTCGTGGTGCGCAGCCTGCCGGAGTCGCTCGACTTCCTCCTGGCGCGCAGGCCCGCGGACGCCTTGCCACGGCTCAACGACCTGTTGCGGCGCATGGGGAGGCCGGAAGCGGCGGCGCTGCCCGAGCCTTCCCTGGAACCGCACGCCGGCCACCACGCCGTGCGCCGCCTCTTCGCCGGAGGGGCGGCTCGGGGCACGGCGCTCATCTGGGCCTCGTTCTTCCTGGTGATGTTCAGCTTCTACTTCGTCACGAGCTGGACGCCGAAGCTGCTGGTGGCCGCTGGCCTGTCGACGCGGCAGGGCATCACGGGCGGCGTGCTCCTCAACCTGGGTGGGATCGCCGGCGGGTTGCTCTTCGGGTCCCTGGTCGAAAGGGTGTCGCTCCGCCGCCTGACCTGCCTGAACCTCGCCGCCACCGGCGCCTTCCTGCTGCTCTTCGCGTGGTTCGCCACCGACCTGGCGTCGGCCCTGGCGATCGGGCTCGGGCTCGGGGTGTTCCTCTTCGGGTCGATGGTCGGCCTCTACGCGGCCACGCCGCTGCTCTACCCCGCGGCCATCCGCGCGACCGGGATGGGCTGGGCCATCGGCATCGGGCGGCTCGGGGCGATCGTGGCCCCGGTCACCGCGGGCCTCCTGGTGGACCGCGGATGGGACAACTCGGCCCTCTACGTCGCGTTCGCCCTGCCCCTCGCGCTCGCGGTGCTCACGGTGCGCGCGCTCAGGGTCTGACAGCTCCCTTGTGCGGCAACGGCTGAGATGATAGTCTATCCCTTCACCGTTCAACGAGATAGGGGTTCGAGTTGCGACGTGAGCTGAAGAAGCAGATGAAGCAGGACGAGTTCCGCACGGGGCTGCAGGCGGCGGCCGAGTGGACGCGCGTGCACTCCCGAGAAGTGCAGATGACGGTGCTGGCCGTGCTCGTGCTGCTCGGGGCGGCGCTGCTCGTGCAGAACTTCCGCGCCCGCCAGGAGGCCGCGGCCGAGGCGTCCTTCTCGCGCGCCATGGAGACGTTCCATGCGCCGGTGGCCGCGGAGCTGCCTCCGGGCGCCGAGCGTCCCGCCACGACCCACGCGACGCGTGAGGAGAAGTACCGCAAGGCGCTCACCGAGTTCGAGGGCGTGGCCAAGAGCGGCTCGGGCGACGTGCGCCAGCGCGCGCGATACTACGCCGCGCTGTCCCAGATGGAGCTGGGCGATCTGGCCGCGGCCGAGAAGTCGCTGTCCGAGATGGCCGGCCGCAAGGACGACCACGACCTCGTCCCCTCGCTGGCCCGGCTGGCGCTGGCCGACCTCCACCGGCGCAACGGGCAGGCGGCCAAGGCCATCGATTCCTACCGGCAGCTGCTCGACGACCCGTCGTTCCTGCTGCCGCGGGACCACGTCCTCCTGGAGCTGGCCGCCGCGCAGGAGCAGGCGGACCTCCTCGGCGACGCGCGGGCGTCCTACGAGCGGCTCTTCCAGGAATATCCTGGGAGCGTCTACGCCGGCGAGGCGCGCCAACGCGCCGAGTACCTGCAGTTCGCGCGCGGATAGCGCGAAGGGCGAGCGAGGACGCCATGAGACGTCGCACGGCCTGGGTACTGGTCGCGGGGGTGGCCGCGGTGGCCATCGGGGCGGCCGCGGTGGGGGCGCTGGCGCTGGTGCTGCGCGGTCGCGGCGCGCCGGGGCTGGGCGGGGCGAGCTACCTCGTGCTGAACCTCGCCGCGAGCATCCCGGAGCAGCCCCGGACGGAGCTGGCCCCCTTCCTGGGCGGGCAGCCGCCGACGTTGCGCACGCTGGTCGAGAGCATCGACCGCGCGACGACGGACGGGCGCGTCAAGGCCCTGGTGCTGCGCGTGAGCTTCCTGCCCGACGCCGGCTGGGGAAAGGTGCAGGAGCTGCGGGACGCCATCACGCGCTTCCGCAAGTCGGGCAAGCCCGCCTATGCGCACCTGGAGTTCACGGGCAACAAGGAGTACTACCTGGCCACCGCGTGCGACAAGGTGTACGTCGTGCCCACGGCGCTCCTCGACGTCACGGGCCTGGCCGCCGAGGTGACGTTCTACCGCGGCACGCTCGACAAGCTCGGCGTGCAGGCGCAGTTCGAAGGCGTGGGGAAGTACAAGAACGCGCCGAACCAGTTCACCGAGCGTGGCCTCACCGAGCCGCACCGCGAGCAGATGCAGGATCTGCTCGACGGCTTCTACGGGCAATACGTGTCCGCCATCGCGGAGGCCCGTGGCAAGACCGTCGAGGAGACGGAAGCCGTGCTCGACGGCGGCCCGTACGACGGACAGGGCGCGCTCGAGGCCGGGCTGGTGGACGAGCTCGTCTACCAGGACCAGCTCGAGGAGCGGCTCGACGACGCCGAGCAGGTGACGCCCTCGAGGTACGTCAAGGCCGCGCGCGGCTTCCGCTTCGAACGCCGGCCCAAGCTCGCGCTGGTGTACGTGCTGGGCGAGATCCTGCCCGGCCAGAGCCAGGACAGCCCGTTCGGCGGGTCGTTCGCCGGTTCGGCCACCGTGACCGAGGCGCTGCGCAGCGCGCGCGAGGACGGCGACGTCAAGGCGGTGATCCTGCGCGTGGACAGCCCGGGAGGGTCGGGCACCGCCTCGGACGTGATCTGGCGCGAGGTGGAGCTCACGAAGAAGAAGAAGCCCGTCGTCGTCTCCATGGGCGACGTGGCCGCCTCCGGCGGGTACTACGTGGCCATGGGCAGCGACGCCATCGTGGCCCAGCCCGCGACCATCACCGGCTCGATCGGGGTGTTCGGCGGCAAGTTCAGCCTGGGCGGCCTCTACGAGAAGGTGGGGCTGAGCAAGGAGATCCTCAAGCGGGGCCGGCACGCGGACCTCTTCGACGAATCCCGGCCCTGGAGCGATGCCGAGCGGGCCCACGTGCACGAGATGATGGCGCGGTTCTACACGCGGTTCGTGAGCAAGGCGGCCGAGGGGCGCAAGAAGTCCTACGCGGACATCGACGCGGTGGCGCAGGGGCGCGTGTGGACGGGTGCGGCCGCCCTCGAGCAAGGGTTGGTGGACCGCCTGGGCGGCCTGGACGTGGCCCTCGCGCTGGCCAAGGAGCGCGCGGGCATCCCCGCCGGCCAGGAGGTCGCCGTGGTCGTGCTGCCGGAGAGGAAGGGCCTGATCGAGTCGCTCCTGGCGCGGCAGGAGGAGGGTCTGGAGGCCGCCCTCCCGCGTGACCTGCGCGTGCTGTTGCGCCGGGCCACGCTCCTGCGCGACGGCCAGCCGCTCACGCGGCTGCCCTTCGAGCTCCGCGTCCGTTAGCGTCAGCTTCCGTGCTGCTGGCGCAGCCGCTGGCGCCAGGCGCGCTGGGTCGCGGGGTACGTCTGCCCGTGCACTTGCTTGAAGGCCTCGTCCACGCTGCCGGTCTCGCCCATCGTCCGGAGCAGGTCGTTCATCCCCCCCATGCCGCGGTGCGCGACGAGGTACTCGACGAGGGAGAGCGCGCCCATGTAGAACCCGTACACGCCGCCGAAGCGGCCGTCGGCCAGCCACCGCATCTGCTCCGCGTCGAGCTTCGAGGCCACCCGGTCGCCGGCCATGTATTGGGCCAGGCCCTCGTTGATCTCGCGCGGCACCGTGCCCCGGGTGCGGTCATGCAGGAAGGCGTGGGTCAGCTCGTGGATCAGCGTTCCGTCCATGTCCGCGGTCAGGCCGGCGTCGAGGCCGCCGATGGGGATGCGTATGCGGCCGTCGAGCGGGTGGTAGCTGCCCCCCGCCCAGGCCGGTACGCCACTGGCGACGTGGTAGCTCTCCCGCGAGAACAGGATGACCGGGATGGTCGTCTGCGGCTGGTGGTCGAGCGAGCCGGCCAGCGTGGCGTAATGCCGCTCCAGGGCGCGCAGGATCTCCCGTCCCACCGCCTCGTGCGCGGCTCCGTCGTAGCGCACGTTGAAGTGGGCGAGCTGCTGCTGCGTCATGCCCCTTTCGTACGCCATGCCCGTCCTGAGGTTCTCGAGCAGCGCCTGGGTGCCGGAGTCGGGCCGGATCTCGGCCGACGTCCGCAGCGCCTCGGCCGCTTCCTGGTTCCGGTCCTGGCGCATGAGCGCAAACCCGAGGCCCTGCCAGGCCTCCGCCAGGCGGGGCTCGAGGCCCAGGGCGCCGCGCGCGGCCGCTTCCGCCCGCGTCCAGTCGCTGGCCTCGATGGAGACGGTCATCAGCGAGACCCAGGCCTGCACGTTGCCGGCATCGACCACCGTCGCGCGGTCGAGGTACGCGGTGGCCTGCACGAAGCGGCGGCGCCCGCGCTCCTGGTCGGCGGCGAGCGTCAGCACCGCGGCGGCCAGGCTGCGCACCGGCTGCTCCCCCGCGTGGCGGGAGAGCAGGTCCTCGGCCGCCTGCACGTCCGACGCTCCCTTGATCGCGCGCGCGTGGACGCGACGGGCCAGCCCCGTGAACGCCTGCTCATCCGCGTCCGCCGCCCCGCGCGCGTCGGGGACGGCGATCGCCTCGAACGCCATGGGCGGCGGCTCGAACCTTGGCGGCCGCTCCTCGTTCGCGACGGACGCGAAGCCGGCGGGCTCGCCCGGCTCCTCGAGCGGGGCCGCGGGCGCATCCGGGAGCGGCGCGCCCGAGCGCAAGCGCGGCAGTCCGACCACTCCCGCCAGGAGCAGCGCGCCGAAGCCCACCACCAGGCCCCACGGGATGGCCGCGCGCGGCGGCGCCTCGGGAGCGAACGCGGGGGCCGAGGCGGTTTCGCGCGCCGCTTCCGCGGGTTCGCGGGGCCGGAGCTTGGCGAAGACGACGCCGCAGCGCGGACACGCGCTCTCGCCGGAGAGGGCCTGTCCGCAGCGGGGGCAGCCCGCGAGGTGCTCCATGCGGGGCGGATGGTAGCACTGTAGAATCCGCCGGCCTATGGCGGTCGTCACAACGTTCAGCGAGCGCGAGGAGCGCGCGGACCGCCTGCGCCGGGGCGTCGGGCTGTGGCTCGGCCCCGCCCTGTTCCTGGCCGTCCTCCTCTCGCCCACCGGCCTGCCGGACGCCCCTCACCGGATGGCCGCGGTCATGGCCCTGGTCATGACGTGGTGGATCACCGAGCCGGTGCCCCTGCCCGTCACCGCGCTCCTGGGCCCCGCCCTCGCCGTGCTGCTCGGCGTCGCGCGCGTGCGCGACGCGTTCTCGCCCTTCGGCGACCCCGTCATCTTCCTGTTCCTGGGATCCTTTCTCGTGGCCGAAGCGCTGCGGGTCCACGGCCTGGACCGCCGGATCGCGCTCGCGGTGCTGGGGGTGCGCAGCGTGTCCCGGTCGCCGGCCCGCATCCGCATCGCGGTGGCCCTCGTGACCGCCGCCATCTCGATGTGGATCAGCAACACCGCGACCGCGGCCATGATGCTGCCCATCGCGCTGGGCCTCGTGCGCGCGCTGGCGGCGGCGGGATCGCGGGAGTCCCCGCGCGGCATCCTCCTCCTCCTGGCCATCGGCGCCTCGCTGGGCGGGATGGCGACGCCGGTGGGCTCGCCGCCCAACCTGATCGCCCTCGGCTTCCTCGAACGCGCCGGCCATCCCCTCGACTTCCTGCGGTTCATGGCCATCGGCGTGCCGTTGTCGCTCGTGCTGACGGCGGTCACGCTCGTGAGCGTGCGCGGCCTGGTCGCGCAGCCGGCCGCGGGTCCGGCCGACGTCACCGCCTGGGTCGCCCGGGAGCGCGGCTCGCTGCCCAGGTGGGGCGCGGGGCAATGGGCGTGCGCGGCGGCCTTCGCCGCCGCCGTGACGTTGTGGCTGCTGCCCGGGGCCGTCACGGCACTGGGCGCCGACGAGGGCACCTGGCCGCGCCTGGTGGCCGACCGGCTGGAGGAGTCGGTCGTGGCCCTCTTCGCCGCGGCGGCGCTCTTCCTCTGGCCCGTGGGCCGCCGCCGCGCGCTCACCTGGGAGGAAGCGGTCCGCGTAGACTGGGGCACGCTGCTCCTGTTCGGGGGAGGGTTGTCGCTGGGGAAGATGCTGTTCGACACCGGCCTGGCGGGCGTGGTGGGCCGGGGCGTGGTGGAGGCCACCGGGGTCACGACCCTGTGGGGGCTCACCGCCCTCGTGCTCGCCACCACCATCGTGCTCACCGAGCTGGCGTCGAACACGGCGACCGTGAGCATGCTGGCGCCCCTGGTGCTCGCCCTCACTCAGGAGCTCGGGCTGCCGCCCCACCCTCCGCTGCTCGCCGCCTGCTTCGGCGCGAGCATGGGCTTCATGTTCCCCGTGGGCACGCCGCCCAACGCCGTCGTCTACGGCACCGGGCTCATCCCCATCACGGCCATGATGCGCGTGGGCGTGGTGGTGGACCTCCTCGGGTTCTTCGTGATCTTCGCCATGCTGCGGCTGCTCTGCCCCCTGCTGGGGATGGCGTGAGCGCCGCCGTCGAAGCCACCGCACCGACCCGCATCGACCTGGCCGGGGGCACGCTCGACATCTGGCCGATCTACCTGTTCCATCCCGGTGCGGTGACGGTCAACTGCGCGATCGACCGGCGGGCCTGGTGCCGCGTGGAGACGGGCGTCACGGGCGTGCGCATCGAGTCCAAGGACACGCTTGCGAAGTCGGAAGGGCGCGACGTCTCCGAGGTCCTGGGCGGAGGCGGGTCGCTGGTCGCGAACATCCTCCGCGCGCTCGGCATCGACACCGGCGTGAGGGTGGTGACGCACTCCCGCGTGCCGGCCGGCTCGGGCCTCGGCGGCTCCTCCGCGCTGGCGGTGGCGATCGTGGCCGCGGCCGCCCGCGCCTTCGGCAAGGAGCTCGACGCCGACCGCATGTGGCCGGTCGTCCGCGACGCCGAGGCCCAGAACATGGGCGTGCCCGCGGGCATGCAGGACCACCTGGCCGCCATCCACGGCGGCGTGCTCGGCATCCATCTCGATCCCGGCATGGTGCGCGCGGCGCGCCTTCTCACCGATCCCGCGCGCGTCGAGGAGTCGCTGCTGCTCGTGGACGCCGGGGTGACGCGCTTCTCCGGCATCAACAACTGGGAGGTGTTCAAGGGCCAGATCGACGGCAACCAGACGGTCCGCGGCGCCCTCGCCCGCATCGCCTCCGCCGCCTCAGGCCTGCGCGAGGCCCTCGTCGCGCACCGTTACACGGACGTCGCCGCGCTCATGGACGAGGAATGGCAGGCCCGCAAGCTCCTCGCCCCCGGAGTCACCACGCCCGAGATCGACCGTATCGCCCTTCTCGCGCGCGAGGCGGGCGGCGCGGCCAAGGTGTGCGGCGCGGGCGGGGGGGGCATGGTGGCGGTGTGGGCGGTGCCCGGCCGGCGGGAGAAGGCGCAGGCCGCCATTCGCGAGGCGGGCTTCAAGATCGTGCCGTTCCGCGTCGACCTGCGCGGCCTGGAGGTGGAGTAGGATAGGGGTTTCGGGCGCGCTCTGCGGGCCGTCTTGTAGCGTTCGGCGCTCGAAGCGGAGCGTCTCCGTGATCGCGCCGCATCTGGAGCGTCGATGATACAGGCCACACAACTGAAGCGGGGGATGTGCATCAAGCACGAGAACGACCTGTACCGGATCGTCGAGGCGCAGCACAAGACGCCCGGCAACCTCCGTGGCCTCGTGCAGGCGAAGATGCGCCATCTCAAGAGCGGCGCCATCATCGAGCACCGCTTCCGTTCGGTGGACGTGATCGAACGGGCCATCCTGGACGAGGCGGACATGGAGTTCCTCTACCAGGACGGCGACATGTACCACTTCATGAACGCGGCCAACTACGAGCAGATCGCGCTCTCGGAGGAGGTCCTCGGAGAGGCCGTGCCGTTCCTCATCCCCAACATCCGTCTGAAGATCGAGCTCTACGAGGAGCGCCCGGTCGGCATCACGCTCCCCCTGATGGTGGAGATGACTGTCGTGGAGACGGAGCCGGCCATCAAGGGCGCCTCGGTCTCGAACGTCGGCAAGCCCGCCAAGATGGAGACCGGCCTCGTGGTGCAGGTGCCGGCCTTCGTCGCCGAGGGCGAGCGCATCCGGATCGACACCGCCAACGGCGCGTACATCGAGCGCGTCAAGTAGATCCGTCCGATGCGCCCCGGCCACCCCGACGCCGGCTGGGTGGAGGTGATCACCGGGAGCATGTTCAGCGGCAAGAGCGAGGAGCTGATACGCCGCGTCCGGCGGGCGGAGATCGCCCGCCAGAAGGTGCAGCTCTTCAAGCCCCGGGTAGACTCCCGCTACGCGAACGATCAAATCGTCAGCCATTCGGACATGAAGATGCCCTCCCTGGTGGTAGGCTCGGCGCACGAGATTCTCGAAAGGCTCGACGGCGCGACCGAGGTCGTGGGCATCGACGAGGGCCAGTTCTTCGACCACGGGCTGGTCGAAGTGGTCGACAAGCTGGCCGATCGTGGGCTACGGGTCATCGTGGCGGGGCTCGACCAGGATTACCGCGGCCGGCCCTTCGAGCCCATGCCGCAGCTCCTCGCGATCGCGGAATACGTCGACAAGACGCTCGCCATCTGCATGCGGTGTGGGGCGCCGGCCAACCGCAGCCAGCGGCTCGTCGCCGACACCCATCGCGTCGTGGTCGGAGGCTCGGACCGCTATGAGGCACGGTGCCGCCGTTGCTTCGAGCCGGGCGAGGCTCGTTTCGAAACGTAGCACTCCGACCGCAAGGCACCCGCTCCGGGATGTCTGCTGTTTCGCATGGCAAGCCGATGAGAACAAACACCTTGAGAGGCGAAGACGAGCTGCGGCACGACCGTTGCTTGAAAAGCGTGTGGCATGAGTGTCTCCGAGCCCATTCCCATGGTGCGATGCCGGCTCGACGGGCCGCAGGACGTCCCGGAGCGCCACCTCCGGTACGTCCCCCTGGCGGAGTTCGAGCTGTGGAAGCACCTGATGGAAACCAGACACCACCGCGTCGTCGCCGTCGAGCAGGTGTCGATCTGGGTGCCCGAGGACGCCGCGCGCTGGAACTCCGGCTACGTCGCGGAGGACCTCGAGCCGGTGCTGCGGCTGCGCTTCCAGAGGCCGGGACCGCAGGGCACGGTCCTGACGCTCGAGCGCTTCTTCCCGGCGGAGACCTACCCGGAGGCGCAGGAGGCGCTGCTCGGCCACGTCGAGAACGCGTCGTGCCGGCGGCTGTCGGCGACGCCCGGCTATTTCGTGCCCCTGCACGTCCGCGCCGCCGAGCCCGCGGCCGCTCACGCCTGAAGACGGGCCCGGCTCGGTCCGGACGGTCCTGACGGCGTTGGCCCGGTTCCTCCAGATCGACGGGGCGCGCGGCGAGGGCGGCGGCCAGGTCCTGCGCACCGCGCTGTCGCTTTCCGCCGTCACGGGCCAGCCGTTCGAGATCACGCGGATCCGGGCCCACCGCCCGATCCCCGGCCTGCGGCCGCAGCACCTCGCGGCCGTCCGGGCCGCCGCGCTCGTCAGCGGCGCACGGGTGGGCGGCGCCTTCGACGGCTCCCCGGACCTGAGGTTCGAGCCCGGCACCCTGCGCCCGGGCGAGTTCCGGTTCGAGATCGCGACGGCGGGCGCGCTGACGCTCGTGCTGCAGACGGTGCTCGTCCCGCTGGCGCGCGCGGGAGCAGAGAGAAGCCGGGTGACGGTCAGCGGCGGCACGCACGTGCCGGCCAGCCCCTCCTATCACTACCTGGCGAACCACTGGGCCGCGGTCGTCGAGCGCCTCGGCCTGCGGGTCGCACCGCGGCTGGAGAGGGCCGGGTTCTCTCCCCGCGGGGGTGGCGCGGCCACGGTGGACGTGCAGCCCTGGGCCGGCGCCACAGTTCCGCTCGTGCTCGAGGAGCGCGGGCCTCTGCTCTCGATCCGCGGGACGGCGGGCATGGGCCGGCTCAAGATGGACGTGGCGGGCGCCCTGCGCAGGGCGGCGCAAGAGCGCCTCTGGGAAGCGCGCCGGCTCGAAGTGAGCTGGGACGAGCTGAACGTTCCCGCCGCCTCGCCCGGGTCGTTCCTGCTGCTCGAAGCGTTGTTCGAGCAGGGCCGCGCCGCCTTCGGCTTCCTCGGGCAGAAGGGCGTCCGCCCCGACGTGCTCGGGGACCGCGCCGCGCGCACGCTGCTGAAGTTCCTCGGGGGCGAGGGCGCGGTCGACCCGCACCTCGCCGATCAGCTCGCCGTGCCGATGGCCCTCGGCGGCAAGGGCGGACGGGTGACGACGACGGAGGTGTCCCGGCACCTGGAGACGGTGGCGGAGATCGTGTCCGCGTTCGGGATCCCCGCCCGGACCTGGGGGCGCCGCGGGGGGCCTGGCGGCCTCGAGGTGTCACCGTCTTGACCGCCGCGAGGGCCCTGGCTATCCTCGACGCGTTGCGCGCAGCGGACGTGGCGCAGGCCACACGCGTCGAGCCGGCCCCGCCCGCGGCCACGTTATCGCTCAAGGCGCGCGTGCTCCTCTGGGACTTCGAGCGCGGCTCGCTCGCCTACGACCTTCTCTGCCTCCTCCTCGTCCTGCTCCTGCTGCTGGTGCCGGCCGCGTGGTGGAGCGATCCCATGATCCCGCGCCGGTGATCGGCCTCCTGCTGGCGGCCTTCCTGGCTGCCGCGCCTCCCGCCGCGCCGCAGACCGCGTCCGAGGCCACCGACCTCATCAACACGCTCCTGGCCGGGCTGGGCGGGTTCCGCGACCTCACCGGTCGCGAGCTGCAGGACGAGGTGGCCGAGGCGGGAGGCGTGCCCTTCCGCTCCGACGTGCCCCTCGACTTCCTGAGCCGCAGCGCGCTGGCCGCCTACGTCCAGGACGTGCTCGACACGGAGTACCCGCCCGGTCGCGCGGACGCCGACGAGCGTACCCTCGTCGCGCTCGACCTCCTGCCTCCGCGCAGCGATCTGCGGCGCCTGCGCGCCCGGTTGCTCGAGGAGAACGTGGCCGGCTTCTACGACGAGCGCCCGGGCCGCAAGCGCCTGTACGCGGTGAGCGACGACCGGACGTTCACGCCCGCCAACCAGCTCGTGCTGGCGCACGAGCTGCGTCACGCCCTGCAGGATCAGTACGCCGACGTGCACGGCACCCTCACCGCGTCCATCGGTGATTTCGACGACCGGCGCATGGCCTACCTGAGCCTGCTCGAAGGCGACGCCACGCTGGTGATGGAGCGCTTCTTGCTCCGCCGGCTGCCGGGGGCGCCCGAAGCGCTGGGCGACCTGGGCGGGTTCTCGCTGCCGCCGATCACCATGCCCGGGGTGCCCACGGTCCTGCAGGACCAGCTCGTGCTGCCCTACCTCGCCGGCCGCGACTTCGCGCGTGCTCTCTGGCGCCGCGGCGGCTGGGACGCGGTGCGCGCGGCGTGGAGCCGCCCGCCGGCCTCCACCGAGCAGGTGCTCCATCCCGAAAAGTACTTCGCGGGCGAGGCGCCGCGTCCGCCGGCGCCGGCCTACGCTCCGCCCGGCGGACGGCTCGTGAGCGAGAGCGTGCTGGGCGAAATGTTCACGCGCACGCTGCTGGGCGAGGGAAGTGACGCGGCCGCGGCCGGCTGGGGTGGCGATCTGGTGCGCGTGTACGACGTGTCCGGGCGCACGCTGCTGGTATGGACGTCGGGATGGGACACCCCGGCCGACGCGGGCGAGTTCGCGGGCGCCGCCCGCGCGCGGTTCCGGGCGCGCCACGGGGCGCCGAGCCCCGCGGGCGGCTTCGACGTGTTCACGAGCGGGG
>DATKEG010000263.1:0-2284 GCA_035544515.1 Vicinamibacteria bacterium | reverse complement strand
CTGCCGGCGCCTGATCGAGCTGTACCCCGACGTCGTCCGCGCGCGCGGGACGCTCGCCTTCCTGTCGCTCGCGGAGGGCCTGGAGCACTCCCAGTTCGACGGCCTCGCCGACGACGCCAGGCGCGAGATCGGCCTGTACGTGAAGGCCGCCAAGGCCAAGGACAACGACGCCTACGCCGCCGAGCGGCTGCGCATCATGGCGGAGGCGACCGACCAGGAGGCGATCCGCGAGATGATCGGCGAGCACCTCATGGAGCTCGGTGACACCGAGGGCGCCGACACCGTCCTGGGCCGCGTGTTCGCCGACCGCAACGAGATCGGCGAGGACCACGAAACCGACCAGCGGGCGCGCTGGTCGCGGGCGCTGCGGGTCACGATCGTCTCCGACGGCACCGCGGTCGAGGGCGGAGAAGTCACCGGTACCGCGGTGGATGCCTGACGCGGTAGGTGCGATGAGCCCTCGCGGCGAGCGCATCGAGAAGCTCCTCCCCTCGCTGGCCGATGTGATCTTCATCGGCCTCACCTGCATCGTCGTCTTCGCCGCACCGCTCATCATCCTCACCGGCGACGGCGACCTCGCCAGCCACATCCGCATGGGCGAGCGGATCCTCGCCACGGGCGGCGTGCCCGACATCTACGCGCCCACCTACACGATGGCCGGCGAGCCCTTCCTCGGGCACGCGTGGGGCGGGGAGGTCGTGCTGGCGCTCGCGCACGGCGCGGGCGGGCTGGCCGGCGTCCTCGCGCTGTGCGGGATCGTGATCGGCCTCGTCTTCACCCTCCAGTTCCGGCTCCTCGTAAGGGAGGGGGCGCACGCCTACGTGGCGCTGGCCGCCGCCGCGATCGGCGCCGCCGGGACCGCGCTGCACTGGCTTGGGCGCTCCCACCTCTTCACGTGGTACCTGGCCGTCGCGCTGCTGCTGCTGCTGGAGACCCCGCGCACCAAGGCCTGGTGGCTGGCGCCGCTGTTCGTGGTGTGGGTCAACCTCCACGGCGGCTTCTTCTTCGGCCTCATGCTGATCGGCCTCTACCTGGCGGCTGCGGTCCTCGAGGCGTGGACCGGCGTGGGCGCGGCGCCGGCCGCCAGCGAGGGCGGCACCACCCGCCTGGCCGCCGTGCGCGCGGACCCGCAGGTGCGGCGCACGGCGACGTTCCTGCTCGTGGCCGCGCTGGCCACGCTCGTCAACCCGAGCGGCCCGCTGCACCACGTCGAGGTGCTCGGGCTGCTCGGCAACGCGGACATCATCGATCGGATCAACGAGTTCGAGTCGCCCAACTTCCACCGGGGCTTCACCACGCCGTTCCTGCTGGTGCTGCTGGGCACGCTGTTCGCCGCCGCCGCGACCCGGCGACGCATGCCGCTCCGCTGGATCCTGGTGGTCGTCGCGTGCACCTACTACGCGCTGTACTCGGTCCGGAACATCGCGCTGTTCATGGTGGTGGCCTGGCCACTGATCGTAGTCTGGCTGGCGCGGGCGTACCCGCGCCTCCGGTCGCTCGCGCGCACGTCCGCCCTGACCGTGCGCAAGGCGGCCGAAGGGCCCACCCGGATCTCCTTCGCGTTCGCGCTGGCGCTCGCGCTCGTCGCGGCCAACGAGGGCCGCGTGGGCCGCGCGCAGGTGCTGGTGAACGGCTTCTCACCCGAGTACTTCCCGGTCGAGTCCGTGCGCGCTGCGCGCGAAGCCGGGCTGGAGGGACCGCTGTTCAACGAGATGATCTGGGGCGGCTACATCGTCTACTCGTGGCCGGAGCAGCCGGTCTACATCGACGGGCTCCTCTACACGCCAGGCCTGCTCGACGAGTACATCGAGATCATGAACGTGCGGCCGGGGTGGAAGCGGGCGCTCGAGGAGCGGGGCGTCCGTCTCGTGCTCGTGCCGCCCAAATCGCAGCTGGCCGAGCACCTCGTTGGGGAGCCGGGCTGGACGCTGTGGCGCTGCGACGGTACGGCCGCGGTGATCGCCAGGGGCCGCCCGGGCGCCACCGGCGACGAGGCGCGGGAGGCGATGGCGCGCTGCGAAGAGGAAGGGGAGGAGCGGCGCGAGCAGCCCCGGCTGATGGAGTAGCACGCCGGGCGGATCACCCCGCGCCGATCCCGCGCGTCTCGCGCGGGGAGCCTATCCCGCGCGGCCCGCGCGGGGAATAGGAAGTGGTCAGGCGCACCAGCTCCCACGCGACGGGGAGGACGGAGCGCACGCCCAGCTTGGACCCCTTCACGTCGATCCAGCGCCGCAGCGGGGACTCGATGACGCTCCGGCGTACCGACGCGATGTCGCCGCGGGCG
>DATKEG010000262.1:0-20385 GCA_035544515.1 Vicinamibacteria bacterium | reverse complement strand
TGAGCTCGCCGAGGACCACGGTCTCGACCTGGGTAGCCGCGCGCGAGCGCTCCAGGAGCGGCCGCAGCGTCTGCAGGAACGGGTTCTCCCCTCCGTCGCCGTGCCGGTACACCAGGGCGGCGAGCAACGGCGGAGCGGGCGGGGCGAGCAGGTCCGCGAGCAGCACGGCGCTGTCCACGTCGCCCCACTGCAGGTCGTCGATCGAGAGCACGAGCGGCGCGCGCCGGGCCAGCCGCGCGATCAACTCGCGCAGCGCGCTCACGGCGCGCCGCCGCAGCTCGGGCGACTCCGCGGCCGGACGCGTCTCCTCCCCGGACGGCATGCCGGGAACCTGGGCGAGCACGGGGAACAACCGGGCCAGCGCCCCCGCTTCGCGCGGGAGGAGCGCGCGGGACTCGTCCGCGGGCAGCGCGCGCAGGTATTGAGCCAGCGCGTCCACGAGGCTGTCGAGCGCCTTGTAGGGCACGGACTCCCGCTCGAAGCAGCGGCCCGCCAGCGTCACCGCCTGCCCGCGCTCGCGCAGGCGCTCGAGGAACCGCCGGAGGAGCGCCGTCTTCCCCATCCCCGACGCCCCGCGCACGTGGACCACGGCGAGACGGCCGCTGCGCGCCAGGGCGAAGGCCTGCTCCAGGCGGCGGAGGTGCCGCTCCCGGCCGACCAGCCGCCCGGCGGTCGTTTCCACCGTGGGGAGGTGCGCTCGCTCACGCCCCAGCCGCGCGAGGACGTCGCGCCCGGACAGCCGCCGGCCGGGCTCGCGGCGCAACAGCCCACGGCAGATCTCGTCGAGGTCGGACGGCGTGCCTTCCGCCAGGGCGGAGGGCGGGGGCGGCTCGCTCTGCTGCTTGGCCCGCAGCACCTCCGCGATGGGCCCGCGGAACGGCACCGTACCGGTGAGCGACTCGTAGAGCATGGCGCCCAGGCTGTACCAGTCGCTGGCCGGCGTCATGGCCCGGGCCATCGCCTGCTCGGGCGACATGTAGGGCACGGTGCCCATGATGCCGCCATCGTGCGGCGCCGGCTCGAATGCGCCCTCGCTCACCAGGCCGAAGTCGAGCAGCACCACGCGGCCCTCGGGCGTGACGCGGACGTTCAGCGGCTTGATGTCGCAGTGGAGCTTGCCCGCGGCGTGCAGCGCGATCATGCCGGCCGTGAGCTGGCCCAGCGCCTCGCGCAGCACGTCCAGGCGCGGCGACACGGCCCGGCCGCGCGGCCGCGCGTGGCCGTCATCGGTCCCGCTGGTGTCGGGTCCGGATACGCCCGGCACGGGAGCGGCGAGCGTCGGCGCGGCCTGCTCGATCGTGGGCAGGGCCGGCCGCACGGCCTCGTGGCAAGTGGTGCCGGCGGCGCCGGCGGCCTCGCCGTGGCTTTCCCAGACGTGGGTCAGGAAGTCGACTCCTTCGACCATCTCCATCGTGAAGAACCACAACCCACCCTCGTTCACGAGCTCGTAGAGCGCGACCAGGTTCGGGTGGGTCACGTCGGCCAGGGCGCGGAACTCGCGCTTGAACCGGTAGAGCGACGGCGCGTCCCCCCGCTTTAGCACCTTGAGGGCCAGGATCGCCCCCGTGTCGCGGTCGTACACCTCGTACACGGCGCCGAACCCGCCCATGCCCAGACCGCGCCGGACATGGAATCGCTCCGTGCCGGTGAAGAGCTCAGTCTGGGCTTCGGCCAACGTCACCTCCGGAGACTTCCGGGCGGACCGCGGTGAAGACGCCGTACCGGGCGAGGCCGCTGGCGAGCACGTCGTGCTGGCGCAGGCAGGCGACGGCGTGCCGGGCCTGGCTCGGACGGGCGAGGCCCAGCCGGTGCAGGCCCCGGACGAGAACGCCGAGCGTCATGCCGAGCCGGCGGATGCGGCGGGCGGACGGCAGCACGGCGTCGGTGCGGTCCACGAACGCGACGTCCGCGAAACCCGCCGCGGCCAGGGCGGCCGTGAACCCGTCGATCGTGTCCAGTCCCGGCAGCGCCCAGCCCAGGCACCACTCCCGATAGGCGCGCTCCTCGTCCGGGGAGAGGTCGCCGCGGGCCAGAAAGCCGTCGCAGACGAGGAGCCGGCCGCCGGGACACAGCAGCCGGTACGCTTCGGCCAGGAACGCCCGCTTGTCCACGGCGTGGCAGACGCTCTCACAGGCGAACAGGCGCGTGAAGGCGCCCTCCGCGAGGCCCGCGCACGTGAAGTCGGCCACGGCGAACGCCGCCCGGCCGCCCACGCGCCTGCGCTCGGCGTTGCGGCGGCCGCGCCGGGCCTGCATCGGGGAAAGCGTGATGCCGATGCCGCGCGCCCGGTGATGCGCGCAGAGGTGGACGGTGGCGCCGCCGACGCCGCAGCCGGCCTCGAGAACGACGTCGTGGGGCCGGACGTGCAGCCGCGACGCGATCTCCCGGTGCTGGTTGAGCAGCGCATCGGCCAGCCGGCGTGTGGTGCCGTCCCAGAACCCGTACCCCATCGACAGCGTCGCGCGATCACTCCAGAAGAGGTCGTAGAGCACCTGGTTCTCTTCGTAATAGTGGCGGATGACGGCCCGGAAGGAGGTGGGGTCGGTCGCAGGCGGCTCGGCCATCGGGAGGGGCGGGGGGAGACTACGCTCCCCGGAACCGACGGTCAACAGGGCACTTGGGGGTCTCAGGCCGCACGCCCGGTTGCTCATGCCCCGGTGTGGCTCGCGGGCGACCGCCGTCCGGATCAGCCCTCGATCGAGAGCTCATTGACCTCGATTTCGGCCGTGTGCTAGAGTCGCTCCTCCTTAATTCGTGGGCGGGGTTCCGCAAATGTCCCGTCTTTGATGCAGCCGGCCCACAGCGGGCCCTCCGTGGAGCAGGCATGGCCAACGAGTTCTACACCCTGATCGTCGTTCCCCATGCCAAGGCTCGTTTCCGCCGGTTCAAGGTCTCGGTCAAGCTGATCAAATGGGCCAGTGGCGTCACGGCCACGGTCGGCCTCCTGCTCGTGGCGAGCGTCGTGCACTACGCGCGGATCGCGGTCGAGGTCCACGAGCTGCGTCGCCTCCGCGCCGAGAACCGGGCCCTGCTCACCAAGACGCTTCATTACGAGCAGAGCGCGGGCAAGCTCCAGATCAAGCTCGAGTACCTGCAGAGGATGGTGACCAAGCTCGGCGTCATGGCCGGCCTCGAGCAGACCCTGCCCGATCCCTCGCTCGGCGGCGTCGGCGGCGTGCCGAGCGCCGAGTCCACCGCGCCCACCATCGACTCCTCCAACCTCCAGGCGATGGACCGCAACCTCTCGGCCCTGACCGAGCGCTCGAGCCGGCTCACGTCGTTCTACGAGGACCAGAGCGTGCTCCTGGCCGCGACGCCCTCGGTCTGGCCCGTCCGCGGCTACCTCTCGGCCGGCTTCGGCAACCGCGTCGACCCCTTCACCGGCCAGCGTGACTTCCACTCCGGGATCGACATCTCGACCCCGCTGGGCACGCGCATCCACGCGCCAGCCGACGGGGTGGTGATCGGGGTCGGGGTCAAGGGAGCCTACGGCAACGCGGTGTCGGTCGACCACGGATACGGGATCGTCACCCAATACGGTCACCTGGCGTCCTTCAACGTCAAGCCCGGCCAGCGGCTGCGCCGGGGCGACGTGATCGGGTTCGTGGGCAACACCGGCCGTTCCACCGCGCCCCACCTCCACTACGAGGTCTGGGTCCGCAACCAGGCCCAGAACCCCATCCACTACATCCTCGACGAGTACCGCTCGTTCGGGTAGCTGGCGGCGGAGCGCGCAGCGCGACGGCGGCAGCGCAGGGGGGTGCAGGGGGGAGCGCGAGGGCCATCGCTGTCTGCACTGCCACCGGCC
Source organism: Vicinamibacteria bacterium (assembly GCA_035544515.1). Taxonomy (GTDB): domain Bacteria; phylum Acidobacteriota; class Vicinamibacteria; order Fen-336; family Fen-336; genus DATKEG01. The sequence goes on along the minus strand of DATKEG010000262.1, from coordinate 16,577 downwards.
CGAGCGATCCCCCCGCGATGAAGTTTGACCGGCTGGCCGGCCCGCTGGTACCCTTGTCGCCTCAAGTCTGTGCGTCCCAATCTCCTGTTGGGGACGACGCTCCGGGCGAAGCGGCGCCGGACCTGCGGATGTCCGGCGCAAGCCGCACCTGAAGCATGCTGAACACCATCCTCACCAAGATCATCGGCACCAAGAACGAGCGCGAGCTCAAGGCCATCCGTCCGCTCGTGCAGCGGGTCGGCGCGGTCGAGCCGTCGCTCGTCTCGCTCACCGACGAGCAGCTCCGCGCCAAGACGGTGGAGTTCCGCCGCCGCTTCCAGGACGGCGAGGGCGGGGCCGGGGAGAGCCTGGACGACCTGCTGCCCGAGGCCTTCGCGGTGGTGCGCGAGGCCGGACGCCGCGTGCTCAACATGCGGCACTTCGACGTCCAGCTCATGGGCGGCTACGCCCTGCACAAGGGCACGATCTCCGAGATGAAGACGGGCGAGGGCAAGACGCTCGTGGCCACCCTGCCCGCCTACCTCAACGCGCTGGGCGGAGCGGGCGTGCACATCGTCACCGTCAACGACTACCTGGCCCGCCGGGACAGCGAGTGGATGGGGCGGATCTTCCGCTTCCTCGGCCTTTCCGTGGGCGTCATCCAGCACCACCTCAGCGACCAGGAACGGCAGGTCGCCTACGGCGCCGACATCACCTACGGCACCAACAACGAGTTCGGCTTCGACTACCTCCGCGACAACATGAAGTTCGACCTCGGCAGCTACGTGCAGCGCGGGCACAACTTCGCGATCGTGGACGAGGTGGACTCGATCCTGATCGACGAGGCGAGGACGCCGCTCATCATCAGCGGGCCGGCCGAGGAGTCCACGGACAAGTACTACCGGATCAACGCCATCATCCCCAAGCTCAAGCCCGGCGCGCGCATCACCGGCGACAAGAAGGCCGAGGAGCGCGCGGAGCTGGAGAAGACCGGCGACTTCATCGTGGACGAGAAGGCCAAGACCGTCACCCTCACCGAGATGGGCATGGCTCACGTGGAGAAGCTCCTGGGCGTGCAGAACCTGTGGGACCCGGCCCACATGGAGGTCCTGCACCACGTCAACCAGGGCCTGCGCGCGCACGCCCTCTTCCAGCGCGACGTGGACTACGTGGTCAACGACGGCCAGGTCGTGATCGTGGACGAGTTCACGGGCCGGCTCATGCCGGGGCGGCGCTGGTCGGACGGCCTGCACCAGGCGGTGGAGGCCAAGGAGAAGGTGAAGATCGAGAGGGAGAACCAGACCCTCGCCACCATCACCTTCCAGAACTACTTCCGGATGTACAAGAAGCTCGCGGGCATGACCGGCACCGCGGAGACCGAGGCCGCCGAGTTCGACAAGATCTACAAGCTCGAGGTCCTGGTCATCCCCACCAACCGCGGCCTCATCCGGGTCGAGAACCCGGACGTGGTGTACCGCACGGAGACGGAGAAGTTCGGGGCGGTGGTGGAGGAGATCAAGCAGCTCCACGACAGCGGACGCCCGGTGCTCGTGGGCACCATCTCCATCGAGAAGTCCGAGCAGCTCTCCACCCTCCTCAAGAAGGAGGGCGTCAAGCACGTGGTGCTCAACGCGAAGTACCACGAGCGCGAGGCGGAGATCGTGGCCCAGGCCGGCCGCTTCGGCGCCGTGACCATCGCCACGAACATGGCCGGCCGGGGCACGGACATCATCCTGGGCGGCCTGCCGGACAACCGCGTGAAGGCGATCCTGCTCGAGCAGCAGATCGAGCTGGACGCCGACACCCCCGAGCAGAGGTCGGCCGCCATCGCCCAGGCCACCGAGGAGATGGCCCGCGACTACAAGAAGGCCCTGGCGGACCGGAAGATCTCGCCGGAGGACCGGCGGACCACGGCCAAGAAGTACGTGGGGCTCCTGGCCTCGCTCACCGCCGACCATCCCTCGGTGCAGGCGGTCGAGGGCCTCGCCGTCGATCTGCCGACGCTGCGGGGCTACCTCGAGGTGACGCGCGGCCTGTCGCGGACGGCGAAGGCGAAGATCGCGCGCAGCTTCTATCCGCAGGGCGAGGAGCCGGTGGAGTTCCTCGACGCGCACCCGCTCAAGGGTGACATCGAGCGCCTGGCCGCCACGCCGGAGATCGAGAAGATCGAGGCCTTCCTCGAGGCCAACGAGCGCGAGCGGGTGGTGGCGCTCGGCGGGGTGCACATCCTGGGCACGGAGCGGCACGAGGCCCGGCGCATCGACAACCAGCTCCGCGGGCGCGCCGGCCGCCAGGGCGACCCGGGATCGTCGCGGTTCTACCTCTCGCTCGAGGACGACCTCATGCGCATCTTCGGCTCGGACCGCATCAGCGGCCTGATGCTGCGCCTGGGCATGGAGAAGGATGTGCCCATCGAGCACGGGATGGTCACCAAGTCCATCGAGCGCGCGCAGCGGCAGGTGGAGGCGCAGAACTTCTCCATCCGCAAGCACCTGCTCGAGTACGACGACGTGATGAACAAGCAGCGCATGGCCATCTACGGCCTGCGCCGCATGGTACTGGAGGGCAAGCAGAACCGCGAGTACATCATGGGCCTGGCCCGCGAGGTGCTCGACTGGTACCTGGACAACTACGCCCCCGAGACCCAGGACCCCGAGCAGTGGAGCCTGGAGACGCTGCAGGGCGCGCTGAAGGAGACGTTTGGCCTGGAGGTCCCGCTCGACGAGCTCAACCAGCTGGGCCGCGGCGAGATGGCCGAGCAGTTCCTGGAGAAGGCGCGCGCCGCCTACGACGAGAAGGAGCGGCAGGTGGGGGCCGAGCTGATGGCCTTCCACCAGCGCATGATCATGCTCCAGATCGTGGACACGCAGTGGAAGGACCACCTCTATTCCCTCGACCACCTGAAGGAAGGCATCGGCCTGCGCGGCTATGCCCAGCGCGATCCGCTCGTCGAGTACAAGAAGGAGTCCTACGAGATGTTCCGGGCGCTCACCAACCGGATCGACGAGGAGATCCTGCGCTGGATGTTCCTCTACCAGCCGGTGGCGGCGACGCCCGAGGACGAGGGCGGCTCCGGCGGTGAACGCGGCGGCGCGGAGCCGCCGATCCCCCGGCGCGATCGGGGCAGCCGCGGGCTGCCCGTGGCCGCCCGCGCGCGTGAGCCCGAGCTGGCGCTGGCCGGCTCGCGGCCGCTGCCCCGCAACCTGACCTTCAACGACCCGGGCCAGGTCCTCGCGGGCTCGCGGTCCGCGCTCGGCGCGGCGGAGCCCAGGGAGGCCCAGGGCGGGAACGACGGCGAGGTGCAGACCGTGCGCCGCGAGGGCAAGAAGGTCGGCCGCAACGACCCCTGCCCCTGCGGCAGCGGCAAGAAGTACAAGAAGTGCCATGGAGCGGCCTGATGCTCGATGACCGCACGCCGGAAGCCCTGACCTTCGACGACGTGCTGCTCGTCCCGCAGAGGTCCGAGGTGCTGCCCTCGGAAGTGGACGTGCGCACGCGCCTGACGCGCAACATCGTCCTCAACGTCCCCATCGTGTCCGCGGCCATGGACACGGTCACCGAGGCGCCGCTGGCCATCGCCATGGCGCAGGAAGGCGGCATCGGCTTCATCCACAAGAACATGACCGTGGAGGCCCAGGCGGCCGAGGTGGACAAGGTCAAGCGGTCCGAGTCGGGGATGATCGTGGACCCCGTCACCGTCTCCCCCACCGCCCGCGTGGCCGAGGCGCTCGACCTCATGGCCCGCTACCGCATCAGCGGCGTGCCCGTGACCAGCGGCCACAAGCTGGTCGGCATCCTCACCAACCGCGACCTGCGCTTCGAGACGCGCACGAACCTGCCGGTCTCCGAGCTGATGACCAAAGACGACCTGGTCACGGTGCCCGTGGGCACGACCCTGGAGCAGGCCAAGGAGATCCTGCACCGCCACAAGATCGAGAAGTTGCTGGTCGTGGACAAGGATTACAACCTCAAGGGCCTGATCACGGTCAAGGACATCCAGAAGCAGATCAAGTACCCCTTCGCCTGCAAGGACTCGCTGGGCCGCCTGCGCGTGGGCGCGGCGGTGGGCGTGGCCGCCGACACCGTCGACCGGGTGGCCGCCCTGGTCGAAGTGAAGGTGGACGTGGTGGTGGTCGACACCGCGCACGGCCACGCGCGCAAGGTGCTGGAGACGGTAGCGGCCATCAAGGGCCGTTTCCCCGAGCTGGAGCTGGTGGCCGGCAACGTGGGGACGCACGAAGGCGCGGCCGACCTCGTCGCGGCGGGGGTGTCCGCGGTGAAGGTGGGCATGGGGCCCGGCTCCATCTGCACCACGCGCGTGGTCTCCGGCTCGGGCATGCCGCAGATCACCGCCATCGCGGAGGCCACCCGTGCCGTGGCCCGGGCGGACGTGCCCATCATCGCGGACGGCGGCGTGAAGTTCTCGGGCGACGTGGTGAAGGCCATCGCCGCCGGCGCCTCCTCGGTCATGATCGGATCGCTCTTCGCGGGCACGGACGAGAGTCCCGGCGAGCTGATCCTGCGCCAGGGCCGGTCCTTCAAGAGCTACCGCGGCATGGGCTCGCTGGGCGCCAGGAAGGAAGGCTCGCGCGACCGGTACTTCCAGGAGTTCGAAGGCAACACCCAGAAGCTCGTGCCGGAGGGCATCGAGGGCATGGTCCCCTACAAGGGCCCGCTCTCGGCCATGGTGCAGCAGCTCGTGGGGGGCCTGCGGGCCGGCATGGGCTACTGCGGCACCCCGAGCATCCGCGACCTGCAGACCAAGGCGCGCTTCGTGCGCATCTCCAGCGCGGGGCTCAAGGAGAGCCACGTGCACGACGTCATCATCACGAAGGAAGCGCCCAATTACCGGCTGGAGTAGGCGCGCGTCCGGCCGCGTGGCGGTGGCCGCGGCACTCCTGGCGGCGGCGGGAGGCTGCGCGCGGCGGCCCGCACATCCCTTCGTCACCTATTTCAACGCGGAGCCTCCCCTCACCGTGCGCATCCCTTCGAACTGGACGACCGAGCAGGTCGAGCAGGACGGGACGTGGTACCGGTACTTCCTGGCGCCCGCGGCCGGAGCGGAGCGCAAGCCGGCCGTCTCGGTGGCCCTTCTCTCCGAGACCGGGGGCCGCGTCGCCGAGCACGCGCAGCGCTACCTGGCCGGCCAGAGCGTGACGTCCACGCGCGAAGTGAGCCGGCAGGGGCTCACCGGCAGTACCTGGCGCTTCGCCTCTGCGGACGGCGCCACCCGGTATTCGCTGCTGCTCCTGAACGATCAGGAGCGCGTGTACGGGCTGTATGCCCAGGGCGAGGCCGGCCGCTTCCAGGAGCACGAAGCCGCCGTGGACGAGATGGAGAAAAGCCTCGCCCCCGAGCGACCGGAGAGGTACCCCGAGCACCGCAACGAGAAGCTGGGATTCAGCGTCCGCGTGCCCGGTTCCTGGGGGACGACCCGCAACTTCTCGGGCGGCGGCACCTTCCTGATGCAGTTCACGAGCCCGGCGCTGGGAGCGGAGAACGGCCAGACCGTCCACGCGGCGCTGACCTTGACCTCGGAAGCCGCGCCGGGTGACGGCAGCCTGGACGCATTCTACGGCGCGATCCGGAGCCGGCTGGGCGAGCCCTTCCGGGTCCTCAACCACACCGCGTGGAACGACGGGTACATGGACGTGGAGCGCGCGGAAACCCCCATGGCCGTCTCGCGCGTGAAGCGCTTCTACCGCGTGCACCAGGGCCGCGGCTACACCCTGGCCTTCGAGGCGCGGGAAGACGTGTTCCACCGCGTCTCGCGCTGGTGCGATATCATCGCCGCGACCCTCGCGGTCGGTCCGGAGGTGACGCAGCCGTGAGCACGGCCCTGCAGCGAGTCGGCAGCGCTCTCGGGCGGCTCCTCCATGGACCCGACCGGTTGGAGCTGAGGGTCGGCCCCCGCGGTCCTGCGGGCCCCCTCAGGGTACCGCGCGAGGGAGACGGCGCCTGGGAGGTCCGGACCGTCCAGGGCCGCCCCTGCCTGGCGCCGGACGAGCGCTCGCACTACCTCTACTTCGTGCTGCCCGCGGAGTTCCTCTCCCGCGCCCGTCACGGACTCTGGCTCGACGTCGAGTACTTCGGCGACCGCTACGCCGCCTTCCGCGTGCAGTACGCCTCGAGCGACCGCGCCGCGGAGTTCGACGGCCTGTACAAGGCGGCCGAGCAGCGCTGGGCGGGCGAGGCGGTCGGCCTCCGGCGCTTCCGGCGGGCGCTCTTCCCCCTCCCGGACTTCGCGCCCGAGCGCACGCAGAACCAGGGCGCGTCGTTCCGCATCGAGTTCCGCAGCGAGGTCCTCGTTTCCGGCCTGGCCGCATCGCTCGCCGCGCCGGCGGAGGCGGACGCCTTCCCGCTGACGGCCCCCCGGCCCGAGCTGAAGAAGATGCCCGGCCGCTTCTACCCGATCAACTATCTCTTCATCGAGATCACCAACGCGTGCAACTTCAAGTGCACGTGGTGCCCGGACGACGTCATGGGCCGCCGGCGCGGCTTCATGAAGAAGGAGAAGGTCTTCGGGATCCTCGACGAGGTGGCGAAGAAGCGCTCCTGGCTCGGTCCGCTCTACCCGGTGAAGCTGCACCAGATGGGCGAGCCGTTCCTCCATCCCGACCTGCCGGCCATCGTGGACTACGCGGAGAGCCGCGGCGTGCCCATCGAGCTGAACACGAACTGCGGCCTGATCACCGCGGACAACATCGAGGCGCTGTACCGGGCGGGCCTCACGAACCTGATCCTGTCCTACCAGACGCCGGACCCCGAGAGCTTCCGTACGCGCAAGGCCCCGCGGATCGCCTTCGACGACTACCGCGCGAAGGTCCGCCTGGCCGTGGAGCGCAAGGTCGCCCTGGGCGCGCGCACCAACCTCGAGATCGACATCATGAACACCAAACACGCCGACGGCTACCGCATCGTGAGCGAAGACGAACAGGCCCTGGCCTTCCTGGAGGACTGGATCGGCTTCAGCCGCGGCCTGGAGGCGCGCTACGCGCTGGCGCCGCGCGCGCACGACTGGGACGGCATCCGCGCCCGCCACTTCCTGGACCAGGACGAGAACGGCAGCCGCTACACGCTGCTCGACGGCGTGCACCTGGTCTGGAAGCGGTGCCACTCCTGGGGCAACGTGATCCCCGCGCACAACACCGACGGCGGCTTCGCGCCCGACGAGAGCGGGGGCGTACCGCGGCGAGCCGAGGAGCCGGCCGCAGCCACGGCAGCGCGAGCGGCGGGATTCACTCCCGACGCGAGCGCGGGGGGTCTGGGGGGTGCGCCGCAGCACCCCCCGGCTCACAACGACACGTATTGCCCGGCCCCCTACGACCAGCTCGTGATCCAGTGGAACGGCGACGTCACCACGTGCTGCACGGACTACGAGGGCCTGACCAAGACGGCCAACGTGTTCACCACGTCCATCGAGTCCATCTGGACGGGCGAGACGCTCCGGCAGCGGAAGAAGGACATGCTCGAGGGCCGGCTGCTCGACGTCTGTGCCAAGTGCCAGGGAGTGAAGTAGTCGTGTGGTCGCGCGGGTAGAAGTACAGGACGACCCTCTTCCCCGCGAGGTCGGCCAGCGACACCTTGCCGCCGTCGTCCGCCTCGGCGTGAAGGCCAAGCATGCTGCGTCGGCCGCGGCAGCCGTCCGGTTTGACGGCGGCCGGCGGTCCGCGCTACCGTTTTCCGGGCGCGCCGGCGGGTTCCCCAGACTCACGGCGCCGGCCCTTTCCGGGAGGGACCTTGGGGCGCGGCCGAGTGCTCGTCGTGGAGGACGATCCGGTCAGCCTGCGGGCGCTCCTGGCGCTGCTGGGCGGCCTGGGCTATCAGGCGGAGCCCGCCTCCTCCGGGATGGAAGCGGTGGAGGCCTGCGAACGGTCGCCGTTCGACCTGGTCCTCATGGACTGCGACCTGCCCGGCATGGACGGGTTCAAGGCCACGGCCTGGATCCGGCAGCGCGAGGGCGACTCGCGCCACACACCGATCATCGCGGTGACGGCGAGCCTCGGCCTCGGCGAGCGCGAAAGGTGCCTGGCCGCGGGGATGGACGAGTTCCTGGCCAAGCCCGTGCGTGAGGACGCGCTCGGGGACACTCTCGATCGCTGGCTCGCCCCCGGCCGCCCGGCCGCGCCGAAGGAGGGGGCGCCCGCCAGGGCCTCCTGCCTGCCCCCCGACCACCCGCTGCGCGCGCTCGAGGCCCGGGGCCTGGGCCGGGTGGCGGGCGAGATCATCGACGTCTTCCTGCAGACGACGCCCCAACGGCTCCGGGACATCAGGTCGGCCTGCGAGCGCGGACCGACGCCCGCCCTGGCCTCTCTCTGCCATACCCTCAAGGGCGCGGCCGTGCAGGTGGGCGCCCGCGGCATGGCCGAGATCTGCGCCCGGATGCAGACGGCCGTCCGGGAGGGCAGGGGGGGCGGGCTGCTCTTCATGCTGGCCGAGCTGGAGGCCGACTTCGGCATCGTCAGCATCGCCCTGCAGGAAGAATCGGAGCGGCTGGCGGAGTCGAGTCGCTGAACTAGCGCAGGGCCTCTTCGAGGGCGGTCGCGCCGTCGGTCTTCTCGTCGCGATACTTCACGATCACGGGCGTGTAGAGGCCGAGGCCGCTCTTCTCCGCGAACGCGCCGGCCAGGGCGCGCGCGCCCGGCACCACCACGGCGCCCTCCGGGATGCGCAGCGGCGCGGTTGCGGTGCGCCGGTAGCTCGTCCGGCGCGGCACGTCGTAGACGGTCACCGAGCCGGTGAGGATCACGCCGGAGCCGAGCACGGCGCGGCGTCCCACGATCGTGCCCTCGTAGACGCCGCAGTTGCCGCCCACCAGCACCTCGTCCTCCACGACCACCGGCAGCGCCCCTACCGGCTCAAGGACGCCGCCGAGCATCGCCCCGGCCGACAGGTGCACGCGCCGGCCCACCTGCGCGCACGAGCCCACCAGCGCGTGCGAGTCCACCATCGTGCCCTCGCCCACCCACGCGCCCACGTTGACGTAGGCCGGGGGCATCACCACGACGCCCGGCGCCACGTACGCGCCCGAGCGCACGGCCGTGCCGCCGGGGACGACGCGGACGCCGTCGGCCAGCGTGAGCTTGCGCGCCGGCAGCGTGTCCTTGTCGAAGAAGCGGAGCGGACCCGCCTCCTCGGTGGCCACCACTTTTCCCAGCCGGAAGCCGAGCAGGATGCCCTTCTTCACCCAGCCGTTCACCTTCCAGCCGTCGGCCCCGGGCTCCGCCGCCCGCACTTCGCCGTGCTCCAGGGCCTGCAGGAAGCGCTGGAACAGCGCGTGCGCCTCGTCGCCCAGCGCCTCGGCGGGCAGCGCGTACTGGGCCTCGATTCGGTCCTGCAGCTCCGCCGCGGCGGCGGGGCTCACCGCAGCAGGTCCAGCTCGCGCAGCGCGGAGCGCAGCGCCTCGCGCGTCGACTCCGCCGGCGGGCAGAGGGGCAGCCGGAAGCTCTCGTCGCACAGCCCCATGAGGGCCAGCGAGGCCTTCACCGGGATGGGGTTCGACTCGGCGAAGTTGAGGCTCATCAAGCGCAGCAGCCGCGCGTGGATGCGCCGCGCGGCCGCGAAGTCGCCGGCGGCGCAGGCCGCCACCAGCTCGTGCATGGGGCCGGGGACCTGGTTGGCGGCCACGGAGATGACGCCCTCCCCGCCCAGGGCCATGAAGGCGAGGGTGAAGGCGTCGTCGCCCGCGAGCACCTCGAAGCCGCGGGGCCGGTCGCGGACGAGCTCCATGACCTGATTCAGGTTCCCCGACGCCTCCTTCACCGCGGCCACGTTCGGGTGCGCGGCCAGGCGCAGCATGGTCTGGTTGTCGATGTTGCTGCCGGTGCGGCCCGGGACGTTGTAGACCACGACGGGGACGGACACCGCGTCCGCGATCGCCGTGAAGTGGCGGAAGAAGCCCTCGGGCGTGGGCTTGTTGTAGTACGGGCCGACGCAGAGCACGCCCTGGGCGCCGAGCGAGGCGGCGGCCCGAGACTTCTCCACCGCCTGCCGCGTGTCGTTGCTGCCGGTGCCCGCCAGGACGGGCCGGCCTCCCGCATCCTCGAGCGTGATCTCGATGACGCGGAGCTGCTCGGCCTCGGTCATGGTCGCGCTCTCGCCGGTGGTGCCGCACGGCACGAGGACGTCGATGCCCGCCGCGACCTGGCGGCGGACCAGGCGCCGCAGCGCGGGCTCGTCGAGCTCGCCGGCGCGCGTGAACGGGGTCACGAGCGCGACGCCCGCCCCCGCGAAGGACTGCTTCATGCTCTCCCTCTAGCCTACTTCGGATCGCCAAGGGGCGCGCACTGGGCGTCCACGTAACCGAGGGCCTGCAGGTTCCGGCAGGCCTCCTGGCTCGCGGCGCCGGGCGCGGGCGCCCCCCCCACGAGCACCCGGGTACGGGCCCATTCCCGCTCGGCGCGCGCGACGAACAGATCCAGCTCCCGGCGTTGGCGGCGCAGCTCGTCGGGCCGCGCGCGCGCGAGGTCGCGCGTCTCGCCGGGATCGGCCGCGCGGTCGTAGAGAGCCAGCCGCGGCGCCTTCTCCCCCGGTATCGCCACCACCTTGTGGCGGCGGTCGAGGCTGGCCGTATGGTTGCGGTCGCTGCGCGCGAAGACGCGGTCCCACCCGCCGGCCCCGCCCTTGATCGCGCCGAGCAGGCTGCGGCCGGCGAGGTCCGGCGGGTACGACACCTTGACCGCGTCGAGGATCGTGGGCACGAGGTCGAGCGTCGAGGCCAGCGCCTCGGAGCGGACGCCCCCCCGCGCGCCAGGCGCCGACACGATGAGCGGGATGCGCAGGGTGGGGTCGAACAGGTTCTCGCCGTGGTCGAAGTAGTAGTCGTGCTCGCCCAGGCTCTCGCCGTGGTCGGAGGTGACGACCACCATCGTCCGCTCCCACCGGCCCGTCTGGCGCAGCGCCTCGAGCACCGTGCCGACCTGCTCGTCCGAGACCGCGACCTCGCCGTCGTACTGCGCGACGTAGTAGCCGAGACGGTCCTGGCCGGGCACGGCCCACTGTTTCGGGATGCCACCGCGGAAGCCGGAGACGACGGGCAGCCGCGGCCCCCCCCGGGCCTCGTCGTCGAGAAAGGCGGTGTCGTAGGGCGGTGGGGGCGTGTAGGGCGCGTGCGGGTTGACGTAATGGAGCCAGAGGAGGAATGGCCGGTCGGAGGGCGCCTCGCGCAGGAACCGCACGCCGCCCTCCGTGATCGCGCGCGTGCGGTCCATCTCCGTGGCCAGGGCCTCCTCCTGCCAGGTCTCGCGGTAGGTCTCGAAGCCCTTGGCGTAGCCGAGCGCGGCGGCCACGTTGCCGTTGTCCACGATCGCCGCCGTCCGGTATCCTGCCGCCTGAAGCACGCTGGCCAGGGTGGGGTTGAAGCCGAGCAGCGCGGGATGCGTCTTGCCGTAGCCCGTCTGCGAGTCCCGCCGGCCGGACAACATGGCCACGAAGCTGCCGCGCGTCTTCGGCCAATACGTGTACGCGTAGTCGAAGACGGTCCCCTCGCGGGCCAGGGCGTCGAGATGGCGGCTGGTGTTGCGCGTGTAGCCGTAGACGCCGAGGTGGTCCGCGCGCAGGGTGTCGATGGTGACGAGCAGCACGCTCGTCCGCTCCGCGCGCGCGGGGGTAGACGACGGCGCCCGGCCGCCACACGCGGCCAGCAGCACGAACAGCCCCGCCGCCGCGCGCCTCACCGCCTCTCCTCCGGAGCGCCTTCGATCCGCACGCGGCGCGTGTCGCCGCCGGCGTGCTCGAGCGTGATGCGGAGGGTGTGGTCCCAGGGCGTGACCGAGAGCCGCTCGGCCCACTCCACGGCGAGCACTCCGCCTTCTCCGGGCAGCTCGTCCAGACCCAGCTCCCGCTCGTCGCCGTCTCCGGCCAGCCGGTACAGGTCGGCGTGGTGCAGCGTGAGGCGGCCGGGATAGGCGGTCAGCAGCACGAAGGTGGGGCTGGCCACCTCCTCGGGGTCGACGCCGAGGCCCCGCGCCAGGCCGCGGACGAACGCGGTCTTGCCGGCGCCCAGCTCCCCCGTGAGCAGCACGACCTCGCCGCCCCGGCAGGCGGCGCCGACGCCCGCGGCCAGGGCCTCGGTCTCGTGCTCGGACCGCGTCAGCGCGCTAGGAATGGCGCTCTCCCGTGAGATCGACCAGTGCCTCGGGCAGGGACTCCACGAGGTCACCGGCCACCAACGCGTCTTCGCCCAGCCGCCGCGCGGCCAGGTCGGCGGCATGACCGTGAGCGAACACGGCGGCGGAGGCGGCCGTCCAGCCGTCGCAGCCGCGCGCGAGCAGCGCCCCGATCATCCCCGAGAGCACGTCGCCGGTGCCGCCCGTGGCCAGCCCCGCGTTGCCCGTGGGGTTGACCGCGGCCCGCCCGCCCGCGTCGGCCACCAGCGTGCGCTGCCCCTTGAGCACGACCACCGCGCCCGTCTCCAGCGCGAACGCGCGCGCGGTCTCCAGACGCCTGCGCTGCACCAGGTCCGTGGTGGTGGCGGCCAGGCGGCTCATCTCGCCCGGATGCGGCGTCACCACCGTGGCCGCGTCGCGGCGCAGGGCGTCGTGGGCCGCGGGGGAGCGCGCGGACGCGGACAGCGCGTTGAGCCCATCAGCGTCCACCACGAGCGGGACCGGGCAGCGCCGCGCCAGCTCGCGCGCGAACTCCCGGGTGGGCGGCTCCTGGCCCAGGCCCGGCCCCAGCACCACGGCGTCCCGCGTGCGGGCCAGGGCCAGCGCGCGCGCCGCCGCGCCCGCGTCCACGTAGCGGTCGCCGGCCAGCGCCTCCGTCATCAGCTCGGGCCGCCCCTGCGCCACCAGCGACAGCGCGCCCTGGCACGTCGCCACCGTGACCAGGCCGGCCCCCGCGCGCAGCGCGCCGAGCGCGCAGAGAACGGCCGCCCCCGACTTGCCGACGGAGCCGGCGACGACGAGCACGTGCCCGTAGGTGCCCTTGTGCGCGCCCGGCGCGCGCGGCGGCCACGCGGCCGCGGCGTCGCCGCGCTCGAGCAGCCAGAGCGTGGGCGCGGCCGGCAGCGCCCCTTCCGGGATGCCGATGTCGGCCACCACGAGGTCGCCCACGCGGTCGCAGGCGGGGGGCAGCACGTGGCCGTACTTGCGGGCGGCGAAGGTCACGGTCACGGACGCGCGGATGGTGCGCCAGGCGACCTCGCCGTGGTCCGAGGGCAGGCCCGAAGGGATGTCGACCGCCACCACCGGCGTGCCCCGCCGCTCGTGCACACCGGCCACGTCCGCGATGACCTGCGCCACGAGCCCCTCGGGCTGCTGGCGCAGGCCCGTGCCGAGCAGGGCGTCCACGAACAGGTCGGCGGCCTCGATCTCCGGCCGGCGCGCCTGCCAGGCGGCCGGATCCGCCACCTCGGCCAGCGTCCCGCCCGACCGCTCGAAGGCGCCCATGTGCTGGCGAGCATCGCCGCGCACCTCGCCGCGCGTGCCCACGAGCAGCGTCACCGGCGCGAGGTCGCGCAGCCGCCGGGCCACTACGAACCCGTCGCCGCCGTTGTTTCCCTTCCCGCAGAGGACGACCGGCCGCCGGACGCGCGGGTAGCGCTCGCGGACCACGCCCGCCACGGCCGCGCCCGCGTTCTCCATCAGCACGACGCCGGGCAGGCCGACCTCCTCGATCGTGCGGCGGTCGGCCTCGCGCATCTCGGCCGCGGTCAGGACCGGCCGCATCTCACTCCCGCACCAGGAGCACGAGCGCCACCAGCGCCGCGAAAGCCAGGCGGTACGCGACGAAGGGGCGGTAGGTGCGCGTGCGCACGTAGGTGAGCAGCACGCGGATGCTGAGGAAGCCGACCACGGCGGCCGCGACCATCCCGATGACGACGGGCGCGAGCTCCGCCCCCTCGAACAGGTGCGGCACCTTCAGGAGCGCCGCGCCGAAGGTGATCGGGGTCGCCAGCAGGAAGCTGAAACGCGCCGCCTCTTCCCGGCGGAAGCCCAGGAAGAGCCCCATGGTGATGGTGGCGCCGCTGCGCGACACGCCCGGCACGAGCGCCAGCGCCTGCGCGCAGCCGATGAGCACCGCGTCGCGGAGCGTCACGGCCCGCGGGGGCGCGGCATGCTCGGCGCGCCGGTCGGCCAGATAGAGCACCAGGCCCATGAGCGCCATGGTCACGCCCACGAGGGCCGGCGACCGGAACACCGTCTCCGCCCAGTCTTCCAGGAAGAGTCCGGCCACGGCCGCGGGTACGGAGCCGAGGGCGAGCAGCCCCAGCAGGCGTCCCTCGGGCTCGGCGAACGGAGCCCCCCGGCGCGCGCCCTGCCACGTGCGGCCGAGGATCGTCCACCAGTCGCGCCGGAAGGCCCACAGCACCGCCGCCAAGGTCCCCACGTGCAGGGCCACGTCGAAGGAGAGGCTCTGCACCGGCCAGCCCAACAGCCAGGGGGCGACGATCAGATGGCCGGAGCTGCTGATGGGCAGGAACTCCCCGAGCCCCTGCAGGACACCGAGGACCAGGGCCTGGAACCAGCTCACGCGAACCTCGACAACGGAGCCACCCTCGCCCCCTCCTCACCTCCGGCGCGCCGCCTCCTGGAATGATAAGGTCCCGGCCAGGAGTGCCGGCTTTGGGATTCTTCGCGTCGGTCAACGGCGAGATCGTGCCGGCGGAAGAGGCGCGCGTCTCCGTCCTCGACAACGGCTTCACGTTCGGGGACGGCGTGTACGAGACGCTGCGGACGTACGCGGGCCGGCCCTTCCGCCTCGATCGCCACCTCCAGCGGCTGCGCGGCTCCGCCGCGCGCCTGGGCATCGGCCTCCCGCTCGGCGACGGCGAGCTGGCACGGCGGCTCGACGCGCTCCTGTCCCGGGCCGCCAACCCCGAGTCCTACGTCCGCCTGATCGTCACGCGCGGCGTGGGCGACATCTCGTACGCGTTCGAGCGCGTGCAGGGACCGACCGTGGTCATGGCGGTCAAGCCCTACCAGCCGTACCCGGAGCGGCACTTCCGGGAAGGCGTGGACGTGATCGTCTCCTCCGTCCGTCGCAACCATCCGCTCTCCCTCGACCCCGCCATCAAGTCGTGCAACCTGCTCAACAACATCCTCGCCGTGCGCGAGGCGCAGGCGCGCGGGGCGGCGGAGGCCATCCTCCTCAACCACGCGGGCGACGTGGCCGAGGGCGCGAGCACGAACGTATTCGCGGTGCGAAGGGGCGCGGTGCTCACCCCCCCGCTCGACGCGGGCATCCTGGCCGGCATCACGCGCGAGGTGGTGATCGAGGTCGGCGGCCGCCGCGGCCTGGCCGTGCGCGAGGAACCCCTGGCCCTCGACGCCCTCGTGGGCGCCGACGAGGCGTTCCTGACCAGCACCACGCGCGAGCTGGCGCCCGTTCGTTCCCTGGACGGCCGGCCGATCGGCGGTGGCCGGCCCGGCCCCGTCACGCTGGACCTCCTGGCCGCCTTCCGCGAAGAGGCCGCGCGCGGGACGTCCTGAAAACCTCACCGGCCCGGGGGGTCCCGGCGCGCGAGCAGCCAGCCGGGGAGGAAGATCAGCAGGCCGACGAGCATCATGCGCAGCATGGCCGTCGTGCTCGGCGTCCCGAAAAAGGCGGTGGCCGCGACCAGCGTCACCACGAGGCCCGTGACCTGCAGCACGCGCCCGAAGTAGTACCCGGCCCACCTCATTGCCGCCGCCAGCCGCCGCGCCCGAACCAGCGCGTCACCTCGGCGCGCGGGACGCGCACCACGGTGGGCCGCCCGTGCGGGCAGAGCGCCGGATGGGCGGCTCGCGCCAGGTCGCGGACGATCGCGGTCATGGTCTCCACGCGGAGGGGCTGGCCCGCGCGGACGGAGGAGTGGCAGGCCAGGGTGGCGGCCACGCGCTCGCGCGGGCTTCCCACCAGCCATTCCGCGCCCTCGCGCTCGAGCAGGTCCCGCAGCAGCGCCTCGAGCGTGCGGCCCTGATCGACCGCCGGAAGCACGGCCGGCACCGCGCGCACCCGTACCGAAGCTCCGCCGAAAGGCTCCACCTCGTACCCCAGCGCGGCCAGGTCGCCCTCGCTCGCCTCGAGGACCGGGCGCAGCGCGGGCGCCGGTGTGAAGACCAGCGGGGCGAGCAGGAGCTGCGATTCGACTCCGCCCGCTTCGAGCTGGGCCATCAGCCGCTCGAAACGCACGCGCTCGTGCGCGGTGTGCTGGTCCACCAGCAGCAGGTCCTCGCCGTCGGTCGCGACGATGTAGGTGGTGCGGTGCTGGCCGAGGACGGTGGGCGGGGCTTCGGCGAAGAGCGGCGCGGGCGGCCGCTCCTCCGCCGGCAGGGGCAGGGCCGCGGACGTGGCCGCGGCCGCGCGCGCGCCCGTGGGCGCGAAACGCGGCTCGCTCTCCGCCACGCGGGAGACGCCGCCCGAAAAGGCCTCCACCGCGGCGGCGATGCGCGCGGTGTCGGCGCGTGGAGCGGCGGCGCGCGCGCCCCGCGAGAGCGCGTCGCGTACGGCGCGCTCCACCGCCGCAAAGGCCGTGCGCGGGTCCGCGAACCGCACCTCGGCCTTGGCCGGGTGGACGTTGACGTCGACCCGCTCGGCCGGGCAGTCGAGGAACAGGCAGACGGCCGGATGCCGGTCGCGCGCCAGCACGTCGGCGTAAGCCCCGCGCACGGCGC
>DATKEG010000261.1:0-3981 GCA_035544515.1 Vicinamibacteria bacterium | reverse complement strand
GGAGACGCGCGGGAATTCCTCCAGGTGCTCACATCCGGTGCATAATTGAACGCCACTCCCGAGTCCTCGCCATGCGCCCATCCGTGGTCACCGCCCTCCTTCTCGCCGCCAGCCCGCTCCTCGCCGTCCAGGCCCCGCCGCCCCCCACGCCGGTCTTCCCGGAGCGCACCGACCTGGTCGTGGTGGACGTGGTCGTGGCCGACCGGAAGGGCAACCCGGTCCCCGGGCTGACCGCCGCCGACTTCAGCGTCCACGACGAGAAGCAGCCCCAGCCGATCGTGAGCTTCGAGGCGGTGCAGCTTCCGCCGCCGGCCGCCCTCGAGGTGCTCGCGGCCCCGGCGCCGCGCGTGGTCGACAACGCCGGCCCTCCCGACCGCGCCGGACGCACGTTCACGATCGTCTTCGACAACGTCCACATGAGCACCCTGCACGCCTACCGGGCGAAACAGGCGGTGGCGAGCTTCCTGGAGAAGGGCGTGCGCGAGGGCGACCGCGTGAGCCTCTTGGCCACGGGCGGCGGCTCCTGGTGGAGCACGCGCATGAACGCGGGCCGCGGCGACCTGCTCGCCGTCTTGAAGGCCCTCGACGGCCGCCGCCAGCGGGACGTGAGCACGCGCGAGCAGGTCACGGACTTCGAGGCCGTCCGCATCCACCTCTACCAGGACACCATGGTGGGCCAGCGCGTGCAGCGGCGGTTCGATCAGCTCGGCATCAGCCTCCGCGAGGGACAGCAGTTGATGCGGGAGATCTACCTGCCCGGGGTGAACCACCCGCTGGTCGAGGCGCGCGCGGCGCAGGCCTACCAGCAGCTGCGGCGCCGCCTCAACGTGACCCTCGCCGCGCTGGAGCGGGCGCTGCGGGCGCTCGAGGGGACCCGGGGGCGCAAGGCGCTGGTGCTCGTCTCCGAGGGCTTCGTCCTCGACCCCAACCTCGACTACTTCAAGCGCGTGGTGGACACGGCGCGGCGGTCCAACGTCGCCCTCTACTTCGTGGACACGCGCGGCCTGGAGGGCCTCTCGTCCACCTACGGGGCCGACCTCGCGGTGCCGCCCGATCCGCGGGACTACGGCGCGATGTGGGCCGACGCCAGCCAGGACGCCGAAGGCGCGGAGATGCTGGCCGTCGACACCGGCGGCTTCTCCGTGAAGAACACCAACGACCTCGCGCAGGGCATCCGCCGGATCGCGCGCGAGTCGGAGAGCTACTACCTCCTGGGATACGCGCCGCCGGCGGGGCCGCGCGACGGCCGCTTCCGCCGCATCGAGGTGAAGGTGCGCGGCAAGGGCCTGGTCGTGCGCGCCCGCCGCGGGTACTACGCGTCGGTTGACGGGACGGCGGCGGCCGGCGGCGGGCCACTCACCCCGGCGCGTGGCGAGGACGCGGGCGCGGACGGCGAGGCGCCGGCCAAGCCGCTGAGCAAGGAGGAGGCCGACCGCGACATCCAGAACGCGCTCGACTCGCCCTTCGCGCTCGACGGCGTCCGCCTGCGCATGACGGCGTTCGTCCTCGACGAGACGGTCCTGGGCCGGGCGCGCACCCTGCTCGCGGCCGAGGTGGACGCGGCCAACCTCGACTTCGTGGAGAAGGACGGGCGGCTCGTGGATACCCTCGACGTGCTGATCGTGGCCGCGCACCGCGACACCGGCGAGCACCACCGGCGCGACCAGAAGCTGGAGATGGCGTTCCAGCCGTCCACGCTCGAAAGGCTGCGCGCGAGCTGGTACTCGATAACGCAGGACTTCGAGCTGGCGCCGGGCCGCTACCAGATCAAGATGGTCGTGCGCGCCGGCAACAGCCGCAAGCTGGGTTCGCTGATGCACGAGCTCGACGTCCCGGATCTCGCCGCCCTCCGCATCTCCACCCCGATCCTCACCAACACCGTCCGGCAGCTCGAGGGTGACCCCGCCCCCTCCCCCGTGCTCGTGGTCCGCCGCCGGTTCCCGTCGAGCGGCCGGCTGTATTGCCAGTTCGACGTCTACGGCGCGCAAAAGGACCAGAGGAACGGCCTGCCCGACGTCAGCGCGCGCTACGTGGTGCGCGAGGCGGGCGGGCACGTCCGCGAGCGCGGGGGCCCCACGCGCGTGGTGCCGACCTCGCTGGGCCGCATCGCTCAGCTCCTGTGGGTGCCGCTCGAGGGCATGCCTCCCGGCGAATACGAGCTGGCGCTCACCATCCGCGACGAGCTGTCCGGCCTCGAGCGCGAGGTCCGCGAGCCGTTCACGGTCACCCCGGCGGTGCAGACCGCGGGCGCCTCGGCGGCTTCGGGTCCGTGACCCGCCGCCGCCTCGCGCCGGGGTTCCTGGCCGTGGCGGCGGCTCTCGTCGCGTTCGAGCGCGAGCCGTTCTCCGTCGTGCCGGGTTCGGCTGATCAGGAGTCGTCGTGAACATGTGGTCCAGGCTGGTCGTCGTCCTAACGGCCGCCGCGCCGCTCGTCGCCGGGCAGAGTGCGCCGCAGCACCCTCCCGCCGGCCCGCAGTTTCCCGCCTCCGCCTCGGCCGTGGTGCTCGACGTCGTGGTGCGCGACGGCAGGGGGGAGCCGGTGCACGGTCTCGCCCCCGCCGACTTCGAGGTGTACGAGGACGGCGCGCTGCAGTCGATCGAGGGATTCCATGCCGTCTCTCGCGAGCGGCGCGCGACCGCGATACGCCCCCCGGCGGCGACACGCGCCAGCGCCGCGGCCCCCGCTCCGACGCCGGACGCCGGCCCGGTGTCACCGACGCCGGACTCGTCGCCGACGATGACGGCGTTCGTCTTCGATCGCCTCTCGCCCGCGGCGCGGGCGCTCGCGCATCGGGCCGCGCTCGGATCGATCGGGCCGGCCGACCGCCTTCAGGGCGTGGCCGGCGTCTTCGCCATCGACCTCTCGCTCCTGACGCTCCAGCCCTATACCGACGACGCGGCCCTGGTGCGGCAGGCGCTCGACCGCGCGGCGTCACTGTCCACGGCCAGCTTCGCTCCCGAGTCGAAGACGAACCCCTCCGTCGCACGTGCGCTTTCGGCGCTGATCCCCCGTGAGCCGGCCGTCCACTCCGCCGAGTCCCCGAACGAGATCGTGCCGGACGACGTCATGGGCGAGCTCGAACCCGTCGCGCTCTCGCACTTGAGGCCGGAGGAGCGGGCGTGGCAGCTCATGGTGGCCAGGAGCCTCCGGCGCATGGAAGTGTTCCATCAAGCCCTGGCCCGCGAGCAGCAGGGCTTCGCCACGACCAACGCGCTGCTCTCCGTGATCGCTTCGCTGGGCGGTTTGCCCGGCCGCAAGAGCGTGGTCTTCTTCTCGGAGGGCCTGGCCTTGCCGACGAAGGTGCAGCCCCAGGTCCGATCCGTGATCGACGCCGCGACGCGGGCCGGCGTGTCCCTGTACGCGGTGGACACGGCCGGCCTGCGCGTCACGAGCACGCTGGCGGAGTCGCGGGGCGAGATCCATTCCTACAGCGCGCGCAAGGAGCGGGCGCTCCCCAACAAGTCCGGGATCGCGCTCCCGGAGCTGGAGCTGAACGAAGACGCGCTGCAGCGCGACCCGCAGGCGGCGCTCGAATCGCTCGCCGATCAGACGGGCGGCTTCCTCGTACGCGACACCAACGACCTCGGCCCCGGCCTCCGCCGCATCGACGAAGACGGGCGCGAGTATTACGTCCTCGCCTACACGCCCGCGAACCAGGACTACGACGGACGCTTCCGGCGCATCGACGTGCGCGTGCGCGGGAAGGGGCTGCGCGTCCGCACCCGGAAGGGCTACTACGCCGTGCGCGCGCCGAGCCCCGGCCCGATCCTGCCGCACGAGGCGCCGGCACTCGCCATGCTCGACCGCAGGCCGCGGCCGAGCGCCTTCCGGATGCGCGTGGCGGGCCTGTCCTTCCCCGAGCCGGCGGGCGGCCGCCGGGTGCCCGTGCTGGTGAGCGTCCCCGCGCGAGGCCTCGCCTACAAGGTCGAAGGCGAGAGCTACCGCGCCGAGTTCGTCATCGTGGCCCGGGTCAAGGCCCCG
>DATKEG010000260.1:0-6259 GCA_035544515.1 Vicinamibacteria bacterium | reverse complement strand
GGAAGGACCCGTCGCGCTCCGACCGGGTCGTGCTCGACAACTTCGGAGACCAGGTGGCCGTGCAGCTGCCGGTCGAGGTCAGCCCGGAGGCGCCGTCGCCCATGATGGGCAACCCCGGCGGGCGCGTGAACATCATGCAGTGGCGCGCGGCGTTCCAGAAGGACCTGGACCACGGTCCGCCCACCGTGCGCGACCTCTACCCGTACGCCTGGGCGGATCTGTATCCCGACGAGGTGCTGTCGGTCAGTGATGCCCGGCCCTACGCGGGGGCCCTCGGGCTCGAGAATCCCATCTCTCGTGGCGTCGCGTCGCCGGTGCTGGACCAGATGGCGGAGGGCTGGGGCTCGATGACGGTGAAGCCCGACCAGGCCGCCCTCGGCAAGGGGGTGTGGGCGGACGGGATCTGGCGCGTGGCCATCACGCGCCCGATGGTGTCCGACGACGTCAACGCGCCGCGCCTGGTCGGGGGCATGGAGACGGGGGCGGCGTTCGCGGTCTGGGAGGGAGACAACCGCGAGGTGGGCAGCCGCAAGGCCTGGTCTCCCTGGGTGCCCCTGGTGATCGGGCGATGAGGGCCGGATCGCAGCGGATCGACCCGCGGCCCATGCGGGCGGACGACGACGCGGTGGCGGCGGCCCTGGGCCGCGCCGGCCTCTACCGGCTGCTCGGGAGCGCGCTCGGCTACCCGGTCGCGGACCGGCTGGAGGAGGTGGCGCGACTGTCCCGGGGGGCGGCGGCGGCGATGGCACCCCTGGCCGAGCCGCTGATCCGGCTGGCGGCGGCGGCGGAGGAGGCGGATCCGGCCACCGTGGCCCAGGAGTACGTCTTCCTCTTCGACCGCCAGGTGCGCTGTGCCCCGTACGAGAGCGCCTACGTCGAGGCGGGCGGGATGGCCGGCAAGGCTGCGGCCCTGGCCGACATCGGTGGCTTCTACGCGGCGTTCGGCCTCCGGCCGGCGGAGGGCCAGCCCGACATGGAGGACCACGTCGCCGCCGAGTGCGAGTTCATGAGCGCGCTGGCCGTGCGGGAGGCCTACGCGCTGGCCGAGGGGCACCGCGAGGGGCTCGAGGTGACCCGCCACGCCGGGGCGGCCTTCCTGACCGACCACCTGGGCCGCTGGGGCGAGGCCTTTGCCGACGCCCTGCGGGCGGCCACCCCCCTGCCGTACTATGCAGCGGTG
The DNA here is from genome assembly GCA_035544515.1 of Vicinamibacteria bacterium. Lineage (GTDB taxonomy): Bacteria > Acidobacteriota > Vicinamibacteria > Fen-336 > Fen-336 > DATKEG01. The sequence continues at coordinate 5,079 of DATKEG010000260.1, read as the reverse complement.
GCCGACGTGCTGGCCGCCTGGGTGCGGCTCGAGGTGAAGGCCCTGGGCGCGGAGCCCCGGCTCGCGCCCGGCCGCTCGGGCGCGGACCCGATCGAGGACGACGAAGCGTTCAGTTGTCCCATGGCCTAGAGCGGGCGGGGGGCGCCATCGCCCCCTGCCCCGATGACCGGAGGAACGGATGAGGGGACGCACGGGAATCGCGATCGCCGCCACGATGACGATGGTGATGCTGGCCCTGGCCGCCGCGTGGCAGGTCCCCGCCAGCGCCCAGGCGCCCTGGGTGGCGCCGGCGGCGGAGAAGGCCAAGAAGAACCCGGTCGCGGCCAGCCCCAAGGTCGTCGAGCAGGGCCGGAAGGTCGCGCAGGTCAACTGCGCCTCCTGCCACGGGAAGGGGGGCAAGGGAGACGGCCCGGCCGCGCTGGCGCTCAACCCCAAGCCCGCGAACTGGACGTCGAAGGTGGTGCAGGAGGAGACGGACGGCGAGATCTTCTGGAAGATCACCACCGGCCGCGGGCCCATGCCCCCGTGGCGCCATCTTCCGGAGAGCGATCGCTGGGCGCTGGTGCACTTCATCCGGTCGCTGCAGAAGTAGGGCGGCTCGCGCCGGCGCGTGGTGCTCCGGCGGGTCCGGCAATCACGGGGAGCCGGGCAGGGCGAGGGGACCTGAACGAAAAGCGCCGGCGGTCAAACGGCGCCCTTCTTCACCAGGCTGCCGTAGACGTCCCGGTACCGCGCAACCGACGCGCGCCAGCTGCGCTCGTTCTCGACGAAGCGGCGCGCGGTGGATCTGAGTACAGCCCAGCGCTGCGGATGGCGCACCAGGTCGAGCACGGCCGCCGTGAGCGCCTCCGCATCGCCGGCCTTGAACAGGCTGCCGGTCTCCCCGTGGCGGATCAGCTCGCGGTGCCCGCCCACATCCGATGCCACCAGCAATCGCCCCTGCGCCATCGCCTCGAGCGGCTTCAGGGGCGTCACCAGCTCGGTGAGGCGCATCGACAGGCGCGGATAGACCAGCACGTCGATCAGGTCGTAGTAGCGGTGTACCTCGGCATGCGGGACGCGGCCGGCAAACACGACCTGCGCGCCGACGCCAAGGCCGGTGGCCAGCTGCTTGAGCTCCGCTTCCTGGCGTCCCCCGCCCACCAGCAGCACGCGGATGGAGGCATCCTGCGCGAGCAACCGGGGCAGTGCCCGCAACAGCAACGCCAGCCCTTCGTAGGCGTAGAACGAGCCGATGAAGCCCAGCACCAGCGCGCCCACCAGCCCGAGCCGCTGCTGCAGGACGGCGTCGGGCCTCCCGCTGACGGAGAACGCCTCGACGTCGACCGCGTTCGGGACCACCGTGACCTTCGCCGGGGCAATGCGCCCACGCGCCAGGATGTCGCCCCGCAGGCCCTCGCAGATCGTGGTGATGGCATTCGCGCGGCGCAGGGCCCAGGTCTCCAGGCTCCGGCTGAGGCGGTAGCGCACGCCCCGCGCGCTTGCCGTACCGTGGTCGACCGCGGCATCCTCCCACGACGCCCGCATTTCATACACCACGGGAAGGCCGAGCCGCCGCCCCACGCGCAAGGCGGGAATCGCGTTGAGGACCGGCGAGTGCGCATGCAGGATGTGCGGCCGGATGCGCGTGGCCACCTGCTCGAGGCGGGAGGCGAGCGCGGCCATCAATGCAAGTTCACCCAATCCCGGAATGCCCGCGAGCCGCCGGCCCGGGGGCGTGCGGTAGAGATGCCAGCCGTCCACCGTCTCTTCGAGCGCCGCCGCCGGACCCTGCTTGGGGCCCGTGAGCTGGAACGTGTCCCACCCCAGCGCCCGCTGGCCCTTGAGGATCGCGAGCGTGCGGAAGGAGTAGCCACTGTGAAGCGGAATGGAGTGGTCGAGCACGTGCAGGATGCGCATGCTCCGGCCGCGGCCTACGCCTCCGGGGTCGTGGATGCGTGCACCACGGTGCGCAGGAACGATTCGAACATCATCAGCGTCCACAGTGGCGCGCTGTGGTCGCGCCGGCCCGACTGGTGATCATCCACCAGCCGGCGCAGGTAGGCGGGGTTGAACCAGCCGGTATCGGCCAGCACCGGACCAAGCACGGCAGTGCGGATCGACTGCCGCAGCGGCCCGCGGAACCACGAGGCGAGCGGCACCCCGAAGCCCTGCTTCGGCCGGTAGAGGATCTCGGGCGGCAGATACGGGCCGAGGGCCTTCTTGAGCAGGTACTTGCCCTCGCCGTTGCGCAGCTTCAGGTCCGGTGGCAGGTTGGAGAGCCATTCAACCAGCGGATGGTCCATCAGCGGCTCGCGGACCTCGAGCGAATGGGCCATGCTGGCGCGATCCACCTTGGTGTTGATGTCGCCCACCAGGTAGGTCTTCATGTCCAGGTACTGGATCAGCGACAGTGGGTGGTCCGAGGGTGCGCGCGCGCCGTGGCGCTTGAGCACCTCGACGGCCGCATAGCCCTGCAGTTCGCGGTGGAAGCGCGGGCTGAACAGCCTGGCGCGCATCGCATCGGACAGGATCGACACGCTGTGGAAGTAGGCTTCCACCGAGTTGCGCGCCAGCGCCTCGAGCGTCGTCTTGGCGCGCAGCACCCGCGGCGCCCAGTCCGCCTTGGGGTAGAGGCGGCCGAGCAGCCCGAACACGGGCCGGCGCACCGGCAGCGGCAACCGCGAGCGCACCCGCTCCTCGTTGACGTGCCAGCGGTAGCGGCGGTAGCCGCCGAAGCTCTCGTCGCCGCCGTCGCCGGAGAGCGCGACGGTCACCGTCTTGCGCGCGAGCTCGCACACGCGGTAGGTCGGCATCGCCGAGCTGTCCGCGTACGGCTCGTCGTAGACCGAGGCCAGCGTGTCGACCAGGCCGAAATCGTCCGGATCCACCTGCTCGACGCGATGGCGCGTCTGATAGCGGTCGGCGACGGTCTGCGCGTAGGCCGACTCGTTGAACGCGGGGTCGCCGAACGAGATCGAGCAGGTGGTCACGGGATCTGCGGACAGCCCCGCCATCATGGCCACCACGCCGCTGGAATCGACGCCGCCGGACAGGAACGCGCCCAGCGGCACCTCCGACATCAGCCGCACCCGGACCGAATCGCGCAAGCGCGCGACGAGCTCCTCGACCGCGTCCGCTTCCGTCACGGCCGGACCGGGCTTGAACGGCACGTCCCAGTACTCGCGCGGTTCGCCCAGCGGGGCGCCGCGCCGCAGCGCCAGTGTGCAGCCCGGCGGCAGCTTCAGAGCCCCGCGGAAGATCGTCCGTGGCTCGGGCACGTAGCCGTAGGCGAAGTACTCTTCCACGGCAGCCGGATCGATGGTGCGCCCGAGCCGCGGATGGACGAGCAGGGCCTTCAGTTCCGAACCGAAGATCAGCATGCCGTCGTCCAGCATGGCGTAGAACAGCGGCTTCACGCCCAGCCGGTCGCGCGCCAGGAACAGCGTTTCACGGTTGCGGTCCCACAGCGCGAAGGCGAACATGCCGCGAAAGCGGGTCACGCAGGCGTCACCCCACGCTTCCCAGGCGTGGACGATGACTTCCGTGTCGGAACGTGTCCGGAACGTATGGCCCAGCGCCTGCAATTCGGGCACCAGCGCCTGGAAGTTGTAGATCTCGCCGTTGTAGACCACCACCACGCTGCCGTCCTCATTGAACAGCGGTTGTTGGCCGGTGGAGAGGTCGATGATCGACAGCCGGCGGTGGGCGAGGCCGACGCCCGGCTCGAGGTGCAGGCTGCCTTCATCGGGCCCGCGATGCCAGAGCGACCGGTTCATGCGTTCGAGGAGGGGCCGCGAGATATCGCGCTTGCCGCTGGTGTCGAACACGCCGCTTATTCCGCACATGATGGAGAGTCCCCCCCGGCCATGGCCGTGCCTGGACGTCGCAACCGGGCGGCCTTCGCTCGCCCATCCCCGCTGCGGTGGAATCGCGGCCGAGGTCACGAGCACCGCACCCGATGAACAGGATCCGGATGGCCCGGCCGTCATGGCGCCCGCCCACGGCCCGATCATACACGCCGCCGTGGCCAGCGGCGCGGCCAGGGCGCGCCGGGCCGGACAGCAGCGCGATCGGGTCCCGCCGTTCAGGACCGCTCGGCGGTGCCTCGGCGCCAGAAACGGAGGCGGCGGGCGGATCCGCGGGGGGAGGAGTCCGGCACGCGGCCGAGCGCGCGCGCGAGGTCCTCGAAGATCGAGTAGGCGACCGGCGTGACGAGGAGGGTCAGGAGGAGGGAAAGTGTCTGGCCGCCCACCACCGCCCCTGGACCACCTTCTTCCCCGACCCCGGGCGCGACGACAGGAGGTCCGCCGTATGCAGTTGAGCCAGCACCTCACCCTCATGCTCCGCACCCTCCGCCTCTCCGGCCTCCTCGAGACGCTCGAGGTCCGCACCCGCCAAGCCGTCGAGCAGCAGGCCTCCTTTGTCGACTTCCTCACCCTGCTCCTGCAGGACGAGGTCGAGCGGCGCGCCCAGAGCAAGCTCCGGCTGCGCCTGCGGCGCGCCGCCTTCGATCCCACCAAGACCCTCGCGAAGCGCCTCGCCGCGAAGCTCGCCACGGCCCCACGGCCGCGTCCAATCACCGAGCGCGCCGGTGACGCGGCGCCGCCATGAGCGAGACAGGTCGACCCTCCGGTCTCCCTCCCGAGGGTTGGCGCACCGTCACGCCACGGATCGTGGTTCACGGCGCCCAGCGCCTCGTCGAGTTCGTGACGCACGTGTTCGAGGCGCCCGGAGACCATCGGCCGGATCGACCGGCCGTCCTCCGCATCGGGGATTCCGTGATCATGATCCGCGACGCCGGGGTCCGCGAGCCGATGCCCGCCTTCCTGTACGTGTACGTCGACGACGTCGGTGGAACACATCGCCGGGCCATCCAAGCCGGCACCACCTCTATGCTGGTGCAGACTGGTGCGTCATGGTGCACGCTAGGGCCATGGCTGAAACAGAGAGAACTGTCCGCCAGAGCGTGTCCATTCCGGCCGGTATCGCGAGGCGCGTGCGCACCTTGGCCAGGACGCGAAAAACCAGCGCCAATCGAGTGCTCGTCGACTTGATCGAGGCTGGTCTTCAATCCAAAGAGGCCGAGAAGGAACGGTT
>DATKEG010000259.1:0-16397 GCA_035544515.1 Vicinamibacteria bacterium | reverse complement strand
GTCGGGCACAGCCTGGGAGGCGCCGTCGCCTCCGCGTTCGCGGCGGCGGAGCCCCACCGCGTGGCGCGGCTGGTGCTGATCGACTCCGCCGGATTCAACCTGGAGCCGGAAGACCGGCCCTGGCTCCTGCGCGTCGCGGGGTCGCCCGGAGCGTCCGCGGTGCTGGAGAACCTGCCCGTCCGCCGCCGAGTGGTCGCGCTCGGGCTCCGGCAGGTCTTCCACGACGACGGCCGCGTCACGCCCGAACGCGTCGAGGAGTACCTGGCGCCGCTGGCCCGCCCCGGCGCGGCGCGGTTCCTGTCGCGTCTGCTCGGCCAGGCCACCGCGATGGGACTTCCCGAGGCGATCGGCCGCGTGCGCGCGCCGACGCTCGTCGTCTGGTGCGCCCAGGACGAATGGGTGCCCATCGCAGACGCCGACCGCTTCGTGGCCGCGATCCCGGCCGCGCGCAAGGCGGTGATCGAAGCCTGCGGCCACGTTCCCCAGGAGGAGCGGCCGCAGGAGCTGGTGGCGCTGCTGAGGGAGTTTCTATAGCTGCGGGTCGTTCCGCAGGGCCGCGCCCAGCGGCCGAGGGCTGGCGTCATCTCAGGGGGGATCGCTCGGGCCGGCAGCGCTTCGCGCGTCGCCGCGCGCTATTTCTCGAGCGCGCCCAGGGATTCCCTGGCCTTCTGGGCGATGGAGGTCTGGGCGTAGGACTGGACGACCTTCTGCAGCGCGACGCGGGCCTGCTCGCGGCGGCCCCAGGCGTCGTACATGCGGCCGAGCACGTAGAGGACCTTGGCGTCGTGCTCGGGGCTGGGCGGCAGCTCGAGCGCCTGCCGGAGGATGGTCTCCGCCTCGGCGTAGCGGTGGTCGGACTTCTCGATCGCGCCGAGCAGCAGCCGCGAGCGCTTGCGTTCCTCGAGCGGCCGCCGCACGTCGTACTTGAGCGCGCGCGCGAGCAGGTCGCGGCTCTCGCGATAGGCGTCCTGCTCGAACAGGTGCGTGCCGAGCGCGGCCAGCGCGTCCGGGTTGCTGGGGTCGCGCTCGAGCGCGTCCTCCCAGGCCATCACGCGCTGCGCCACCTCTTTGGCCGCCTCCAGCGTCTTCGGGAACTGGCCCGGGCCCTGGAACCCGTTGAGGCGCATCAGCGGCCGGCCGTGCGGCGTGAGGAAGGCGATGGTGGGCAGCGACGTCACGTCGTAGCGGACGGCCACGGCCGCGCCCTTGGGGTCGCCCTCCGTGTCCACCTTCACGGCCACGAAGTCCTCGCTGAGCTTCACCACCGTGGGATCGACGTAAGTGGTCTGGTCCAGGCGGTGGCACCAGCCACACCAGTCGGCCCAGAAGTCCACCATCACCGGCTTGCGCGCCCGGCGCGCCTTCTTGAGCGCGTCGGGGAACTGCCTTTCCCAGCGGATCCCCGGCTGGCCCGAGCCGTGCCCGCCCTTCCCGGTCTCGAGGCCGTATTCGAAGGGAAGCCGGGCATGGATCGCGGGATCGGGGGCGGCCAGCGCGAACGCGACCGCCAGCGGGATCATCATCCGCGGCTGGCGCCCGCCAGGGCCGCGAAGAGGGGCTGGAAGCCCCGCGGCTGGTCCCAGAAGGCCTCGGGATGCCATTGCACGCCGACGACGAAGCGGCGCCCGGGCGCCTCGACGCCTTCGATCACGTCGTCGCCCACGGCGCAGGCGGAGACCACGAGGCCCTCGCCGGGCGTCTTGATCGATTGATGATGGATGCTGTTCACCGCGACCCTGTCCCTCCCCAGGATCTCCCGAAGACGCGTCCCGGGCAAGATCCTCACGTCGTGGGCGGGCTCCCAGCGCTCCTTGCCGGGATCGTGGTCCAGCGCCCTCCCGAGCTGAGACGGGATGTCCTGGAACAGTGTTCCGCCGGTGGCAACGTTTAACACCTGGTGACCGCGGCAGATGGCCAGGAGAGGGAGATCGCGGGCCAGGGCCTCGCGGCTGAGCGCGAGCTCGAAGGCGTCGCGTTCGGGGCTGACGTCGTCCACCGTCTCGTGCGGCTCCTCCCCGTAGTGCGCCGGGTCGAGGTCCGACCCCCCGCTGAGCACGAGGCCGTCGATCCGGGCCAGGACGTCCGGTATGCGCTCCAGCGGCCCGGGCGCGAGCAGCACCGGCAACGCCCCCGCCTTCTCGACCGCGCGGACGTAATCGTCCCGCAGGGCGAACCACTCGGGGCTGTGCCCGCTGATGCCGGCGGTGACGCCGATGAGCGGCCGCCTCACATCCGCTCCGGCACGGGGATGCCGAGCAGGCTGGTCAGACGGTCCATCTGGCGCAGGAACGCGTCCACCACCAGCACCCGGAAGGCCCGCCGCTCCTCGCTCTCGGCGTGCAGCACGGAGTAACGAGGCTTCTGGTAGTAGGAATGGAACGCCTGCGCCACCGCGAAGGCGTGTTTGGCCACCAGCGCCACCTCCTCGGCGCGCACCGCCTGCTCCGCCACCTCGTCCGTGCGCGCCATGAGCAGGAAGAGCGCCCAGACCTCGTCGCCCTCCTCGCCCGTGAGCAGCGCGTCGAGGTCGAGGTCGCGCGCGCCCGCGACCAGCGCGCCCACGTCATGGCCCTCCGCCTCCAGCTTGGCGAAGATGTTGCGCGCGCGCACCACGCCATTCTGGACGTAGGGGCCGGTCTCGCCCGTGAAGGCCAGCGCCTCCTCCATGTCGAACGTGATGATCTTGGTGCGGCCGTACTTCAACAGGAAGTAGCGCAGGGCGCCGGTGGCGACCGCGCGCGCGGTCTCGTCGCGCGCGTCCCTCTCGCGCTCGGGGTCGCGCGCGGCGATCTCGGCGCGGGCCTTGTCCACGAGCGCGTCGAGCAGGTCGTCCGCCTTCACCCCGAGACCCTTGCGGCCGGAAACCTTGACCGCCGCGTCGTCCGCGGACACCTCGTACCCGAGCGCGCGCGCGGTGGCCGGCGAGAGCACGACCTTCTCGTAGGCGAGGTGATGGCTCGCCTGCGCCGCGGCCGGGTGGCCCAGCGCGGCCACGCCCGCCTTGACCACGCGCTGCGGGTAGGACTGGCCGACGTCGATCACGTTGAAGACCTCGCGCGCGTGGCCGAAGGTGGGCGCGCCCTCCTCGCCCTGCTCGGACGTGGTCGTCCAGAGCACGTGCCCGTCCTCATAGCGTCGCTGGCGCCGGTAGCGGAAGTCGCGGTCGAGCAGGCCCAGCTTCCAGAGCTGGTAGGCGATGTCCTTGCCGGTGTAGGTCACCACCCCGCTCGAACGCACGATGACCTTGTCCTCGTCCTGCTCCTCGCCCTCCATGGCCAGGACCCAGCAGCCGGCGTTCTTGCCTTCGGCCTGCAGGTGGATGGCGCCCGCGAGACGCAGGAGCTCGAACGCGCGGTCCCAGAAGTGCAGCCGCAGGATGTCGCTCTCGTGCGCGAGCAGGTCGTAGCGGATGCCCAGCCGCTCCATGGTCGCGAGGTGGCGGTCCACGATCCGGCCGGCGACGTGGGCGGCCATCCGCGCCGTCTCGTTCCCGCCCTGCTCGATGGCGTGCAGGACCTCGGCCTGGCGCGCCTTGTTCGCGGGGTGGGCCGCGTAGAAGTCACCCACCCGCGCGTAGAGGTCCCAGCAGTGGTAGTCGAAGCGGCCCTCGATCCGCTCCACGTCCGCCAGCGTCTGCTTTTCGAGGTGCAGGAAGCCGACCACCACGTCCGCGACCTGCACTCCGGTGTCGTCGATGTAGTTCTGGACGCCGACCTCCCGCCCGCGGTGCCGCAGCACGTTCACGAACGTGTCGCCCAGCGTGGCGTTGCGCAGGTGCCCGATGTGCGCCGCCTTGTTCGGGTTGATGCTGGTGTGCTCGACGATCACGCGTCCCGGCACGGGAGCGGCCGGCGTCGGCTGGCTGAGCCACTCGTGCAGCTCGCGGGCGGCGCCGGCACGGGAGAGGAACACGTTCAGGTACCCGCCGCCGGCCACCTCCACCCGCCGCACGCCCGCCGCGCCGGCCAGCTCGGGGCCGAGCCGCTGGGCGATCTCGCGCGGCCGGCGCCGGACCAGCTTCGCCAGGTCGAAGGGCGCGGTCAGGGCCAGGTCGCCCAGCTCGAGCCGCGGCGGGTACTCGAAGTTCACGGTGGGGAGGTCGACGTCCCAGGCGGCGCGAACCGCGGAGCGAAGGGCGGCGGCCAGGCGCTCCTGCAGGGCGAAGATCATGCGCGAAACGGCGATTATAGCCTGCGCGCTGCGCGACGGGCCCGCGACACGACGCCACCAGAGGCACGGAAGGCGGATCGTCTGGTAGGATGTTCGGAATGAACGCAGTGGTCGCCGTCGCGCTGATCGTGCTGGGCGCGGGTCCGTCCCGTACCTACGTCAGGGTCAGCGCCGAGTTCGTGGCCCCGGTCAAGCCGGGCGCGAACGCCCACGTCGCCGTGACCCTCACGCCGCGCGATGCCGACGTGCGCGTCAACGAGGAGCCCGGTCCCCGGCTCAAGCTCGACGCCGACGAGGCCGTGCTCGTGGACAAGCAGGCGCCGCCGCCGCGCTTCACGGCCTACGACCCCGAGAACGCGCGCTACCTCGACCCCGCGTTGCCCGTGCACATCGCGGTGGCGGTGAAGCCGAGCGCGCCACGCGGCCGGCAGACGGTCAAGGCCGGGCTCACGTACTTCTACTGCTCGAAGCGCGAGGGCTGGTGCCGCAAGGGGAACGAAGACGTCGAGTTCCCCGTCGTCGTGCCCTGACCCGCCCCCAGCCCCGGCCACTCGCGCCAGATGTCGGTCAGGCACTCCCACCGCTGCCGGCCGTGGTCCACGTGCTCGAGCCGGAAGTAGACGGCATAGCGGACGTGGGGCGAGGTGTTGGCCCCGGCGGCGTGCGCGAGCTGGTAGTGGCACAGGACGACGTCGCCCGCGCGCCCGGTCACCGCCACGGGCTCGGGTAGAGCCACCTCCGGCATCCCCTCGAGGAGCGAGCGCGGCCCGCGGCGCCGGAAGTACCCTTCGTAGAGGTGGTGGGTGCCGGGCCAGACCACGAGGTTGCCGCGGTCGGCCGCCTCCACGGGACTCAGCAGCACGGCCACGAGCATGGTGAAGCTCCGGACCTGGCCGCGGGGCACCCCGTTGGTCGGCGTGTACATCCCGTCGAGGTGAGGGTGCGGCGTCGAGGCCGGCCCGTCCGTGGGGAAGCTCAGGGCGATCTGTCCCGAATCCGGTCCCTTGACGCGTCCGGCGCCGAGGAGCGCCTCGGCCATCGGCCAGGCCGCCCCGTCGTAAAGGAGATCGGTGATGACGCGTTCCTTCCGGAGCTCGGGACAGAAGGACTGCGATCGGTAGGTGTCCAGCCGAGCCGGGTCGAGCCCACGGCCGAGCGACCGGTTGATCGCGAATAGCGCCCGCTGAACGACGTCGTGGGGGACGGCGCCCGGGACGTGCGCGAAGCCGTCGCGGCGGAGCGCCGCCGCCGTGCCGCGCGGCACGCCCGCGAAGCCACCCTTCAACGCGCCCACCCCCGTGAGAGAGGCATTCTGCGCCAGGTGCAATCGCGGTACCACGCCATCCGTCTCGGAATCTCAAGACCGGTGGCATCGCGCTTGCATTCCACGCCCGCGTACCGCGCAAAGCCCTGCAAAGGAGACTGGATGGCGAAGAAGGACACCCAGGCCCAGGCGGCCAAGGCCAACGGCTCGGTCAAGAAGCTACGGAAGATCATGCGGGACATCCGCATCGCCATGCTGACCACGGTCGCTCGGGACGGCCGCCTGAACAGCCGCCCGATGATGACCTCCGACGTCGAGTTCGACGGCAACCTGTGGTTCATCGCCAGCACCACGTCGGCGCTGGCCCAGGAGATCACCGGCAACCCGAACGTCAACGTGATCTACGCCAGCCCGGAGGACGACCGCTACATCTCGGCGAGCGGGACCGCGTCGTTCATGCACGACCAGGCCAAGCTCAAGGAGCTCTGGAGCGGCAAGCACAAGGCCTGGCTCCCCGAAGGCAAGAAGGACCCCCACCTGGCGCTGCTCCGGGTGGACGTCCAGCATGCCGAATGCTGGGACGACAGCGCCGAGAGCGTGCAGTTCGTCCGGCCCGAGGCCCAGCCCACGATGGCTGGCGCCGAGGATGGTACGGGAGCCGGAGCCCAGGGATAGCCGCTAGCGGAACACCGGGTACGGATTGAGGGCGGTGCCGGCCCACCACTGCTTCGTGTCGGACAGCCGGTAGATCGCGAAGTGGAGGTGCGGCGTGCTCGGCGGGGCGTTGCCCGTCGTGCCCACGTATCCCAGGAGCTGGCCGCGCTCGACCGTGGCCCCCTCCGTCAGGCCGGGCGCGTAGCCGTCGAGGTGGGCGTAGTAGTAACAGTAGCGCCCGCCGGGATCGAGCTGGTACAGCGAGATCCCGCCGGCGGGGCTGCGGTCGAGGCGGGCCACCGTGCCGCCCTCGACGGCCCGTACCGGCGTCCGCCGTGGAGCCAAGATGTCCACCGCGCGGTGGAGCCGCGTGCCGTCTCCCCGCGGGTCGGCGAAGCTGTCGATCAGGTGCGCCGGCGCGACCCCCTCGACGGGGAAGGCGAGCCTCCTGCGCCGAAGTTCGTCGAGAGCTTCCCGGTCGAGAGCCAGTAACGCGGCCCCAGGGGGCCCATCCGGATCGGACAGTCCATTCGCGACGGATCGCCCCACCCCGTTGCGCCAGAGCTCCCAGGCGATCGTGCCGCAGGCGAGGCCCAAACCCGCCATCGCTCCCGTCAACGCGAGGCCACGGACGGTGTGCAGATCCCACAGGCGCGCCATCGGTCCATGATAGGCCGCGCGGCAGGTCCAAGCGTGGAGTAAGGCGTCACTCCGTGTGCAAGTCGCTCGGGTCGTTCAGGTTACGGAAAAGGGTCGCGGGGTCTCCGAACCGCGCCAGCTCGCCCTCGGGAATCTCGCGGACCCGGATCGACGGCCAGAAGCTCGTCATCTTCAGCTCCCCCGCGGCAATGCGGTCCTCGATCGGGCCGAGACAGGCGGCCGTATACACCGCGCAGAGCGGCTCGGGTCCCTGGACGGGCACCGGGACCGCGGCGTCGTATCCCGGGACGAGCGCGACGAGGTGCCCCAGCAGGCCGGCGGGGACGTTCGGGAGGTCGACCGCGAGGAACACGCCGGGCCCACCGCCCAGGCGCGACAGCCCCGTCATCACCGCGCCGAGCGGACCGGCGCCGGGCGGGACGTCGAGCGCGATCGGCACGCCGCGGTCGGCGTAACGCGGCTCGGGCCCGCAGAGGATCACGACCTCGCGGCAGCACCCCCGCAGCCGGGCGATCGCGAGGTCGAGCAGCGTCGTGCCCGCCCAGGGCAGCAGCGCCTTGTCGCGGCCCATGCGGCGGCTCCGCCCGCCGGCCAGGACGAAGCCGGTGGCGTCAGCGGGCACGGCCGCTCACGCGTCGCGCCGCTTGAACGACCACGTGACGTCGAACTCCGCCGCCACCGCACCGTCGGACGTGCGCCCGGTGGACCGACCCGTGTAGCTGCCCGTCCCGCCGCTGGCGGCGATGCGGTCGATGGTCGCCCGCAGCCCGGCCACATCTTCGAACGTGAACACGGCGCCGCCCTGGATGCGCCGGGTGAACGTGGCCGCGAGGCCGGTGAGGATGAGCGCCACCGAGGCGGACGCCGCGCGGGCCAGCACGAGGGCGGGCGCGCCGGTGGACATCTCCGCGGCCATGGCCTGGGCGGCGAAGTAGGTGGAGCCGAACGGGTTGCGCGTCCGCCAGCCGCCGGGCAGCCACACCGCGCACGCTTCGTCGTCGAGCCTCCGCAGGCGAAGGCCGGCGAACGCGGCCAGGGGGAGCTTGCCGAGCAGGTAGGCGCGGAAACCCCAGGGGCTCAACACGCGCGAGCGCAGCCGCGCGGCCTCCTCGTTCAGGGAGCCTCCTCGGTCCGCGGCCGCGTCCACCCGCGCTTGAGCTCGACGTACGTGTAGACGATGCGTTGCAGCGCGGTGAGGTTGGACAGGAGGGCGATGATCCACAAGACCCCCGTCATGCGGTTCGCCAGCGCGCCCACCACGATGAGGACGATCCGCTCGGGCCGCTCGAGCAGCCCGACCGTGCAGCGCGGGATCAGGCTCTCGGCCCGCGCCCGGGCGTAGGAGGTCATGAAGCTGCCGAAGGCCGCCACCCAGACGAGCACCATGTGCGGCGTCTTGTCCAGGCGGGCGTAGAGCACGAGGAGCCCCAGGTACAGGACCATGTCCGAGTAGCGATCCATGGTCGAATCCAGGAACGCTCCGAAGGTGGTGGGCCGGCCCCGCAGCCGCGCCACCCGCCCGTCGAGCATGTCGAAGAGGCTGGCCAGGAGCGCGACCGCGCCGCCCACCCGCAGCAGGTGCGGGTAGCTGTAGTCCTCGCCCCCCGAGAAGGCGAAGAACGCGCAGGCGACGCCGTTGAGCGCGAGCCCGGTGATGGTCAGCACGTCGGGGCTGAACCGCGCGAACGCCCGCACCAGGCCTTCGACCGGCCGGGCGAACGCCGCGCCGACGCGTTCCGTGATCAAGGGGGGCCTCGGGAATGAGGGGCGAGTCTACGGCCCGGCCGAAGCGGCTGTCAAAGCCGCCGCGCTCCCTATAATCAGCCGTGGGCCTGAAGGAGAAGCTCCAGACCGTACCCGCGCAGCCCGGCGTCTACCTGTTCAAGGACCGGGAGGGTGCCGTGGTGTACGTGGGCAAGGCCCGCAGCCTCCGCGACCGCGTGCGGTCGTATTTCCAGGCCGGACGGCCGGTGGAGGTCTGGCGCGGCGACATGGTGGCGCAGATCGCCGATCTCGACCTCGTGCTGGTCGACACGGACATGGAGGCGCTGGCGCTCGAGAACAACCTGATCAAGCGCCATCGGCCGCGCTACAACGTCCTGCTCCGCGACGACAAGAACCACCCGTACTTGAAGCTGACCCTGGCCGAGGAGTACCCGCGGCTGCACGTCGTGCGCCGCGTGGGGGAGGACGGGAACGCCTACGGCGGGCCCTACATCCCGGCGCTGCTCGGGCGGAAGACCGCGGGCATGGTCCACAAGCTCTTCGGCGTGCGCTCGTGCAAGGAGGTCCTCAACGGACGGCGGCCGCGGCCGTGCCTCCAGCACCAGATCGGGCGTTGCCTGGCGCCCTGCGTGGCCGAGGTCTGCTCGCTCGAGCGCTACCGCCAGGCCTGTGACGACGCACGCCTGTTCCTGGAGGGTCGGACCGAAGAGGTGCTCCGGCGGCTCAAGCGGCAGATGGAGCAGGCCGCGGCGGATGACCGGTTCGAGGAGGCGGCCAGCCTGCGCGACCAGGTGCGCGCCCTGGAGCGTCTGGACACGCCGCAGAAGATCACGACCACCGACCTCGAGGAGCGGGACTTCTTCGGCGCCTACGTGGAGGGCGAGCGCGCGGCGTTGCAGGTGTTCGCCGTGCGCGACGGGAAGGTGGTGGCCCGCGAGGGGTTCCTCCTCGACAAGCTGGCGGAGCCGGAGCGGGTGCTGTCGGCCTCGCTCCCGCAGTACTACGCGCAGGGCCGGTACGTGCCGCGCGAGATCCTGCTGCCGTCGGCGCTGCCGGATGCCGAGCTGCTGCAGGCCTGGCTGTCCGAGCGGCGCGGGGGCGCCGTGCGCATCCGCGTCCCCCGGCGCGGCGAGAAGTTCCGCCTCCTCGACCTGGTCACGCGCAACGCGCGCCTGGCCTACGACCTCGAATGGCGGCACCCGCGCCGGCAGTCCCAGGAGATCCTGCGCGCGCTGCGCGACCTGCTCGACCTGGAGGTGGAGCCGCGGCGCATCGAGTGCTTCGACGTCTCCAACATCCAGGGCTCGGACGTGGTGGCCTCGCTGGTGGTCTTCGAGGACGGACTGCCGCGCAAGGCGGACTACCGGACGTTCCGCGTGCGCAGCGTGTCGGGCACGCCGGACGATCTCGCCTCCATGCGCGAGGTGGTGGGCCGGCGTTACCGGCGGCTGCTGGAGGAGGGCAAGGAGCTGCCCGACCTCGTCCTCGTCGACGGCGGCAAGGGGCAGCTCGGGGCGGCCATGGAGGCGCTGGCGGAGCTGGGCGTCGGGCACCAGCCCCTGGCCAGCCTGGCCAAGCGCGAGGAGGTCCTCTTCCTGCCCGGACGCGACGCGCCGGTCCGGCTGCCACGATCGTCGCCCGTGCTGCAGCTCGTCCAGCGCGTGCGCGACGAGGCCCACCGCTTCGCCGTGGGCTTCCACCGCCGGACGCGCGCCCGCCGGACGCTGCACTCCGAGCTGGACGAGATCCCCGGCGTGGGACCGGCGCGCCGGCGCAAGCTCCTCTCGCGCTTCGGCTCGCTGCGCGGCGTCCGTGCGGCCAGCCTGGCCGAGCTGGCCGCGTCGGTGGGGGCGGCCACCGCGGCGCGGATCCGCGCCCGGCTCCACGGCGCGGCTCAAGCGCCCCCGTCCCTCCCCCGAAGGTAGGCGCAGGAGGCGGAGGGGTGCGCGGTCAGCGCGGCGACTCCCGGGTCTCGCCCGGCGGCGCGGCGTCCGGTCGGGGCGTGAGTCCGACCTCGCTCATCAGGAACGCGTAGCGGTCGGCCGAGAGCTCCACGGCCTGCTTCACCATGTCCGCGCCGCCGTGGCCGGCGTTGCGCTCGATCCGCAGCAGCACCGGCCGGCCGCTCGTGGTCGCGGCCTGCAACGCCGCCGTCATCTTGCGCGCGTGCATCGGGTCCACCCGGTCGTCCGTGTCGGCCGAGGTCATGAGCACGGCCGGATACGGCGACTTGCGCACGTGATGGTAGGGCGAGTAGGCGAGAAGGGTGCGGAAGTCCGCCTCGTCGTCCGCCGAGCCGTATTCCGCGATCCACGTCTTCCCGCTGCCGAAGAGGTGATAGCGCACCATGTCGAGGAGCGGCACGCCGCAGGACACCACGCGGAACAGCTCCGGCCGCTGGACCATGGCCGCGCCCACGAGCAGCCCGCCGTTCGACCCGCCCATGATGGCGAGCCGGTCGGGCCGCGTGTAGCCGTTCGCCTGGAGGTACTCGGCGGCCCCGATGAAGTCGTCGAACACGTTCTGCTTCCTGTGCCGCATGCCCGCGCGGTGCCACTCCTCGCCGTATTCGCCGCCGCCGCGCAGGTTGGCCACGGCGAAGCCGCCGCCCGCCTCCAGCCAGGGGAAGATGCCCGTCGTGAACGTCGGCCGCTCGCTCACGCTGAACCCGCCGTAGCCGTAGAGGACGAACGGCGTCGACCCGTCGCGTCGCATGTCCTTCCCGCGGACGACGAACATCGAGACGCGCGTGCCGTCCCGGGACGGATACCAGACCTGTTCGACCGCGAAGGCCGAGGGGTCCACCGGCACCTTCACCGCGCTCCAGAGGCTCGTCGCGCCCGTGCGCACGGACGTGCGGTGGATCTCGGGCGCGGTGGTGAACGACTGGTAGCCGAAGAACGCCTCGTCCTCGTCCGGGTTGCCGACGAGGCCGAAGGTCGATCCCAGCGCCGGCAACGGGACCTCCCGCACGGACCGGCCCTCCAGCGTGAGCACCTCGAGCCGGCTGGCCGCGTTCTCGAGGTAGCCCAGGACGAGGTGCCCGCCCAGGACACGGAACTCCTCGATCACCGCGTCCTTGCGCTCCGGCACGACCTCCACCCAGGCCGCGCGCTCCGGACGGGCGGCCTCGGTCCGCATCACCCGGAAGCGCGGGGCGCCTTCGTTGGTCAGGACGTAGAAGCGGCCCTGCCACGCGTGGACGAGGTAGAGCGCGTCCCGGCCCACGACGAGCGGCCGCCAGCCGGAGTCGGCGCTCGCGAGGTCGCGCAGGTAGACGTCGGCGGAGTTCCAGCCGTGCGACACGTAGACGAAGAGCCAACGTCCGTCGCGGGAGAGGTCGACGCTCAGGAACGTGCGGGGATCGCCCGTGGCGGCGTGCACCTGTCGGTCGGCGGCGGGGGGTGTGCCGAGCCGGTGGAAGCGGATCTCGGCCCGTCCCGGACGGTCCGCGACCGGGACCCTTGGGTCGGTGGGCAGCCAGGTGTAGTAGAAGCCGTCCCCCTCGGGCGTCCAGGAGGGCTCGGCGTATTTGCCGCCCTCGATCACGTCCACCTCGCTGACCTCGCCCGTGGCCACCTCCATCACGTACAGCGTGGCCTCATCCGCGTTGTTCGGGCGCAGCGCGTAGGCGACCTTGCCGCCGTCCCAGGCCGGCACCCAGACCCCCAGCGAGGTGCTGCCGTCGGCGCTCATGGTGTTCGGGTCGAGCAGCACGCGCTCTTCGCCCTGCGCGCCTTCGCGCCAATACACCACGGCCTTCTCCCGGTCGGCGTGCCGGCGCGTGTAGAAGTAGCGCCCGCCGCGGTGCAGGGGCGCGGAGGCGGCGTCCACGTAGTAGAGCTCACGGAACCGGCGGAGCAGCCGGTCCCGTCCCGGTGACGCGCCGAGCGCGGTGCGCGCCGCGCGATCCTGCTCGGCCATCCAGGCCTGCACGGCCGGGTCCTTCAGGTCCTCGAGCCAGCGGTACGGGTCGTGGACCTCGACCCCGAACAGCGTTTCCTTCACGTCGACCCTCCGGGTCGGCGGGGGAGTCCGAGCGGCGTGGCCGGCCATCGCGATCGCGGTCAACGCCAGCGCGGCCCACCCGGTCCTGCCTGCGCGCATGTGGCGATCCTCCCTCCGGAACGAGGCCCTGCTTCCATTCTGTCCCCAGCCGGCGGCCGCTAGCGCAGGTCCTTGACCACCTCGCGCGCGGCGTTCGCGCCGGGTCCGCCGGTCACCCCGCCGCCCGGATGCGTTCCCGCCCCGCAGAGGTAGAGGCCGGGGATGGTCGCGCGGTAGCGCGCCCAGCCCAGCAGCGGGCGCGTCGCGAAGAGCTGGTCCAGCGAATGCTCACCGTGGAAGGGATGGCCGCCGGTGAGCCCGTAGGTCTCCTCGAGGTCGAGCGGCGTCAGCACCTGCCGCGCGAGGACGAGCCCGCGGAGGCCGGGCGCGTACTCCTCCAGCGTGGCGAGCGCCGCGTCCGCGACCTCGTCGCGCCGCGTCCGCCAGTCGCCCTGGCGCAGCCGGTACGGCGTGTACTGCACGTGGATGGACATCACGTGCCGTCCCGCGGGCGCGAGCGAAGGGTCGGAGAGCGAGGGGATCGTCACGTCGAGGTACGGCCGCCGGGAGATCCCGCCGTATTTCGCGTCGTCGTAGGCGCGCTCGAGGTCGTCCACGCCGGCGCCGATGTGGATGCGGCCGCCGAGCAGCGAGGCGGGGTCTTCGCCCTTGACGGCCCCGAACGCGGGCAGCGCCGAGAGCGCGAGGTTCACCTTGGAGGCCATGCCCTGCTGCCGGTAGTTCCGGAAGCGCTGGAGGTCGTCGGGGTCGAGGAGGGCCGGGTCGAGCAGGCGCAGGAACGTGCGCTGCGGATCCGTGCCCGACACCACGGCCCGCGCCGGGATCTCCTCCCCGCCTTCGAGGACGACGCCGGCCGCGCGCCCGTCGCGCACGGCGATGCGTTGCACGGTGGCCCCGGTGCGTACCTCGGCTCCCAGGGCCCGGGCGGCCTCGGCCAGCGCCTGGGTGAGCGCGCCCAGGCCGCCGCGCACCATGACCGCCGAGCCCGCTCCGTTGCCCCCGTAGGCGGCGGCCTGCAGCAGCAGATTCGCGGTGGTGCCCGCGGACCAGGGACCGGCGAACGCGCCCCAGATCCCGCGCGCGCACACCACGGCGCGGAGGACGTCGGTCTCGAACCACTCCCCGGCGAAGTCGGCCACGGCCATGGGGCCCCAGCGCAGCAGGCCGTGCGCATCCCTGCGGGGCAGACGCCGCAGCGCGAGGCCGAGCCCGGCGAACGACAGGAGGTCGCCTCCGCCCGGGCGGTCCACGTCCGGCGGCGTGAGCGACAGCGCGCGGCCGAGCAGGCCGGCCAGGCCGGTCAGCGTGCGATGGAACTCGGGATACCGCTCCGCGTCGCGCGGCGAGAGGCGGTGGATGTCGCCGGCGGAGCGTTCCGGGCTGCCCCACAGCCGCACGCTCCGGCCGTCCGGCAAGGGCGCGAACAGCCGCGGCTCCGGCTCCATCATCCGGAGCCCGTGCCCCTCGAGGCCCAGCTCTTCCACCAGCGACGCGCGCAGCGGCCCGGCGGTATGGGCCACGGCCGATACCTTGAAGCCGGGATGGAACTCCTCGGTCACGGCGGCGCCGCCCACGACGTCCCGCCGCTCCAGCACCAGCGGCTTCAGGCCGGCCTTGGCCATGAGCGCGGCCGCCACCAGGGCGTTGTGGCCGCCGCCGATGACCGCCACCCGCTTCAACGCAGCACCCGGCGCTTCCAGTCCTTCAGCATCTCCAGGGCCGAGAGGCGGCCGGGCGCGCCCATGATCCCGCCGCCGGGGTGGGTGGCCGAGCCGCACATGTAGAGGCTCTTCACCGGCGTGCGATAGCGGGCCCAGCCGGGCACCGGGCGCAGGAAGAAGAGCTGCTCCAGGCTCAGCTCGCCCTGGAAGATGTTGCCCTCCCCGAGCCCGAACTCGCGCTCGAGGTCGAGCGGGGTGAGGACCTGCCGGTCGATGATCAGGCCCTTCAGGTTCGGCGCGTACTCCGCCAGCGTGTTCACCACGGTGTCGCCGAAGGCCTCCCGCTTCTCGTCCCAGGTGCCCTCGCGCAGCTTGTAGGGCGCGTACTGCACGAAGCACGAGAGGACGTGCTTGCCGGGCGGCGCCACGGACGGGTCGGTCAGCGAGGGGATGACCACGTCCAGGTACGGGTGCCGGGAGAAGTCGCCGTATTTCGCGTCGTCGTAGGCCCGCTCCATGTATTCGACGCCGGGCGAGACGGAGATCGCGCCGCGCAGGTGCGCGCCGAGCCCGGGCAGGCAGGTAAAGTCGGGCAGGCCGTCGAGGGCGAGGTTCACCTTGCCGGAGGAGCCGCGCAGCTTGTAGCGGCGCACCTCCGTGAGGAAGTCGCCGTCGAGCACGCCGGGCTCGACCAGCTTCAGGAACGTGAGATGCGGGTCGACGCTGGAGGCGACCGCGGCGGCCGGGATCTCCTCGCCGCTCTCCAGCGCCACGCCCGCCGCCTGGCCGGCCTTGACCACGATGCGGGCCACCTTCGCCTCGGTGCGGATCTCCACCCCGGCTTGCCGCGCCGCGCCCGCGATCGCGTTGCTGATGGCCCCGGTGCCTCCGCGCGAGAAGCCCCACGAGCGGAAGGCTCCGTCGATCTCGCCCATGTAGTGGTGCAGCAGCACGTACGCGGTGCCCGGCGAGCGCACGCCCTGGAAGGTGCCGATGATGCCGCTGGCCGACATGGTCGCCTTCAGGACGTCCGTTTCGAACCACTGGTCGAGCAGGTCCACCGCGCTCATGGTCATGAGCTGGACGAGGTTGTGCTGCGCGGCTCGCGGCAGCGCCTGGAACCGCCGCGCCATCCCCAGCAGCTTCCCCATGCCCGCCACGTCGTAGCCGAAGGGATCCGGCGGGACCATGGAGAGGATGGGCTTGACGAAGCGGGCCATGTCCGCCATGGCCTTCGAGTACTCGTCGTACGCCTCGGCGTCGACCGGGGAGTGCCGGTAGATCTCGCGGCGCGTGCGCGCGTGATCGTTCATCCGCCACAGGTGGTCGCCGTTGGGCATGGGGGTGAACGTCCCGTCCAGGGGCAGGATCTCCAGGCCGTGCCGCGGCAGGTCCAGCTCGCGGATGATCTCCGGCCGCAGCAGCGAGACGACGTAGGAGCAGACCGAGAACTGGAAGCCGGGAAAGACCTCCTCGGTCACGGCCGCGCCGCCCAGCACGTGGCGGCGCTCGAGCACGAGCACCTTCTTGCCGGCGCGCGCGAGGTAGGCGGCCGTGACCAGGCCGTTGTGGCCGCCCCCGATGATGATCGCGTCGTACCGTGCGGCCATGGGAGAGCGCGATTCTAGTGCCGCGCGCTCCAGATCGGAAAACGGGATACGCGCGCGGCGACGCGCGCAGCGCTGCGGCGCACGCGCGGGGGGTTCAGGGGGGAGCGCTCGGGCCATCGGAGCCGAAGTTTGCTGGCGGCCCGAGCGATCCCCCCTGAGATGACGCTAGCCTCTTCCGTTCCGTCAGCGTTTGAGGCGGAACGTGAACGCCACCTGCTCGCCGGGGTGGCCGCGCAGGCGGAACACCACCGCGTCGCCCGTCACCACCGCCGGCTCGCCGGAGAGGATGCGGAGGCTGCCCGGCTCGAGCCGCAGGTTGGCCCCCAGCTCGAAGCGCCAGGTGCCGGCGCGGCCCGTCCCGTGGGTCAACCGGCCCTCGAGCCGGTTCTCACCCGGCCGGCCCCTCGCTTGCGCGGAGTTGAGCCCGGGCCCGGAGGCGACGGTCGTCGCGCCGTTGAGCAGCACCTGGCCGCCGCCGCCAGGAAGCTCGAGCTGGTGCCGCCAGGCGAGCGCGATGTCGTCCCCGTCGGCTGACGGCGCGGCCCTGATGCTGGGCAGCTCGAAAGTTGCTGTCACCGTCGTGTC
>DATKEG010000258.1:0-15392 GCA_035544515.1 Vicinamibacteria bacterium | reverse complement strand
CGAGATCTTCACGCGCTACGCGATCGTGAACGAGCGCGACATGCGCGACGCGGCGGCACTAATCCAGACGCTTCACGAGCGAGGCGGGAACCGGCCCTGACGCGGCGTTCCCGGCCCCAGGACGCGATGGGCGCGGCCGGGTGTGCCCTGACCCCTTCCCGGCGGGCGCGTGCGTCCTGGGGCTCACCAGGCGCTCACCACGAACCCGGCCCGGCCGTCTGTCCTGCTCGGGAATCCCTGTAAGTCGTTCTGGCGGAGAGGGGGGGATTCGAACCCCCGGTGCAGGTTTACCCCGCACAACAGATTAGCAATCTGTCCTGTTCAGCCACTCCAGCACCTCTCCGCGCGAGGGTGGGGCCGCAGACGGCACCGGCGGGAGCGACAGCGGACAGGTTAGCACGACTCGACGCCTCGCCCTGAGCGAAGCGCGGGCGTTCGTCCGAGAGCGGCGCCTATGAGCCTCCCGAGCCCCTTCCGCAGCCGGTACGCGACGAAACCGTACCTGGGCGAGGCGCGTCGAGGGACCGGCCGCGGTGGTGATCGTCGGCGACCACGGCGAGGGACTCGGCGAGCGCGAGCGTCGAGATTCGGGCCACTGCCGGGTTCGTGGAGGCGTGCTGGCGGAGGGCGAGGGATTCGAACCCCCAAAGGCTTGCGCCCGGGAGCTTTCAAGGCTCCTGCCTTACCGTTAGGCTAGCCCTCCGCACCGAGACGCATTATGCCTCAGCGGACTCGGGCCCCTGTGGGCGGCCCAGGTGCGGGGCGAGCCGCCGCAGCAGTCGTCGCACCAGCTCGGGGTGGCCGCGGGGCCAGCGGTCCTCGAGATCGAGGTCCACGATGGGCCGGTCCACCCCCGGGAAGCGCAGCTTGAGCAGCGTCTGGTGCCGGTCGCCGCGCTCGCACATCACGAACACGCGATCGGCCCACAGGAGCAGGTCGCGGGTGACGGGGGTGGTGGCGAAGGAGGCGACGCCGGCGGAGAGCACCTCGTAGCGCGGATCGCTCCGGTACAGGTCTTCGGCCGTGCGGCTGCGGTCGACGTTGGCGGTGCATACGAAAAGGATGCGCTCCCGGTGCACGCGCCGCTCCTTCCCTGCTCCGATTGTAACCTGCTAGAATTCGCGCGGCTTGAACACCGACCGCCTGCTGCGCGAGATCGAGAAGCGGCTCGGCCACCTCGGGCAAGGAGAGCGGGACGAGGTCCTCGACGCGGTCCGCGAGGAGATCGGCCGCGAGCGCCGGTGGCAGACGATGCCCGAGGGTCCCGTGGAGGTCGAGCGCGAGCGGCGGCTCGAGGCGGAGACGCTGCGCGACGTGCTCGAGGCCATCAACCGCCCGTCCGGCCTCGACGACACGCTCGACGAAGTGCTGAAGCAGCTCTCGCGCATCGTGTCCGTCGATTCCTGCTCGCTGTCCCTCCTCGATGCCGAGGGGCGGTTCCGGATCATCGCCGGCCGCGGCTTCGCGGAGCAGGACCAGGTCATCGGCGCCGTCTACGGCGGTCCCCTGACCGACAGCCTGCGGCAGCAGCTCTGGCCGATCGGCATCGACGACGTCGCGGCCGACGAGCGCTGGAGCGTGATCCCCGGCTCCGGCCCGATCCGGTCCTGGGCGGGGCTGCCCCTGCTCATGGAGGGCGAGCTGATCGGCCTGCTCTGCCTGGACCGCCACCGCGTGGAGCCCTTCGACGAGGAGGACCTCCACCGGGCCAAGGCGGTGGCCTTCTCGGCCGCCGCCGCCATCCGCAGGGCGCAGGTCCTGGAGAAGGTGCAGCGCTACGTCACGCTCATGGAACGCGTGTCCGAAGTGGACCAGGCCGTCTTCGCGGGGCGCTCGGCCGACCAGGTCGCGGCCCTCATCGTGGAGGGCGCGCGCCGCATCGGCAACTATCCCGGCGGCCTCTTCGTCACGGCCGCCGCCGGCAAGAAGGTGGTCGCGGCGTCGGGTGCCCTCGAGCCGGCGCGCGGCAAGGCCGCGCCCGCGGGGATCGTCGCCTCCCGCGTCACGCGGCTCGACGCGGCGACCGCCGAGCGGCTGGGCCGCGCGCTGGGCCTGAAGGGCCTGGCGCAGGGGCTGTATCTGGTCCCGCTCTCCGACGGCGACAAGCACCTGGCCACGCTGGCCCTGCTCGACGCCGATGGTCCCGGGCCCGAAGACCGTCTGGTCGAGGCGTACGGCTCGCGCGCGGCGAGCGCGTGGCGCCACGCCCTGCGTCCGCGCTCGTGACCGCTCCGGCCCGCGTGCGATGGGTTGCCCTGGCCGCCGCCGCGGCGGGAGTCCTCCTCGCGCCGTTCTCCTGGACCGCCGGCCGCGACGAGACCTACGCGATCGTGGGCGCGAGGGTGATGCCGGTGTCGGGCCCGGTCCTCGAGAACGGCACCGTGGTGATGCGAGGCGGCTTGATCGAGTCCGTCGGCGCCACGGTCGTCGTGCCCTCCGGCGCGCGTGTGCTCGAGGGACGCGGGCTCACCCTCACGCCGGGCCTCATCGACGGCTTCGGGGGCATGGGCCTGCCCGCCGCTTCGCCGCGGCCCTCTCCCGCCGCCGGCGCGCGAGAGGCCGCCGCCCCGGCCGGTCTCGCCCCGGAGCGGCTCGCCCTCGAGCGCGTGCGCGTGGCCGACGCGCTCAAGGCGCGCGACGACGGCGTCACCACCGTGCTCGTCGTCCCGCCCGAGGGCGTGCTGCCGGGCCGCAGCGTCCTGCTGAACCTCTCCGGAGACGACGCCCAGGGCATGGTCCTGCGCCAGCCCGCGGCCCTGCACGTCCACATGGCGACGCTGTCCGGCCGCTATCCCAACTCGCTGATGGGCACGATGGCGCTCGTCCGCCAGGCTCTCCTCGACGCGGTCCGCTACCGCGAGGAGTGGGCGGCCTACGAGAAGTCGCCGGCGGGCCGGCGGCGGCCCGTGTACGACGCCTCCCTCGAGGCCTGGGGCGAGGTGACCGCCGGACGTCTTCCGCTCGTGGTCACGGCCTCGCGCGAGAACGACCTGCGCCGCGCGCTGGCCCTGGCCGACGAGTTCAAGGTGCGCGTGATCGTCGCGGGCGCGCCGCACGCCGCGCGCCTGGCCGACCAGGTCAAGGCGCGGAAGCTGCCCCTGCTGGTGAGCGTGAACTTCGACCCCCCGCGCGCGGTGAGCGCCTTCGCGGCCCCGGACGAGGAGAAGGAGCGCAAGGACATCGAAGAGGCGGAGCGCAACCCGGCCGCGCTGCACGCGGCCGGCGTCCCCTTTGCGCTCGTCTCCGGGCACGCGCCGAGCTTCCTCGCCGGGATCCGCACCGCGATCGCGCGGGGGCTGCCCCCGGAGGCGGCCTTGCGCGCGGTGACGCTCGGCGCGGCCGAGGTGCTCGGCATCGCGGACCGCACGGGCAGCCTGGAGCCCGGCAAGATCGCGAACGTGGTCGCCTGGTCGGGCGACCCGCTGGCGAGGGAGGCAAAGGTCGAGATGGTCTTCGCCGACGGAGCACTCCACGAGCCGGACCGGCGCCCACCGCCCACGCCGGCGCCGAGCGAGGCGGAGCGATGAAACGGCCGGCGGCCGCGCTGGCGTCCCTCACTCTCTCCGCCACGGTCGCGGCCGCGCCTCCGCCCCCGGCGGACAAGGGTGTCGCCATCATGGGCGGCACGATCCTGACCGCCGGGGAGGCGGGCACGATCGAGAAGGGCACCCTGCTCATCCGCGGCGGCAAGATCGCCGCCGTGGGCCAGGACGTGCAGGTGGCGGTGGGCGTGCCCGTGATCGACGCCACGGGGCGCTACCTCGTGCCCGGCATCATCGACGCGCACTCGCACACGGCCATCGAGGGCGGCGTCAACGAGTGCACCGACTCCGTGACCGCGCAGGTGCGCGCCGCCGACGTGGTCGACCACCGCGACGTGGACATCTACCGGCAGCTCGCGGGAGGCGTCACGACCATCAACGTGCTGCACGGCTCCTGCAACACGATCGGCGGCCAGAACGCCGTGCTCAAGCTGCGCTGGGGCCAGGGGCCCGACGGCCTCGTCTTCAAGGACGCGCCGCGCGGGATCAAGTTCGCGCTGGGCGAAAACGTCAAGCGCTCGAACTTCCGGCCCGGATCCCCGCGCTACCCAGCCACGCGCATGGGCGTCGAGGTCGTGATCCGGCAGGCGTTCCGCGAGGCGCGGGAATACGCGCGGGAGTGGGAGGAGCACGAGAAGACGGTCAAGGCCGCGGGGCCCAGGGGCGTGAAGCCGATGGCGCCGCGCCGCGACCTGCAGAAAGAGGCGCTGCGCGAGGTGCTGGCCGGGCGGATGCTCGTGCACGCGCACTGCTACCGCTCGGACGAGATCCTCATGCTGATCCGCCTGGCCGAGGAGCTCGGCTTCAAGATCCGCACCTTCCAGCACGTGCTGGAGGGCTACAAGGTCGCGGGCGAAATCGCCCGGCACGGCGCGGGGGCCTCCACGTTCTCCGACTGGTGGGCCTACAAGATGGAGGCCTGGGACGCGATCCCCTACAACGCCGCCGTCATGCAGGCCAAGGGGGTGCGCGTGTCGCTCAACTCCGATTCGAACGAGCTGGCGCGGAGGCTCTACTGGGAGGCGGCCAAGGCGGTCAAGTACGGCGGCGTCGGCGAGGACGAGGCGCTCAAGATGATCACGCTCCACCCCGCCTGGCAGCTCGGCGTCGAGCAGCGGGTCGGCTCGCTCGAGGTGGGCAAGGACGCCGATATCGCCATCTTCAACACGCATCCGTTCGCGCCCGACGCGCGCGTGGAGACGACGATCGTGGACGGCGCCATCCTCTTCGACCGCGAGAAGGACCTGGCCGGCCGCGCACGCCCGCCGGCCGAGACGAGCGGGGGTGCGCGGTGAGGGCGCTGGCGCTGGCGGCCCTCCTCGGCCTCGCCGCGCCCGCGGGCGCGGCGGAGGTGCTCGCCATCACCGGCGGGCGCGTGGTGAGAGTCAGCGGACCCGTGATCGAGGGCGGCACCGTGATCGTCGAAGGCGGGAAGATCACGGCCGTGGGCGCCGGGCTGCCCGTGCCCGCGGGGGCCGTGGTCGTGGACGCCACCGGCAAGACCGTGTACCCGGGGCTGATCGACGCGCTCACCACGCTCGGGCTCACCGAGATCGGCAGCGTGCCCGGCTCGGTGGACGTGGCGGAGACGGGCGATGTCAACCCGCACGCGCGGGCCTGGATCGCCCTCCACCCTCACAGCGAGCTGATCCCGGTGGCGCGCGCGAACGGGATCACGGCCGCGCTCGCCGCGCCGCAGGGGGGGCTCGTCTCGGGACAGAGCGCGCTCATCCGGCTCTCCGGCACCACGCCCGACGCGCTCGCGGTGAAGCAGCCGGTGGCCCTGCACGTGGTCTTCCCCACCGGGCGGGTGCCCTTCGACGTGAACCGCATGTTCGACGAGCCCGAGCGGAAGACGTTCGAGGAGCGGCTGAAGGAGAAGCGCCGCAACCAGGAGAAGGAGCTTCTCCGGCTGCGCCACCTGCTCGAGGACGCCAAGGCGCACGCGGCCGCGCTCGAAGCCGCGCGCGCGGGCGGGGTCGCGCCCCGGTCCGACCTGCGGCTCGAGGCCCTCGCTCCCGCCGCGCGCGGCGAGCTGCCGGTGGTGATCCGCGCGGACGGGGAAGACGAGATACGGGCCGCGGTCGCCTTCGCCGAGGAGCGCGGGCTGAAGCTGATCGTGGCGGGCGGCCTGGAGGCCGGGCGCGTGGGCGACCTGCTCGCGCAGAAGGGGGTGGCCGTCCTGGCCAACGTGGACCGGCTGCCGGCGCGGGAGAGCGATCCCTACGACGCGGCCTACACCAACCCCGCCCGCCTGGCGGAGAAGGGCGCGCGCTTCGCCATCGTCTCCGACGACGCGTCGCAGGTCCGCAACCTGCCCTACGAGGCGGCCATGGCGCGCGCCTTCGGCCTCTCCGCGGAGGCGGCGCTGCGGGCCATCACGCTCTCACCGGCCGAGATCCTCGGCGTGGCCGACCGCATGGGATCGATCGACCCCGGCAAGGACGCGAACCTCGTCCTGGCCACGGGCGACATCATGGACCACCGGAGCGAGGTCACCCACGTCTTCATCGACGGCGTGGCCCAGTCGCTGGAGACGCGGCACACGCGCCTCTACCGGGAGTTCAAGGACCGGCCGTAGGTCGCGCCGGGTCGCGACTCGCGCGGTCGCGCGCCGGCTACGCGCGCGCCGGTGCCCCGGGTTCTCGCGTGACGTCCAGGGGAAGGGCGGCCACCTCCACCCGCGCGTCGTTGAAGCAGGCGCCGTGGGACAGGTCGGCGTGATGGGCCGGACAGAGCGCCGAGATCGTCTGGCCGTTGTCGCTGGTCGACAGCCAGGCGCCCTTCAGGGTGCACACGACTCCGGCTGCCACCGCGTCCGTGATGCGCAGCGGCAGGCGCACCTCCCCCAGCTCGTTCCACACCCGCACCCGCGTGCCGTCCAGGAGCCCGCGCGCGCTCGCGTCCGCGGGATGCATCTCGAGGGGCGGCGCCTCACGCCCGTCGATGCCGCCGAGAGTGGAGGTGATGCGCTCGTCCGACGCGGGCGAGATCAAGGTGAGGGGATACCGCGAGGTCACGGGTCGGAAGCCCGGCAGGCGCGCCGCGTACTTGCGTTCGAGGTACGGCGAGGCCAGCTCCACCTTCCCCGACGCCGTCTTCGGAAAGACGTTGCCGAACAGGACCGCGTCGGCGCCGTCCACGGTCATGGCCAGCGCCCGGTCGGTGGGAATCCGGCTCGGCCGCACGCCATGGAGCCGGGGATCGCCGGGATCGACGGCGTCGTCCATGAGGGCGGCATCGCTGGCCGCGAAGCAGGGATCCTCGAAGCCGAAGCGCGCGGCGAGCCGGCGGAAGATCTCGGTGTTGGGCAGGGCCTCGCCCTGGCGGGGGATCACCGGCTCGGCGCGCTGCAGCCAGTGGTGGCCGTAGGCCGGGAAGAGATCGTCGTGCTCGAAGTGGCTGCACGCGGGCAGGACGATGTCGGAGAGGGCCATGCTGTCGGTCATCACCACGTCGCAGCCCACCACGAACAGGTCCTGGCGTAGAAGGCCGCGGCGCAAGCGGTTCTGGTCGGGATGAACCACGAGCGGGTTGTGGTTGTAGATGAAGACCGCCTGGATGGCCGGGGCGAGCTTCGGATCGAGAAGGTGGGCGCCCACGTCGACGATGTTGAGGGTGCGCGTGCCGGGCGGCACGAGGTCCGGCCGCTGGAGGCGCTGCGGGGTCTTGGGGAAGGAGAACCCCGCCCCGTTGACGAGCCCACCTCCGGGGACCCCGAACTTCCCGGCCAGCGCGGGCAGGGCGAAGATCGCGCGGATGCCGCTGCCGCCGTTCTGGTTGCGCTCGAGGCCGTTGCCCACGCTGATGGCCGCCGGTGAGATCGCCTGGTACCACTGGGCCAGGAGCCTGATGTCGGCCTCGGGAACGCCGCAGATCTCCGCGGCCAGGGCCGACGGGTAGCGGCGGGCCGCGGCCATGTAGTCCGCGAAGCCTTCCACGTGGCGAGCGATGAAGGGGCGGTCGAGCCCGCCTCCCCGCTCCAGCTCGGCCGCGATCGCGAAGGCCAGCACCACGTCCGTGCCGGGGCGCAGCGCCAGGTGCAGGTCGGCTTGCTCGGCCACCTTGGTGCGCCGGGGATCCACCGCCACGAGCTTCGCGCCGGCCCGGCGCGCGCGGTTGATGACCGGCATCAGGTGCAGGTTCGACCAGGTGACGTTGTTGCCCCAGGCGATGATCAGCCGGGCCTGCTCGGCCTGCTCGGGCCGGATGCCGGGCACGGCGCCGAAGGTGCCGAGCCACGCCTCGCTCCGGATCCCGCCGCAGAGCGGCTTGCGATCCAGCAGGCTCGCGCCCAGGCGGTGGAAGAAGCGGAGGTCCATCGAGCCCCCGGCCAGGAAGCCGTGGGGGCCGGCATAGTTGAGGGGCAGGATGGCCTGTGGCCCGTGGGCGGCGATGACGGCGGTGAAGCGCTCGTGGACCGTGTCGAGGGCATCGTCCCAGGTGATCCGCTCGAAGCGCCCGTCGCCCCTGCCGCCCACCCGTCGCAGCGGCGCCACCAGACGGCCCGGGCCGTGGACGAAGCCCGGATAGAGCCGCGGCACCTTGGCGCAGAGCACCCCTTCCGTGTAGGGGTTGGCCCGAGAGCCGCGGACGGCGGCGATCCGCCCGTCCTCCACCGTCACCGTGAGGCTGCACGTGTCCGGGCAGTCGAGTGGACAGACGCTGGCCGACTCCCGTCTCATTCCACGGTTCTCCTCGCCGCTCAGGATAGCCGAGGGTTCCGCGTCGAGTCCACGCGATCCGTCTCGAGAAGTCCCGGGCCAGGCCGGAACTGGTCCCGTCGTCCAGGCGGCGCCGCCGAGCTTGTCGAGGTCCCCTCGGACCGTGGGCATAGTCGAAGACGGCCAAAGGGAATGTCCGGGACGCCGGAGCGGTCACACTCCCGGCAACGAATCTCGCCAGCGGCAGCCGGACAGGCCGAGATTGGAGTGGTGTGCGGGCTAGAATCGTGGTAGCCACGGAGGCCCTCCATGAAGAGACTGATCGTGTCTACACTGGCTCTTGCGGCCGCGGGGACGGCCGTCTTCGCCTTCCAGACCCAGGCACCCACACCGCAACTCCCCCCTCCATTCCACTCGGAGGCGGTCCGCAACAGCCCTGAGGTGATTCCCCAACCGGCGGGCGCGCGGCTCACCGTGCCCGCGGGCTTCAAGGTCGAGGTGGCGGCGGAGGGCTTCCAGACGCCGCGCTTCATGCTCCTGGGCCCGAGCAAGGAGATCCTGCTGAGCGACAGCGTGCGGGACGGCGAGGGCGGCATAGGCAAGGGCAGCGTATACGTGCTGCGGGACGCCGACGGTGACGGGAAGCTCGAGCAGAAGACGAAGATCATCGAAGGACTGAGCCGTCCCTACGGGCTTGCCCTGTGGAAGGGCTTCCTTTACGTTGGCGAGCCCGACTCGCTGAAACGGTACCGGTACGACGCGAAGGCCATGAAGGCCACCACCCCCGGCGAAGAGGTGGTCTCGCTCAAGGGCTTCGGGACGGGCCACTGGACCCGCACGGTGCTCTTCGACCCGAAGGGCGAGAAGCTGTATCTCACCATCGGCTCCGGCTCGAACGTGGATGCCGGGGAGGATCCTCGCCGGGCAGCCATCAACCGCT
Source organism: Vicinamibacteria bacterium (assembly GCA_035544515.1). Taxonomy (GTDB): domain Bacteria; phylum Acidobacteriota; class Vicinamibacteria; order Fen-336; family Fen-336; genus DATKEG01. The sequence goes on along the minus strand of DATKEG010000258.1, from coordinate 6,246 downwards.
ACAACCCCGATGGTACGGGCCACGAGATCTTCGCCAGCGGGTTGCGCAATGTGATCGGCCTGCGTTTCGAGCCGAGCACGGGCAAGTTGTGGGCGGCCACCCAGGAACGAGACAACCTGGGCGACGATCTGGTCCCCGACTACTTCACCTCCGTGAAGCAGGGTGCGTTCTACGGCTGGCCCTACGCGTACATCGGGGCCCACGAGGATCCGCGGCGCAAGGGGGAGAGGCCGGACCTGGTGAAGGCGACGGTGGTGCCCGACGTGCTCCTGGGCTCCCACGTCGCGGTGCTGGATGCGCTGTTCTACAAGGGCAAGAGCTTCCCGAAGGAGTACCAGGGCGGCGCATTCCTGGCCCAGCACGGCTCCTGGAACCGCTCGACGCGGGTGGGGTACAACGTGGTCTTTCTCCCCTTCGAGAACGGCAAGCCGGCGGCCGAGAAACCAGTCGAGTTCCTGTCCGGCTTCGTGCTCGATCCCACGAAGAAGGAGGTCTGGGGACGGCCGGTAGGTCTCCTCGAGCTTCCCGACGGATCGCTGCTCATGACGGACGACGGCGGCAACAAGGTCTGGCGGATCTCGTACGGCAAGTGACGGGGCGCGTTCCCGCGGGCGTCCAAGGGACCGCCTGCATCGCGGCCCCATCACGCTGCTCGTTGGACTGGCCGGCGGATTCATCCTGACGCCGGGGGCGGCGCAGGAAGAACCTGCCACCTTCTCGCATCGCCGGCACCTGGCCCTTCCGGGGCTCACCTGCGCCCTGTGCCATGCGACCGTCACCTCCAGCACGTCATCCGCGGACGACAACCGGCCGAAGGCCGAGGGATGTGCGCAGTGCCACCAGGGGACGCGCGGTTCAACGGGCCGGGCCTTCGGAGAGTGGGCACGCCCGCAGCCCGCGGCCGTGCGGCCCTTCCGCTTCGACCACCAGCGCCACCTGGCCCTGGGCGACGTGGGTCCGGTGATCGCCGCGGCCATCGACGCGGGGACCTACCTGGGAGATGGTGGACCGCTGCGCGCGCAACTCGGCACGGGTGACGCGTGCCTCTCCTGCCACCGCGGGATGCGCGAGGCCGACCAGGTGACCGCCGCGCATCTTCCTCGCATGGCGGACTGCCTGGTGTGCCACCAACCCGTAGCGCCGCCGAGCAGCTGCCGCACCTGCCACACGCCGGAGGCCGTGCTGGTACCAGCGACACACACGGCCGATTTCTCCGACCGCCACTCGAACCGCACCCACGTCCCCGACAGAAGCGGTTGCAAGACCTGCCATGGGACGGGCTTCACCTGCATGGGCTGCCACTAGTATGAGTCGCTGGAGACGCGGCACACGCGCCTCTACCGGGAGTTCAAGGACCGGCCGTAGGCTCAGAAACTCCGGCCGAGGGAGACGTACGGCTCCTTGTAGCGCCGGGCCGACTGGCCCCAGACCCACTGGTTGTAGCCCACCTCGAGCGCCCACTCCTTGTCGCCGCCGAACGGGATGATGGCGGCGCCGCCGAGCTTGAGGTAGCTCGCCTTGTTGAAGTTGTTGTTGGCGCTCGCCCCGAAGCGGTCGTCGGGCTGCCGGGGCGAGTCGTCGCCCACGCTCACCTCGAAGTGGCCGGCGGCCTTGAACAGCGCGCCCCAGAACGGCAGCGGGTAGCCGGCGTCGGCGTTCAAGAAGACCTGGTCGGACGGCGCGCCGTCACGCCAGGTGTAGCCGCCCTCGAGCGAGCCCCAGCCGCGGTAGTTCGCGATGGAGCGGCTCACGAGGTACGAGAGCGAGTAGTCGTGCTTGAGCAGGCCGCGCCACTCCGGGCTCACCCCGCGGAACGTCCCGTCGTCGTCGAAGAGGTGGCGGTCGTAGGGGCCCTCGAGGTCGTAGAAGTAGTCGTTGCGGTGGTTGAAGGCGATGGCCATCGGCAGCCCGCCCTTGTTGATCTGGTACTTCAGGCCGAACCAGGCGTCGGAGAGCCCCACGTTCTTCTCGTAGTCGGACTTCGGCCCCTCGAGCCCGTAGAGCCACGTCGGCGTGAGCATCACCGAGAGGTTCGGAAGGATGCCCACTTCCGCGGTCAAGTAGATGTACCGGAAGTCGTGCCAGGACACGACGCCCCTGGAGTTCGCGTTCAGGCGATACGTCCCGTCCGGCGTCCACGAGGAGCCCGCCGTCTTGCGGCTGAAGCCCATGTACACGTATCCGTGACCGGGTGCGGGCGTCCAGGCGCCGCCGGCCTCGGCGGGCGAGGCCGAAGTCAGCACGACGAGTCCCAGCAGGGCCGTGGGGCCCAGAGCGCGGTTCATGCAGTTCCCTCCGTGCGCCCGCCCTCAGCAAGACGCGCTCCATGGCGCCGGCGGCTGCGCCCCGCGGTGGAAGTGACGGAAGGCGCCGAGGTTCCGTGGCGACCTCCGCCCCGCCGCATGCGCCGCCACGGACCGGCTAGGCATAGGGCTTACGGCTTATGAACCAGGCCGTTTGAATCATTGACGCGTACAATGCGCGCGCATGAATCCGGACGTGGCGGACGCCGTCGACCGTCTGGGGCGGGACGGCACGTTGACCGCCCGGCAGGTCCACCTGTTCGGCCGCATCGCCCGCGGCGAGCTCGTTTCCGTGCGCGCCGAGCTGCGCCTGCTCCACTACGGCGGCGTGCTGGCCGTGATGGCCGGGATCGGCCTGCTGGTGCAGCAGAACCTGGACCGCATCGGCCCCGTGGCCATCGCGTGCTTTCTCTGGACGGCGGCCGCCGCCGCCCTCGTCTGGGCCCATCGACACGCGCCCGCCTTCTCGTGGGGCGCTTCGCCGTCGAGCCATCTCGCCTTCGACTACATACTGCTGCTCGGCGTGCTCCTCACCGGCGCGGCCCTCGCGTACGTCGAGGTGCAGTTCACGCCCCTGGGCGCGGCCTGGCGCCATCACCTGCTCGTGGTGGGCCTCTTCGCGGCGGCGCTGGCCGTGCGCGGCGACTCGCGGCTGGTGGCCGCGGTGGCGCTCACCACGCTCGCGGCCTGGCGCGGCGTATCCACGTCCCCGCTCGAGCGCGCCTTCTGGGCCGCCGGCGACGCCGCGGGGGCGCTGCGCACGAACGCCATCGTCACCGGGCTCGTGTTCGCCGCGCTGGGCCGGGCCCTCGCGTGGCTCGACCGCAAGGCGCATTTCGAGCCCGTGCCCACGTACCTGGGCTGGACGCTGATCCTGGGTGCCATCCTGTCCGGGATCGACGCGGGCACGGCGGAGACGGCCTGGCGCCTGGGGTTGTTGCTGATCGGCGCCGGGCTGGCCGCGCTCGCGTTCCGGGCCGGCCGCTTCCCGCTCTTCGGCATGGGCCTCGTGGCGGCCTACGTCGCCCTGTCGGCGCTGGTGGTCTCGAGCCTGGCCGGCCCGCTGCTCCCGCTGGCCTGGTTCACGACGACCGGGGTGGCGGTGCTGGTGGGTCTGCTCCTGGCGCACCAGGCCCTGCGCGAGCACGCGTGAGGAGAGAGGCGGCGGCGGCCGAGCGGCGCTTCGAGGTGCGCGAGGCGGCGGCCGCCTGGCACCGCGCGCGCGCCGTCGACGACGCGACGCGGCAAGGGATCGAGGCCGCGTACCCGGACGACCGCGCGCGGCTTCCGCCCGCGTTCCGAGTGCTCGTCTTCGGCTTCACGGTCCTGGCCGTGACCACGTTCTTCAGCCTGTTCGGGTTCGTCATCGCGGTGGCGGGCCAGGAGGCGACCGCCTTCGTGCTGCTCCTGTTCGGCCTCCTGCTCGTCGCGGCCACCGAGTTGCAGATGGGGCGCCTCCGGCGGAGGCAGGGGGGCACGGAGTCGGCCACCGCGCTCCTCGCCGTCTCCTACCTGTCCTCGGGCCTGGTGTGGGTGGCCGGCCTGTTGGGCGGCGTGCGGGGAGACGGCGCGCTCAACCTCGCGCTCGTGGTGTTCGCGCTCGTCGGTGGCGCCGCGGCGTTCCGCTGGGGGTACACGCTGTTCGCGGTGGCGGCCACGGCCGCCCTGTTCGTGCTCGCGGCCCGCTCCCCCATCGGCCGCGTCCTCTGGATCGCGGGACCCCTTGCCCTCGTGCCCGTGCTGGCGCGCGCGGGCGAGGCGGCCTCGCTCCCTCCCGCGCACCGCCGCGCGGCCCGGGCGATGGCGGCGGTCTCGCTGGTGTTCCTCTACATGGCCGTCCACCGTGGCTCCTGGGACGTGCAGATGGTCGAGATGATCGCGGGACGGACCCCCGCCCGGCCGCAGGGCGGCGCGCTCGCCGTCCTCAGCGCCCTGGCCACGGGCCTCCTGCCGGTGCTCACGCTGGCCTGGGGCGTGGTCACCCGGCGGCGGTGGCCGATCGGGCTGGGCGCGCTCGGGGTGCTGGCCTCGCTCGTCACGCTGCGGTTCTACGTCCACGTGGCGCCGCTGTGGCTCGTCCTCCTCCTGGGCGGCGGGTGCGCGCTGGCGCTGGCCACGGCGCTCCGGCGGTACCTGGACTCCGGCGCCGGCCGCGAGCGCGGGGGGCTCACCGCCGAGCCGCTCTTCGGCGGCGGCGACGGGTCGGGCGCGCTCGAGCTGGCCGTGGGCGCGGCGAGCGCCACCCCCGAGGCGCGGCCGGTCGAGAGCCCGGGCCTGCAGCCGGGCGGCGGCCGGTTCGGCGGCGGTGGGGCCAGCGGCACGTACTGACCGCCGGAGATGGACGTGGGTCGCGCCCGTCACCCGGGAGAAGACCGAGCCGTTTTCCTGAGGCGCTGCGCGGAGGGTCACTCCGAGCGCGTCAGCCGGCGCTTTCGACCGCTATCCGTTCGACGCCGTCCATGAACGGCCGCAAGGCCTGGGGCACGACGACCGAGCCGTCGACCTGCTGGTAGTTCTCCAGGATCGCCACCAGCGTGCGTCCCACGGCCAGGCCGCTGCCGTTGAGCGTGTGGAGAAAGCGCGGCTTCGCCTTGGGTTCCGGGCGGTAGCGGAGGCTGCCGCGCCGGGCCTGGAAATCGGTGCAGTTCGAGCAGGACGAGATCTCCTTGTATTCGCCCTGGCCGGGCAGCCAGACTTCGAGGTCGTACGTCTTGGCGGAGTTGAACCCCATGTCTCCCGTCGAGAGCAGGATCACGCGGTAGGGCAGCTCCAGGCGCTGCAGCACCTCCGCCGCATCGAGAACCATGCGCTCGAGCTCCTCCATCGAGGTCTCGGGCGTCGTGAGCTTGACCAGCTCCACCTTGTGGAACTGGTGCTGACGGATGATGCCGCGCACGTCGCGGCCGTAGGAGCCGGCCTCCGATCGGAAGCAGGGGGTGAAGGCGACGTATCTCCTCGGCAGCAGCCCGGCTTCGAGGATCTCCTCGCCGTGCAGCGCGGTCAGCGGAACCTCGGCGGTGGGGATGAGGAACAGCTCGCGGTCGCCCGCCCGGGTCTTGAAGAGGTCGCCCTCGAACTTCGGGAGCTGCCCCGTGGCCAGCATGGTGGCCGGAGTGACGAGGTAGGGCGGGATGACCTCGGTGTAGCCGCGCTCGCGTGTGTGCAGGTCGAGCATGAACTGGATGAGCGCGCGCTCGAGCCGCGCGCCCAGCCCCCAGCTCACGACGAAACGCGCGCCGGAGACCTTGGCCGCCCGCTCGAAGTCGAGGATCCCGAGCGCGGCCCCGATCTCCCAGTGCGGGCGCGGAGCGAACTCGAACCGGCGCGGCTCTCCCCACCGCCGCATCTCCCGGTTCGCGGCCGCGTCGCGGCCGATGGGCACCTCGGGCGCGGGCAGGTTCGGGAGCTGCAGGAGCACGTCGCGCAGGCGCGCCTCGGTCTCCTGCAGCCGCGCGTCCAGCTCCTTGACCTCGTCGGAGACGCCCTTCATCTGCGCCTTGAGGTCCGCGGCGTCCTCCTTCGCCTTGCCGCGCCGCGCGATCTCCTCCCCGCAGACACGCTGGCGGTGGCGCAGCTCCTCCACGCGCAGGAGGACCCTCCGGCGCTCGGCGTCGAGCGCCCACGGATCGCCCACCGCGAGCACCTGCGTTTCGTCCAGGCCGCGCGCGGCCATCCGCTCCATCACGCGCGCGCGGTCGTCGACCAGGAGCTTCGCGTCCAGCACGAGCGCGAGAATAACACAGGGCCTTTTGGCCGCCCGCCCCCGTGTTAGCATGATTTGCAGCATGCACCTCGCGTTCGGCGCGCGCAGCGGAGCGTTTCCTCCGGTATGAAAATCCGCAGGGCCGTGTTCCCCGCGGCGGGGCTGGGCACGCGCTTCCTTCCCGCCACCAAGGCGCAGCCGAAGGAGATGCTGCCGCTGGTCGACAAGCCGATCATCCAG
>DATKEG010000257.1:0-9057 GCA_035544515.1 Vicinamibacteria bacterium | reverse complement strand
GCCATGCTCTCGATGGCGCAGGTGACGCCGCAGGACCTCGTGCTCGACCTGGGCGCCGGCGACGGCCGGATCGCCATGGCCGCCGCGACGGCGCCCTTCGGCGCGCGGGCCGTCGGCATCGAGTACGACCCCGACATGGCGAAGCGTGCCGGGTGCCTGGTCCAGGTGGCGGGCCTGGCCGACCGGGTCCGGATCGTGGAGGGGGACATCTTCAAGGAGGACTTCGCTGGCGCGAGCGTCGTCAGCCTGTACCTCCTGCCCCACCTCAACCTCTGCGTGCGGCACCGTCTCCTGGCCCTGGAGCCCGGCACGCGTGTGGTCTCGCACCAGTACGCGATGGCGGAGTGGGAGCCCGACCAGTCGGTCCAGATCCAGGGCCGCGACGTCCACCTGTGGGTCGTACCGGCGCGTGTGGACGGAGTCTGGGATTTCCAGGACGCTCAGGGGACGACGTTCACGATCGACGTGCGCCAGGCCTTCCGGGCGCTCTCCGGCGAGATCACCCGGGGCGGCGTCCGCGAGCCCCTCGTCTCCGCCACGGTGCGCGGCCCCGAGCTGCGCTTCAGGTTCGACGCGGCCGGCGTGGCCGTCCAGTTCTCGGGCTCGGTCCGCGGCGCCGAGATCACGGGCGGGCTGCTGACGGGCACCGCCGCACGCACGGCGGTCGGCCGGCTCCGGGGCGCGCTCCGGGCCGCGTCCTGGACCGAGATGCCGCCGGACTGCAGCCGCTACTACGACCGGTAGCATCCAGGGCAAAGAAGACGACCGCGGTGGCCCCGGTGCGTGGACCGGGTGCGCGTCCAAAAAGACTCCCGCTGCTAGAATTCCCGTTTCGAGTCCGGGAGGTGGTGCGTCACGCGAGACTGGCCGGTCCTGGTCGTGGTCCCGACCTACAACGAGCGCGAGAACGTCGCGCCCCTGATCCGCGAGCTGCTCTCGCTCGGCGACGACATCCACGTCTGCGTGGCCGACGACGGCAGCCCGGACGGGACCGCGGCCGCGGTGCGCGAGGTGCAGGCGGAGCACCCGGGCCGGGTGGAGCTGATGGAGCGCGAGGGCAAGGGCGGGCGCGGGGCGGCGGTGCTGGCGGCGTTCCGCCGGGGCCTGGCCGACCCACGTCGCTACTGGGCCCTCGTGGAGATGGACGCGGACTTCTCGCATCACCCGCGCGAAATCGGGAAGTTCCTCCTCGGGCTGCGCACCCACGACATGGTGATCGGCTCGCGTTACGTCCCGGGCGGGGGCACGTCCGAGTGGGGAGTGCTGCGCCCGCTCTTGTCCTGGCTCGCCAACAAGTACATCCACCTCGTGACCGGTCTGCCCCTGCGCGACGCCACCGGCGGTTTCCGCGCGTACCGGCGCGAGGTGCTCGAGGAGATGGACTTCGAGCGCATCCGCATACGGGGCTACGCGGTGCACGGGGAGACGGCCTACCAGGCCTGGATCGCCGGGTTCCGCCTGGCTGAGGTGCCCATCCACTTCAAGAACCGGGCGCGCGAGGCCTCGAAGCTGAGCTTCGAGGAGGTCTACATGGCCTTCCTGAACTTCGCGACCCTGCGCTTCCGCTACGGCTTCCGCCCGCGCCGGCGGGAGGTCAGCGCGTACCCCGTGCCCTGATGCGGGTGTTGATGGTCACGTCGTCCTACCCGAAGTTCCCGGGTGACGTGACCGCGCCCTTCGTGGAGTCGATCGCCCTCGGCGTGGCCGCGCGCGGGCACGAGGTGGACGTGGTGCTGCCCGCGCATCCCGAGCTGCGGCGCGGCGCGGCGGAGCCCGTGCGCTTCTTCCCGTATGCCTACGCGCCGCGGCCGGGGTGGAGCCGGTGGGGCTACGCCCAGAGCCTGCGCGCCGACATCGGCGTGCGCGGCGTGGCCTGGCTCGTCGCTCCCCTGGCCGCTCTCGCCCTGCGCCGGGCGGTGGCGGCGCGGCTCAGGGAGCGCCGCTACGACGCGGTCCACGTCCACTGGGTCGTGCCGAACGCCGCCCTCGTGTCCGACATCCTCGCCGCGCACCGTGCCCGGGCCGTGGTGAGCCTGCACGGGAGCGACGTGTTCGTGGCCGAGCGGCTGCTGCCGGCACGCCTGCTCGCGCGCCGGGCGCTCGCCCGCGCGGGAGTGGTGACGGCCTGCAGCGCGGACCTGCGCCGGCGCGCGGTGCGCCTGGGCGCGCCGCCGGCGCGGACGCGCGTGGTCCCCTACGGCGTCGACGCCCGGCTCTTCTCCCCCGCCGCGCCCCGGGCCGGCATCCGCGAACGCCTGGGGGTGCCCGCGGACGCGTTCCTCGTGCTCGGGCTCGGGAGGCTCGTGGAGAAGAAGGGCTTCTCCCACCTCATCGACGCCGTGGCGCGCCTGCCCGGCGTGCACCTGGCCATCGCGGGGGAGGGAGATCTCAGGGCCGAGCTGGTCGCCCGGGCGCAGGCGGCGGGCGTGGCCGCCCACTTCCCCGGCGCGCTCGAGCGCGAGGCCATGGCCGCCGCCCTCGCGGCCGCGGACGTCGTGGCCGTGCCCTCGGTCGTGGACCGCGCGGGCAACGTGGACGGCCTTCCCAACGCGCTGCTCGAGGCGCTGGCCGCGGGCAAGCCGGTGGTGGCCAGCCGGGTGGCCGGCATACCGGACGTGGTCGAGGACGGCCGCAACGGCCTGCTCGTGCCCGAGAAGGACCCGGTGGCGCTGGCCGACGCCCTCCTCCGGGTGCAGCGCGAGCCGCACACCCGGCGCGCCCTGGGCGACGAGGCGCGCCGGCGCGCGGAGCGGGACCTGACCTGGGAGGCGGCCGCACGCCGGTTCGAGGAGTGCTATGCCGAGGCGGCAGCGCTGGACGCCCGTTAAGGGAACGCGCAGCCGCGTCCACGCGCCCGCCGAGCGGCTGGCGCTGGCCGGCCTGGATCTGCCCGGACGCGCCGCCGTCGCGCTCTGGCGCGCCGCGCGCGGCGCGCCCGCCGCGGCGGCGCTCGATCCGGCCACGGTACGGGAGGTACTCGTCCTCCGGCTGGACCGGATCGGCGACGTGCTCATGTCGCTGCCCGCCCTGCACGATCTCCGGCAGGCGCTGCCCACCGCGCGCATCCGCCTGGCCGTGGGCCGCTGGAGCGAAGAGGTCGCGCGCGGCGCGCCCGTGGACGAGGTGCTGGTGTGGAGCGCGCCCTGGGTGGGTCGCGCGGACGAGGGGGCCGATCGCCTGCCCGCGCTCCTGGGCCAGGCGCGGCGCCTGCGCGCCACGCCCCTCGACCTGGCGCTCGACCTGCAGGGCGACGTCCGCGCCAGTTTCCTGCTGGCGCTCACGGGAGCCCGCCGCCGCGCGGGGTACGCGAACACGGGCGGCGCCTGGCTGCTGACGGATGTCCTCCCCCTCGACGAGACCGTTCCCTGGACGGAGCAGAACCGGCTGGCCGTGGCCCTCCTGCTCGGCCGCACGCCGGGGACGGCCCGGCCCGATCCGCTGACCGCCGCCGACCGCGACTTCGCGCGCCAGCTCTTCACGGGCCTCGGCCTCGAGGCGCGCCGGCCCCTCGTAGGGATCCACCCCAGCGGCGGCCGCCGCGTGAAGCAGTGGGACGTGGACCGGTGGGGCGAGGTCGCCGCGCGGCTGCAGCGCGAGTTCGCGGCCACCGTTCTCATCACCGGCGGCCCCGGCGATCGGCCGCTGGCCGAGGTCGTGGCGCGCGGCCTTCCCGCACGCGCCGTCGACCTCAGCGGGAAGCTCTCCGTCCGCGAGACCCTGGCCGTCATCGCGGGCCTCGACCTGTTCCTCTCGCCGGACACCGGCCCCATGCACATGGCCGCCGCCGTGGGCACGCCCTCGGTCAGCGTGTTCGGGCCCTCCGATCCCGCGCGCTACTCCTCGGCCCCGCCCGGTCCGCGGCACGTGGTGGTGCGCCGCGAGCTGTGGTGCTCTCCCTGCAACCTGATCCGCCGGCCCCCGGCGGAATGCGTGCAGGGCCAGGCCCCCGAGTGCCTGCGCCTGGTGACGGTGGACGACGTCTACGCCGCGGCCGCCCGCGTGCTGCGGGAGCGCCCGTGAAGCGCCTGGTCTTCCGCACGGCTCCCCCGCGGGGGGCTCCGCGGCCGGGCGAGACGGTGATCGTGCTCGAGGCGGCGGAGGAGCGGCTCGATGCGGGCGCGCGTGACGCGGTGGACGAGGCCGCCATCGCCTGGACCAAGCAGTGGGGGCGCGTCCCGCTGCAGGACGGCCTGAGCTTCCGGGAGCTGCTGGAGTGGAAGGGCGTCTCGCTCTGGTGGTTCGCCGAGCTGTTCCTGCACCACAGCACGGAGTCCCCGCGCTACGTGCGTCTCATCGACACCCTGCATCGGCTGCTCGATGCCGAAGGGCCGGACGAGGTGGAGGCGGACGGGCTGCCCGGCGCGGAGGCGGCGCTCCTGGGCCGGGTGTGCACGGCACGGGGGATCCTCTTCCACGGGCCGCGCCGAGCACCCGGCTGGCCGCGCAGATGGCGCGTCCTGCGCACCTCCCTCGCGAGCCGGCTCAACACGCTCAAGGCGCGCGCCACCTTCCTCAAGGCGGCGCTGGGCGGCCCCGCGCCCGTCCCCGCGCGGGATGGGCGCGACACCGTGCTCTTCCTGTCGCACGCGGCCTTCTGGCGCGAGCGGCCCGCCGGCGACATGGAGCCGGCCGCCGCCTACGAGCACTACTTCGACCGGCTCATCCCCGAGGTCGCGCGCGACCCGGCGCTGCGGCCGTTCGTGGTGGCGGTGGGGCCGCGGGCCGCGTTCCGGCGCCGGGGCCCGCGGGAGCGCCTCCTGGACTGGGTACGCCTGCCGGCCGCGGACGGCGGGCCGTACGTCCACGTCAACCGGTACACGAACGCCGCGGTGGTGCGCGAGGCGGCGCGGGGCGCGCGGCAGGTGAGGCGGGCCTGGCGGGCTCTGCGCGGGAGCCCGGCGCTCCTGGCCGCGTTTTCGCACCGCGGCGTCTCGTTCGCGGACCTGGCCGCGCCCGACCTGGCGGGCACGATGCTCCTGCAGCTGCCCTGGGCCATCCGCTGCTACGAGGAGATGGCGCAGGTCCTGGCCGCGGTGCGGCCGCGCGTCGTCTGCCTGTACGCGGAGTCGAGTGGCTGGGGGCGCGCGGCGCTGGCCGCCTGCCGCGCGATGGGCGTGCCCAGCGTCGCCGTCCAGCACGGGATCGTCTACCCGAAGTACTACTCCTACCGGCACGACGTGGACGAGGACGCCTGCCCCCGGCCGGACCGCACGGCCGTCTTCGGCGAGGCCGCGGGCCGCCTCCTGCGCGGGATGGGCCGCTATCCCGCCCACACGCTCGTCACCACCGGCAGCCCGAAGTTCGACGACCTCCTTCGCGGCGCGCGCGAGCGCGACCGCGACTCTCTCCGGCGCCGGCTCGGCGTGCGCGAGGGCGAACGGCTCGTCGTGGTGGCCAGCCGCTTCCGGGCCATCCGGCGCACGCACCAGGCCATCGGCACGGCATTCCCCGCGCTCGTGCGCGCGATCGAGTCGCTGCCGGACGCGCGCGCGCTGGTCAAACCCCACCCGGCCGAGCCGGAGGGAGCCTACGACGGCGTCTTGAGGCGGGAGGGCGCGCGCCGGGTGGCCGTGCTCCCCCCCGGCGCCGACCTGGTCGAGGTCCTCCACGCGGCCGACGCGCTCGTGACCGTCGAGTCTCTCTCCGCGGTCGAAGCGCTCGTGCTGGGACGTCCGGTGGTCGTGCTGAACATGCCCACGCACCTGCGCGAGCTGGTGGACCAGGGGGTCGCCCTGGGCGTGGCCGCGGGAGAAGACCCCGCGCCGGCCTTGCGGGCCGCGCTGTTCGACCAAGCCGTGCGCGGGCGCCTGGCGGAGGCGCGCGCGCGCTACCTCTCCGACTTCGCCATGGGCGTCGACGGGCGGGCCACGGCGCGCATCGCCGCTTTGCTGCGCGCGAGCGCGGGAAGGGCGGAGGAAACGCCCGGAGCGGACGGCATGGTAGGGTGAAGGACCTATGAAGCCGGCCAGCTTCGCCCTGGGTCCCCGACACGTCGGCGACGGGCAGCCCTGTTTCGTGCTGGCCGAGGTCGCCTCCGCCCACGGCGGATCGGTGGACGACGCGTTGCGCATGCTGGAGGCCGCCTTCAAGATGGGCGCCGACGGCATCAAGTTCCAGATCTTCCGCGCCGAGCGGCTGGTGGTGCGGCTGCATCCGTCGCGGCGCGATTTCGAGCGCATCGAGCTGACCGAGAAGGAGTGGCACAAGGTCCTCAAGGCCGCCCGCGCCTCCGGCCTGGCCGTGCTCGTCGAGGCCTTCGACCGGCCGTCCCTCGAGCTGGCCGGGGAAGAGGGCGCCGACGGCTACAAGGTCCACACCACGGACATGGAGAACCCCGAGTTCATCCGCGCGGTCGGGGCGCAGGACAAGCCGGTCCTGTTCGCGACGGGCGGCGTCCCGGAGGAGGCGGCGCGCGAGGCGCTCGAGCTGACGGGAGATGCTCCGGCCGCGCTCCTCCACGGCTTCCAGACCTTCCCCACGCCGGTCGAGGAGATCCGCTTCCGGGAGCTGGCGGCCTGGAAGGAGCGGTACCGGCTGCCCGTCGGCTTCCTCGACCACACCGACGGCGGCAGCGCCTTCGCGCTCGTGGCCCCCGCCCTGGCCGTGGCCTGGGGCGCGAACCTGGTGGAGAAGCACTTCACGCTCGACCGCAGCAAGAAGGGCTACGACTACCAGTCCTCCCTCAACCCCGAGGAGTTCTACCGGATGGTGGAGCTGCTGCGGCAGGCCGAGGCCGCGGCCGGGGAAGGGCCGGCGGGGCAGAGCGAGGCGGCGGAGCGCTATCACCGCCTGATGGCCCGCCACGTGGTCGCGGGCTCGCTCATCTCCCGCGGCGAGGTGCTGACCGCGGAGAAGCTGGCTTACAAGCGTACGGACAGCCGGTTCGACCCGGGCTTCGCCCCGCGCGACAGCCATCGCGTGATCGGCCGCCGCGCCTCGCGGCCCATCCAGGCCGACGAGACCATCCGCGAGGACATGCTGGAATGACGTCGTTCGCGCCCCTGGGACGCGAACCGCGCGTGGTGGGCATCGTCTCCGCACGCATGGCCTCTGCGCGCTACCCGGGGAAGGCTCTGGTCCCCCTGGCCGGGCGGCCGCTCCTCGAGGTGCTGCTCGAACGCGTGGCCTCGTGCCCCGTGCTCGACAGCGTGGCCCTGGCCACCTCCGCCCGCGCGGAGAACGCCCCGCTGGGCGCGATCGCGCAGCGCATGGGCATCTCCGTCTTCCGGGGCGACGATGACGACGTCCTGCGCCGGCACGTGGATTGCGCGCGCCACATGGCCGCCGACCACGTGGTGCGCGTGACCGGCGACAACCCCCTGACCGACCTGGAGACCCTCGAGCGCCTCGTGGAGCGGCACCTGGAAACGGGAGCGGAGTACACCTACGTCCCGGGCGACGCGCTCCTCATGGGCATCCTCCCCGAGGTGATCGCGCGGGGCGCCCTCGAGCGCTCCTGGGAGCGGGGAGAGGCCCGGCACCGCTCGGAGCTGGTCACGCTCTACATCAAGGAGCACCCGCGCGAGTTCCGCATCGCGACCATGGATCTGCCGCCGGGCCTCTACCGCCCGCGCTACCGCCTGACCGTGGACGAGGCGGAGGACGTGCGGCTCATGCAGTCGCTGTTCGAGCGGTTGGCCGCCCCGGGAAGGATCGTGACCACGCGCGAGGCGATCGCGCTGCTCGACGCCCAGCCCGAGCTGGCGGAGATCAATGCCCACCTGCGGCACAAGCCCCACAACGCCCGCTCGGTCGAGCTCGACGCCTCCGTCACGCCGACCGTGGGCGTGGCGACGAAGAAGCGCCGGAGGGGCGCGGAGGACGCGGAGAAGTGAAGTCGGCGTTCGCCATCGCCGGGCGGCTGGTCGGCCGGGGACAGCCCTGCTACGTGATCGCGGAGGCGGGGGTCAACCACAACTGCGACGTGCGGCTCGGTTACCGGCTCATCGAGACCGCGCGCGAAGCCGGGGCCGATGCCATCAAGTTCCAGAGCTACACCGCGGGGAAGATCGCCACGCGCGTGGCGCCGCGGTACTGGGTGGAGGAGGACGACCCCCGGGGCTCGCAGTGGGATACCTTCGACCGGCTCGACAAGCTGTCCGACCGCGACTTCCGCGCGCTGCTCGCACACGCGCGGCAGGCCGGCATCACGGCCTTCTCCACTCCCTTCGACGACGAGGCGGTGGACCTCCTGGCCGCCTGCGACGTCCCCGCGTTCAAGATCGCCTCCGCGGACCTGACCTGCCACGCGCTCATCGAGCGGGCGGCGCGAATCGGCCGGCCCATGATCCTCTCCACGGGCACGTCCACGCTGGGGGAGGTCGAGGAGGCGCTTGCGGTGTGCCGGCGCGCCGGGAACGAGGAGGTCGCGCTGCTGCACTGCACGCTCAAGTACCCCTGCCCGCCCGAGGGCATCAACCTGCGCATGATGGAGCACCTCATGCGCGCGTTCCCCGAGGTGCCGGTCGGGCTCTCGGACCACTCGCTCGGCATCAGCGTGCCCCAGGCCGCGGTCGCGCTCGGCGCCGCCATCGTGGAGAAGCACTACACGGTGGACAAGGCGCTGCCCGGCTCGCCCGACCATCACCTCTCGGTGGATCCCGCCGAGGCCCGGGCCATGGTGGCGGGCATCCGGACGGTGGAGAAGGCGCTGGGCTCCGGGACCAAGGGGCTGGAGCCGCTGGAGAAGGACGCCTTCCTCTTCGCGCGGCGCAGCGTCACCTCGGCCGTCCCCATCCCCCGCGGGGCCACGATCACGCGCGCCATGCTCACCTACAAGCGCCCGGGCACGGGCATCGGCGCCAAGCACCTCGACCTGGTCGTGGGCCGCGTGGCCAGGGTGGACATCCCGGAGGACACGACGATCACCTGGGACATGGTGTGACGGTGACGAGGCCGGCGCCATGAAGGACGGTTTCCGCGTGCTGGCCATCGTCCCCGCGCGAGGCGGCACCGACCCCGTGCCCTACCTGAACATCAAGCGGCTGGGGGACTGCCCGCTCCTCGCGCACACGCTGCAGGCGGCGCGGGCGGCCGGGTGCGTGGACCGCCTGATCG
>DATKEG010000256.1:0-39805 GCA_035544515.1 Vicinamibacteria bacterium | reverse complement strand
TCGGGTTCATGGAGGTGGTGGAGAAGGCGGGGACGAGCTTCGCCTTCCCCACCCGCACCGTGCACCTGGTGAACGAGCCGCGGGAGCCGGGGACGGGCGGAGGGGGGAGCTGATTCGATCCGATCCGCGGCCGCAGCGACGCGGAATATCTCGCGAGACGTGAGCGCGATCACGGGAGTTTTCACCCCGGGAAAGCGCCTCGCGCCCTGCTCTCTCATCGCGTAGAGGCAACAGCGATGGCATGTCGCGCGCGTCCGGAATCGTGGATGCGTCTGGAGAAGGTATGGACCGGCGATCTACCCCTCGTCACGCACGAACAGCACGTCGGATCCGGTGAGGAGGGCGCGCGTCTCGTCGAATGAGACGTCGTCGCGGACGGTCACCGTGAACGGCTCGCCGAAGAACATGTTCGTGTTGACGGAGTCCATGAGCGCGTTCACGCGCACGTAGGTCTTGGCCAGGGCCTTGTCCGCGACCACGGTCACGTGGTCGCCGGACACCGAGACCATCCGCACCTCCGGCAGCTTCTGGACCTTGGCCGTGAACTTGCGCAGCATGTGGCGGCGCCGGTGGCGAAAGCGCCGGTAGATGAACAGGGCGGGCAGGCCCACCCCGAAAACCAGGGGAGGCCAGGCCTCGGGCCGCAGGATCACGAGCAGCACGATGGCGACGACCGCGGCGGACATGGCCGGGACGAACCAGGTGCCGGGCGTGGCGTGACGCAAGGAGCGCAGGGCGCCTTCGAGGCGCGCCTTCAAGGGGGTCGCCCCCGAGATGCCGCTCTCCACCTCGCGCTGCACGGCCTTGAGGTCGGCGGCCAGCTCCCGTGCGTCCGGGTAGCGGTCCTCTCGGCGCTTGCGCAGGCAGCGGCCGATCACGCGCTGCAGGCTCGGCGGGAGGTTGGCCTTGAGCGCGGTCACCGGACGCGTCTCCTCGAAGGCGATGGCATGCAACGTGTCCACCGGGGAGCCACCGGTGAAGGGCGGCTGGCCCGTCACCATCTCGTAGAGGACGATGCCCAGCGAGAAGATGTCGCTGCGGTGGTCGACGGCCAGTCCGCGCGCCTGCTCGGGGCTCATGTAGCGCAGCGTGCCCAGCACCATCCCCGCCTGCGTGCGGGCCAGCGTCTCGAGGTGGGAGATGTCCTCGGCCGACGGCGCGTCGCGGGCGCCGCCGGGCGGCTCGAGCAGCTTGGCCAGGCCGAAGTCCAGGATCTTGGCGTGCCCGTCCGGCGTCACCATGATGTTCTCGGCCTTGATGTCGCGGTGCACGATGCCGGCCTCGTGGGCGCGGGCGAGCCCCGCCGCCACCTGACCGCCGATCTCCAGGGCGCCGAGCAGGTCCAGCTCGCGGTTCTCCACCAGCCTCCGCACCGTCTTCCCCGCCACCAGCTCCATGACGATGAAGGCGGCGCCCTCCTCCTCGTCCACGTCGTAGACCTGCGCGATGGCCGGATGGTTGACCGCGCCGGCCGCGCGCGCCTCCTGGAAGAAGCGGCGTTTGCGCTCGGGGTCGCGGGTGAACTCGGCGGGCAGGAACTTCAGCGCGACCGGGCGCTCCAGGCGCGTGTCCACGGCGCGGTAGACGACGCCCATGCCGCCCTTGCCGAGCGTGTCCTCGATGCGATAGTGCTTGACGGTGCGCCCGAGCACGGTGGCGAGATATTACTCCTCTCAGCCGGCGCGCCCCCGGGCCAGGAGCTCCAGCGGGAGCAGGCACGCGTAGAGGAACTCGCTCACGGGCACGCTGACGCCCATCTCGCGTCCCAGCCGGACGATGGTGCCGGTCTGGGCGTCGAGCTCCGAGCGGCGGCCCTCGAGGATGTCCCGCTGCATGGATGCGGTCGCGTCCTCCGGCAGCCCGTCCACGTACGCGAGCGTGCGCGCCACCGCCTCGTCCGGGAGCGCCACGCCTCGACGGCGCGCCACGGCCAGCACCTCGCGGATCGCGTCCTCGAGCAGCCGGCGCGTCTCCGGCACGCCGCGCACCACGCCCGCGGGCAGGCGCGTGAGAGCGGCCACCGCGCTGAACGGCGCGATGAAGAGGAACTTCTCCCAGAGTGCTTCCTCGATGTCCGGCGGGGTCCCCACCGACACGCCCGCACAGCGCTCGAAAGCGGCGCGCAGAAGGCCGACGCGCGGGCTCGGGCGGCCGTCGCGCTCCCCGAACTCCACGCGCGGCAGAGCACCCGCGTGCCGGATGTGGCCGGGTCCGGCCACGAAGCTGACGATCCGGCAGAGCCCGCCCAGCACGCGCGCCGCGCCCACCTGCGCCCCGAGCTGATCGGCGGCCTCGACACCGTTCTCCAGCGGCACGACGAAGCTGTCGTCGCGCAGCATGGGGACGAGCGCCCGCGCCGCCTCCGGGACCTGCCAGGCCTTCACGCAGACGAGCACGGCATCCACCGTGCCCGCGGAGGCGGGGTCGTCGGTGGCCTCGACCGGCGGAGACAAGGTGAAGTCCCCGGCCACGCTGTCCACGCGCAGGCCGCGCTCGCGCAGGGCGGCGAGGTGCGCGCCGCGCGCGATGAAGACGACCGGCTCGCCGGCCTGGGCCAGCCGGCCACCGAAGTAGCCGCCCACGCCGCCCGCGCCGAAGACCGCGATCCGCATCCGCCCCATTCTCGCGTACGATCGGCCCCGCTTGGCCACCCGCACCACCGCCCCCGCCCCGCCGCCGGGCGCCCCCACCCCCTACCGCTGGGCGGCGCCGGGCGACCTCAACGCCTTCTTCGGCCTCATGCTCGACAACGTGATGAACCTGGTGATCCTGGCCGGGATCCTCATCGGCGTCTTCGGCTTCCCCCGCGACCTCGTCTACACGCGCATGTTCCCCGGCACCGCCCTCGGCGTGCTGGTGGGCGACCTCGTCTACACGTGGATGGCGTTCCGCCTGGCCCGGCGCGAGGGGCGCAGCGACGTCACCGCCATGCCGCTCGGCCTCGACGCGCCGAGCACGATCGGGATGGCCTTCGCCGTCCTCGGTCCGGCGTACCTGTCGGCGAAGACGCGCCTGCCCGAGAACGAAGCCGGCGTCTTCGCCTGGCAAGTCGGGATGGCGTGCATGATCCTGATCGGCTTGTTCAAGCTCGGCATGTCGTTCGTGGGCGGGGCGATCCAGCGCGCGGTCCCCAAGGCGGGCCTGCTCGGCTCCCTGGCCGGCGTGGGCATCGCGCTCATGGGCGTCTTGCAGCTCGCGGACATCCTCGCCGAACCGGTCGTGGGCTTCGTCTCGCTGGGGCTGATCTTCTACAGCCTCATCGCGCGCCTGCGCCTGCCCTTCGGCGTCCCGGGCGTGGTCGCTTCCGTGGCCGCGGGCGCCGCCGTCTACTACGTGCTCGGGGGGTTGGGCCTGCTGCAGCGGCCGCTCGTGTGGCCTCCCCTCGACTTCCCCATCGGGTTCCCGGTGCCCACGCTGGGATTCGTGGCCGGCCTGCCCGCCGCGCTCGGCCAGTACCTGCCGGTGGCCATCCCGTTCGCGATCCTGACCGTCATCGGCGGCATCAACGTCACCGAGAGCGCGAGGCTGGCGGGCGACGACTACAAGACGCGCTCGATCCTGCTCACGGAAGCGTTCTCCACGCTCGTGGCCGGCGTGTGCGGCGGCGTCTCCCAGACCACACCCTACATCGGCCATCCCGCCTACAAGGACATGGGCGGCCGCGCGGCCTATACGCTGGCCACCGGGCTCTTCGTCGGCCTGGGGGGGATCCTGGGCTACATCCCGTTCCTGGCCATGTTGCTGCCGATCTCCTGCCTGGCGCCCATCCTCATCTTCGTGGCCTTCGACATCGTGGCCCAGGCGTTCCACGAGAGCCCGGCGCCGCACGCCCCCGCGGTCTGCTTCGCCATCTTCCCCTCCGTGGCCCAGCTCGTGCTCATCACGCTCGACAAGGTGAACCCGCTGCTCGCCTCCTCGGCGCTCGAGCCCCATCGCGTGGCCGAGACGCTGACCATGCCCGCCGGCTTCGTGGAAGGGTTCGGCGTGTTCGTGCTCCTGGCCCACGGCTTCATCCTGACCGCGATGCTGTGGGGGGCGGCGCTCGCGTTCCTGATCGACCACCGCATCCGCGCCACGGCCGTGGTCCTGTCCATCGCGGCGGCGCTCTCGCTGTTCGGCCTCATCCACTCCGCCCTGCCCTCGGGCGGGGTGTACGTGCCGTGGTCGGACGCGCTCCTGGGCGCGCGCGTGCCCTACCACTGGGCCGCGGGCTACGCCGTGCTGGCCGCGCTGGTGCTGCTGCTGGGGCGGCCGGTGTCTACCGGCCCCCCGCGTCTTTGAGGTACCTCAGCAGCTCCGAGTCCGTGGACAGGATCAGCGTGGCCTTGTCGTCCAGGCTCGCGTTGAGCGTCTCCATGGACTTCGTGAACTGGTAGAGGTCGACGTCGCGGCCGTAGGCGCGCGCATAGATGGTGGTGGCCTGCGCGTCCGCGCCGCCCTTGATCTCCTGCGCGCTCTTGTAGCCGGCGGAGCTGGCGGAGAGCATGTCGCGCTCCTTCTGGCCGCGGATCTCCGCCGCCCGGCCCTGGCCCTCGGAGCGGCTCCGCTCCGCGATGCGCTTGCGCTCGGAGATCATGCGCTCGAAGACCTTCTGCTGGACGCTGTCCACGTAGTTGATGCGCTTGAAGCGCAGGTCCACCAGCTCGATGCCGAACTCGGGCGTGATCTTCGCCGCCTTCTCCAGGACGATGGCCGAGATCTTGTTCCGGCCGCTGGCGATCTTGACCAGGGCCTCCGCCGACCCGATCCCCTCCAGCTCCTCCGTGCGCTCGAAGTCGCGGTTGGAGGAGCGCACGATCTCGATGAGGTCGAACGAGGCCACGGCGTTGCGCGTCTCGCCGTCCACGATGTCGTCGAGCCGGCTCCGCCCGCCGCGCTCGTCGCGCACCGCCTGGTAGAAGCGCAGCGGGTCGGCGATGCGCCAGCGGGCGTAGCAGTCCACCCAGATGTACTTCTTGTCCTTGGTGGGGATCTCGTTGGCGTCGCCGTCGAACTCCAGCCAGCGCTTGTCGAACCGGTGGATGGTCTGGACGAACGGCACCTTCACGTGAAGGCCGGGATCGCTCACCACGCCGCCCACCGGACGTCCGAACTGCACGAGGATCACCTGCTCGGTCTCGGAGACCGTGTAGATCGAGGAGAAGAGCAGCAGGAGGGCGGCCGCTCCCACGAACATCAGGACCATGCGCTTCACTGTTTCACCTCCGCCCGGGCCCCTTCCAGCTGCAGGAGGGGCAGGATGCCGCGCGCGTTCTCGTCGAGGACGAGCTTGCGGCCCGCCTTCGGGATGAGCGTGCCCATCGTCTCGAGATAGATGCGCTTGCGCGTGACCGCCGGCGCCTTTCGGTACTCCTCGTAGAAGGCCTCGAAGCGGCTGGCGTCGCCCTGCGCATTGTTGACCCGCTCCACCGCGTAGCCCTCGGCCGCGCGTATGGCCTGCTCGGCCTCGCCGCGCGCCCGCGGCACGGCCTTGTTGTATTCGGCCCAGGCGTCGTTGATGGCGCGCTCCTTCTCCTGGATGGCCTGGTTCACCTCGTTGAAGGCGGGCTTCACGGGGTCGGGGGGGTTGACGTCCTGGAGCACGAGCTGCTGCACCTCGATCCCGATCTCGTACAGGTTGCACAGCCGCTGCAACTCTTCCTTGGCCAGCAGGGCGATGGCCTCGCGTCCGATGGTGAGCACCTCGTCCACGCTGTGGTCGCCCACCACCTGGCGCATGGCGGCTTCGGACATGTACCGGAACGTTTCCGGGACGTCGCGCACGTTGAAGAGGAACGCGCGCGCTTCCCTGATCCGGAACTGGACGATCCACTCCACCACGGCCACGTTGAGATCGCCCGTGAGCATGACCGCCTCCGCGAGCGTCTCGGGCGTGGCGCTGAACTGCGAGCGCCCGCCGGTGACCGCGCTGCGGAAGCCGAACTCCATCTTGAGCTGCCGCTGGACGGGCACCTTGGTCACGCGCTCGGCGAACGGGATCTTCAGGTGCGGGCCGGGGTCCGTGGTGCGCACGTAGGCGCCGAAGCGCTGCACCACGCCCACCTCGTCGGGCTCCACCTGGTAGTACCCGCTCATGAACAGCACCAGCGCGGCCACGACACCGATCAGGATGCGCCCCGTCCGCGGCGGCATCTTCGGCATCTGCGGCAGCTTGAGCTGCACGGTCTGTCCGCCGATGTCGATCGGACCCTGGTTCCAGCCGCCCCTCTGCATGGCACCTCCTCGTCATTCCGCGACGCGGTGCTCCTCGCTGCGCGCTGGGAGTGCTGAGCGCTCCGCTTCGAGCACCGGACGTACGCCGAATCAGGGAGTATATCCCCTACTGCCGTGAGCCGTCGGAATATCGAGAGGCGCGGCGCGTAACCTCTGCGAGCGGTCCGGAACCCGCGCGGGCGCGCGGTGGCCAACCGCGCAAGGAGGCGGCGCGCGCGGATGGCTGGCCCGGCGGCGGTGAGCGCCGGCGCACTCCGGGTGCTGAACCGCCTCGAGCGCGCCCGCCTGGCCGGCCTCTAACTAGAAGGGAAACGGCCGGGGGCGGCGAGCCCCCGGCCACGCTTCCCACGACGGATGGTGCCTACTTCGGCTCGCCCTCGTGGCCACGGTGACCGCGGCCGGGGAACTCCTTGCGGGCGGCCTGGAGCTCGGTCTCGTCGAGCTGGCCGTCGCCGTTGGTGTCGAAGCGCTTGATGAACTCCGCCCGGCGCTGCTGGCGATCGGCCTTGGCCGCTTCCTTCTCCTCGGGGTCCAGCACGCCGTTCTTGTTGGCGTCGAACCGCTCCAGCATCCGCTGTCCGTGGCCGCGGCCGTCAGGGCCGCCCCGGCGGCCGCGGAACTGCTTGCGCGCGGCCAACTTCTCCTCCGGATCGAGCACGCCGTTCTTGTTGGCGTCGAACCGCTCCAGCATCCGGGCTTCCCGCTCCTGCTTCCGCGCGGCGCGCCCGGCTTCCAGCTCCTGCGCGTCCACCTTGCCGTCCTTGTCCGTGTCGTACCGCTCGATGAACGAGGCCGCGCTCCGGCCTTCGCGGCCGCGCCGGCCGCCTTCCTCCGCCGGGTCCTGCTGGGCCAGCGCAAAGGCCGCCCCGCCGGCCAGGGCCGCGCCCGCCACCAAACCGATGAGTTTCGTCATTCCCGAGTTCCTCCTGGCCCGACCGAGTCTGGCCGGTTAACGGATTGGACCGGCCGAGGGCGCACAAGGTTGAATCACCGCAACCCGGGCGCGCTCGGCGGCCGCCGCTCGGGCGTTCCCACCGATACAATGCTCGCGTGAGCGAGAGCGGCCGCGGCCGGCACTTCTCGATGATCCGCGACTTCCATCTCGCGGACGTCTTCACCATCGCGAACGGCTGCAGCGGGACGGCCGCCATCTTCCTGGCCATGGACCACGTGCGCGAAGCCGCCACGGGCAAGGTCTACGCGGCCGGCCTGCTCGTGCTGGCGGCCCTCGTCTTCGACGTGATGGACGGGAGCATCGCCCGTTGGCGGCACACGTCCTCGGCCATGGGACGCGAGCTGGATTCCCTGGCCGACGTCGTCAGCTTCGGCGTCGCGCCCGCGTGCCTGGCCTACGCGGTGGGCATGACGGGCCTCTGGGACGCGCTGTGCCTGCTGTATTTCACCGCCTGCGGGATCAGCCGGCTCGCGCGCTACAACGTGACGGCGGAGAGCCTCTCCGGGGGCACGGGCAAGGTCCGCTACTTCGAGGGGACGCCCATTCCCACGAGCACCGTCCTCGTGCTGCTGCTCGTCGTGCTGGCGTGGCGCGGCCGGATCGGGCCCCTCCTGCCCCTGGGCGTGGTCGGGATCGGCCCGTACGACCTCCACCCGCTGGCGCTCCTCTTCGTGCTCTCCGGCTCGCTGATGATCAGCAAGACGCTCCACATCCCGAAACCGTAGGCATACCGGCTCAGTCCAGGAACCCGAAGCTCGAGCCGACCGAGAGAAGCCAGCGGCCCCGGCCGGGGGCGGGGTTGAACGCATAGGCCAGGTCGAAGCGCACGCCTGGCCGGTTGGCCGTCAGCCGGTTGCGGCCGACCAGCAGCGCCACGCCCACGTCTCCGCGCAGGTCGCGCAGCGCCACCGCGCGCCCTGCCGGCCAGGCGTATCCGCCGGAGGTGAAGGCCGCGAGACCGAACGACGCGAGCTGCTTGACGTCGTCGGCCACGAAGAGCCTCGCCTCGGCCGCGAGCAGCAGGGAACGGGTCCCCACCCACTGATGGACCGGGTAGCCGCGGAGCCCGTTGTGGGCGCCCACCGTGAGCTGCACTTCCGGGTCGAGGTTCCGGCCATGGCGATGACGGGCCGTGGCCAGCATCAGCCCGCGCGTCCCGAGCCGCGCCAGGCCGTCGAGTCGCACCTCGCCGATCGCGTTCTCCCAGCGCCCCCGGCGGTACCGTCCGGCCCAACCCGCCTGTCCGACCACGAACCGGCCGGGACCGAGGTCGAGCCCCTTCCTCTCGGACGCCGAGACGAAGAGCACGTTGCCCTCTTCGCCGCCCAGGGCCGGCGTCGAGACGGCCAGGGCGGCCGTGAGCTGGTGGCCGAGGTTGAAGTCCTCGGCCCGCTCGAAGCGGTTCACGTGCGTCAGGCGCTGGAAGCGGTGCTCCGCCAGGCTGAGGCCCGCCTCCACGATGCCGAAGCGACGCGGGTCGCCTGCCACGTCGTCCTTGCGGTGCCGGTAGGCGAAGTGCAGCCGCAACGCGCTGGACTCGGTCCGCCGCACGGCCCGCGCGCCCTCCAGCTCCAGCCACCGCGCGACGTGCCTCAGCTCGGCCACCCGCTCCGCGCCGTGGTACACGGCGTCGCGCTGGTCGAAGGCCTCGAGCCGCGCCCCGAAGGACCAGGCCGCGCTCAGCGCGAAGAACGGCCGTCCCAGGTCCACCTCCACGCGGCGCCCGTCGCTGCGGTCGGAGTAGGAAGCGGCCCCGCGGACGCGCGAGCCGCCCAGGCGGGAGTCGCGGACGGAGAAGACGGTCTGGTCGCGGTCGAGGTCGGAGCGACGGGAGACTTCGACCTGCTGGCCGCCACCCAGAAGGTTCTTCTCGGAGACGCCGGCGGTCCACACCACCCGGTTGCCGACCTTCGCGAAGCGCAGCTCGGGCGCGGTGGTCCACGTATCGAACGTCGAGACGCGCACGTCCACGCCGGGCGCGTCCACCTCTTCGTCCCTGACCGTGTCCACGCGGGCGTCGCGCAGGAAGCCCAGCCGGCGGAGGTTCCGCTCGGTCTGCGCCAGCGCCTCGCCGTCGAGGCAGCCGCCGGGATCGAGGAGCACCTCGCGGCGGATCACGTCCTCGCGGGTCAAGGCGTGAAGCCGGTTGGCCAGACGGAACGGCCAGGAGAGATCGGCGCCGCGGGCGTCGAAGATCTCGTGGCGGACGATGTCGATGCGAGCGACCGACTCCCCTCCCGGGCAGGGCAGCGAGCCCGCGAGGACCAGGCCGGCGAACGCCCCGGGCATGGGCACCGTTCGAACCATGCGGCCGCGACCCGGTCCGAGTCAATCGGCGGCCAGGTTTGCGGTGGCGGGCGGCGTCCGGTACGGTACGGGAACCTCTCACGGAAAAGGACTCTCGATGCGCTTCTCACCACGCCGGGCCTGGCTCCTCCTTCTCACCTGCGGCCTCGCCGGCTTCGGCGTGCGGAGCCCGGCCCCCGCCCTCGAGGCGGCCGCCGAGCGGCCACGCCTCGTGCTCGCCCTCTCCGTGGACCAGATGCGGTTCGACTACCTCACGCGCTTCGCGCCCCTGTATACCGGCGGCCTGAAGACCCTGCGGGAACGCGGCGCGGTGTTCCGCAACGCGCGTTTCCGCCATGCCTGCACCGAGACGGGCCCCGGCCATTCCGTGTTCCTCTCCGGCCGCAGCCCGAAGCACTCCGGCATCGTGGGCAACGACTGGTACGACTCGGTCAGCCGCCGGATCATGAACGTGGTGGACGACCCCGTCCACGCGGCCGTGGGAGGCCGCGGGCGGAGCGCCTCTCCGCGGAACTTCATCGGCTTCACCCTCGGGGACGTGCTGAAGAGGCACTCGCCGCGCTCGCGCGTGGTGGGGGTGGCGGGCAAGGACCGTTCGGCCATCCTCATGGGGGGACACCGCGCCGACGCGGCCTACTGGTACGGCACGGGCGGGGCCATGGTGACCAGCACCTACTACATGCCCGAGCCCCCCGCCTGGCTCACCGCCTTCAACGAGCGCAAGCTGCCGGACGGGTATGCCACCCGGAAGTGGACGCGGCTCCTGGCCGACGAAGCCGTGTACCTGAAGTACGCGGGGCCGGACGACGTCAAGGGCGAATGGGACAGCGAGGACACGGTGTTCCCCCACGCGATCCGCGGCCGGCCGCCCGAAGACCTCTACTACGACGACCTGCGCCGCACGCCGTTCGCGGACGAGATCGTCCTGGCGGCGGCCCTCGCGGCGATCTCCGCCCACGGTCTGGGCGCGGACGACGACACGGACCTGCTGGCCGTCGGGCTCTCGGCCACCGATTCGATCGGCCACACCTACGGTCCGGACAGCCAGGAGCTGATGGACCAGCTCCTGCGGGTCGACCGCGCGTTGCAGCAGCTCTTCGACGAGCTGGACCGCAGAGTGGGACTCTCGCGCGTGCTGGTGGCGCTCTCCGCCGACCACGGCGTGCTCCCGCTGGTGGAAGTGCTGCAGGCGCGGGGCGTGGCCGCCCGGCGCGCCGGTCCGGACGAGCTGCGCAAGCCGGTCGAGGCCGCCCTGCAGGCGCGCTTTCCCGGCGCCACCGGGCTCGTCGCGACCTGGGACGGTCCGAACGTCTACCTGGACCTCGACGCGCTGGGCCGGCAGCGGCGCCATCGGGCCGAGGTCGAGAAGGCGGTGATCGACGGGTTGATGGAGAGCGGCCTCGTGGACCGCGTCTACACGCACGCGGACCTGCTCGGCGAGCCGCCCGCGGACGACCCCGAGTTCCCGCTCTTCCGCAACGCGTTCTTCCAGCCGCGCAGCGCGCACCTCGTGACGCGGCTCAAGCCGTACGTCTACGTGAGCTCCTACCTGGGCGGGACGACCCACGGCACCGTCCACGACTACGACCGCCACGTGCCGGTGGTGTTCATGGGCGCGGGCGTGCCGCCCGGCACCTACGACGCCGAGAGCGGGCCCGAGGACGTCGCGCCCACGCTCGGCGCCCTGCTCGGCCTCGACTACCCCGAGCAGGACGGCCGGACGCTGCGCGAGATCCTTCCCTGAGCGACCGCGCCGGATTCCGTATTCCGTGAGAGCATAACGCCCCGTTGGAGGGACCCACCCAGCCCGCCCGGATCGGGCGCTACGAGATCCGCGGGGAGTTCGGCCGCGGCATGATGGGCGTGGTCTACGAGGCCCACGACCCCGCGCTGGGCCGCACCATCGCGCTCAAGACCATCCGCCTCGCCCTGGCGCCCACCGACCGGGAGCGCGAGGACTTCGAGCGCCGCTTCCTGGCCGAGGCCCGCATCGCGGCCCGCCTCGCCCACCCGGGCATCGTGGTCGTGCACGACGTCGGCCGGGACGCCGCGCAGGGAATGCTCTACATCGCCCTCGAGCACCTCCAGGGCCGCACCCTGGCCGACCGCGTGGCCGAGGGGCCGCTCGAATGGCGCGACGCGCTGCGCCTGGTGGGCCGGGTGGCCGACGCGCTGCGCTACGCGCACGCGCAAGGCGTCATCCACCGCGACGTGAAGCCGGCCAACATCATGGTCCTGCCCTCGGGCGAACCGAAGATCATGGACTTCGGCATCGCCAAGCTGGAGGCGTCGAACTACACCTCGCCCGGCCAGTTCTTCGGCACGCCGCTCTACATGTCGCCCGAACAGGCGCTGGGACAGCCGGTGGACGCGCGCACCGACCTGTTCTCGCTCGGCTCCGTGGCCTACCTGCTGCTGGCCGGCCGGCCCCCGTTCGAGGCGCCCAACGTGCCGGGCATCCTGACCCGCGTCGCCTATCAGCACGCGAAGCCGCTCGCCGAGATCGGACGGGAGATCCCGGCCGACGCCGAGTACGTCGTCGCGCGGGCCATGGCCAAGGACCCCGGCGACCGCTACGGAGATGGGCGAATGATGGCGGAGGACGTCGAGGACGTCCTGGCCGGCCGCCCCCCCCGCCACCGCGGCGGCTGGACGGCGCCGGAGGCCGGCGAGGGCACCCTCGTTTCCACCGCCGGGATGCCGCCGGCGCGGCCGCCCGCGCCGGTGGCCGCGGCCCGGCCCGTGCGGCGGAGGCCCTGGCGGACGCGGCTCGTGCTCGTCGCGCTCCTGGCCGCGACCACGGCCGTCTACTTCTACGTGCGCCCGGGCGACGCGCGCTTCTGGCGGCGCATCGTCGCGGCCGTCCGACAGGCGGCCGTGGTCCAGGAAGCGGAGACGCTCTGGAGCGACGATGCCGGCGCGCGACCGCCCGCGCCGGCGCCCGCCGCGCCCCCGCCCGTGCCTTCGCCGGCGGCCGCGGTGGTGGCGCCCACCCTCGCCGCGCTCGGCGATGAGCCGGCGGATGCGCAGCCTGCTCCCGGCGCGGAGGCCGAGAGCGGAGCCGATCCGTCACCGTCGCCGGACGCGCGCGAGCCCGGGCGCCTCGCCATCGAGTTCGAGCACCACCTGTGCCGCGGCAACCTGCAGATCTGGGTGGACGGCGCCCCCGTCTTCGACGAGGACTTCGGCGCCCAGGCCACGCGCCGGATCCTCGCGCTGAAGCTGCGCCGGGGCGTGGTCCAGGAGGTGCTGGCGCTCCCCCCCGGCCGCCACGAGGTGACGGTGCAGGTGAGGTGGGACGACAACGTGAAGACGTCCCGGATCTCCGGGACGTTCGCGCCCGGCGCGACCCGGCGGCTCGACGTGGCCGTGGCCCGCATCGGTGGCCGCCTCAGCCTCGACTGGAAGTGAACGATCGCCGGATGCCGCCTCAGGGCACCGGCGGCAGGTCGTTCCAGTTCAAGATCGCGTTCCAGACCAGGCGGAAGTCCGACTGCGTCTGGTAGCGGTGGATGGGATCGAAGTCGAAGGCGACGACGCGCCCCTGCCCGGTGGGGATGTCGAGGATGGCGGGCTTGCCCTCCACCTCGGAGGCGCCCTTGATCCCGCCGCTCACCACCAGTGCCTCCTTCTTCGAGCCGTCGCCCTCGTCGCTCTCGTCGCTCTCCTCGTCCTCGTCGGTCGGCAGCTCCGTCCCCCACTGCATCACGATCCGCCCCTCGTCCGCGCGCCGCACCGTGTAGAGCGGCCGGTCCTCGCGAAAGACCGAGGTCTGCTCCGGGTACCCGTAGGCGAGCGGGTGATCCGGGCGGCGGAAGCGGGCCCGCAGCTCGCTGCCCGGGGTGGAGACGCCCGAGACGCGCGCCCGCCCCACGTCGCGCGCGATCCCCCCGTCGAGGACCAGGGTGGAGGCCCCGCCCAGCGTGACCAGCACGCCGCCCGCGCGGACGAACTGCTCGAGGTGCCCTATGCCGGCCCAGGTGAACCCGCCCGTGATGTCGGGGGAGGAGGTCGGCGTGCCGTGGCTGGGGAACTCCGTGGTCTTCGTGTAGGCCAGCGGCCCGTGACGCGGGTCCATGCCGGTCACGATCTCCTTCAGGCTCGAGTAGGTGTTGGGGTACACGATCACGTCGAACCGCGCGCGCAGGCCGCCGCGGCGCACGTCCTCGTCCATGATCAGGGTGTAGGGGACCTTCTCGTCGTCGAACACCATGCGCAGCCAGCCGGCCGACTCGGTATCGTCCCAGGCCTGCAGCAGGGCCAGGCGCGGCAGGTCCAGCGCGTGGCGCGGCACGTCGGGCGCGGCCGCCACGGCCGTGACCTCGAGCGCGAGGTCGCGGGCCACGCCGTCCAGCGCCGCGCGCAGGTCGGGCTGCGCGGCCATCACCCAGGACCCGGCGGGGTAGTCCACGCCTCCCGCCGAGAACGGCTTCTCCGCCGCCTCCACCTTGAAGCGGCCGAGCCGCACGCGCGCGGCCAGCAGCGCTTCCTGGCCCGTGTCGCGCACGAGGTAGAACCCTCCGTCGCCGCTCACGCGGCCGGTGGGGACGAGGGGCTCGGCCACCAGCGCCGCGCTCACCGCCCGCACCGATTCGTCGCCGATCGTCTTCACCTCGACGCCCAGGGCCACGGGCAGCGCCCAGGCGACGTCGTCGTAGGGCTCGTACGGCGCCTTGTCGGCCGGGTACTTCTGCGGGGTGAGCAGGTCGAGGGCGTAGCCGCGGTACGGCTGGTCGAGGCGAACCAGGTACGTGCCCGCGGGGTAGTCGCCCTCCGCCACCTTGAACGCCTCCCGCGCGCGATGGACCTCGATGCCGTGCGCGCGAAGCAGGTTGACCATCTCCGCCAGGCGGCGCGCGTCGTCCTGCTTCTCCGGGATCGCGATCGCGTAGGGCTTGTCCGTTCGCCCGCGCTGGACCGCGTTGTGCCCGCGGCGCCAGAACCGCCGCAGCATGTCCTGGCCGTGCAGCCCGGCGTACTGCAGGGCGGCGAGCACGCCCGTCTGCATGTAGTTCGTGTTGTTGCGCAGCGACCAGCGGAACCTCTTCGGCGGGGGGGAGGTGCGGTACCAGTCGGGCTCCGTCACCGGCTTGCCCGTGTAGCGCTCGCGCTCGGGGTCGAGCACGCGCTCCACCGTGTCCGCGGTCGTGTTGCCGAAGGTCTCGTACCCGCGCCCGATTGCATTGTGGTTCATGGCCACGGAGTCGGCGTAGATGTGCGCCCAGCCCTCGCCGAAGCCGTAGGTCCACACGCCGGGCATGCCGAACCCGGTGAGGGTGGTGACCTCGTGGAAGGCTATGGCGTGCCATTCGGACGTGGCGATGGGGTCGAGGTTCACGTTGTAGGGTCCGGTGCCCGTCCAGATGGAGAGCAGGGGGATGGACTCGTGCAGGTCGTGCACCACCACCGGATGCCACTTCAGGAAGGCGTCCTGCGTGGCGCGGGTCAGGGCCAGCTTGCGCTGCACGCCGTCGCGGTTGTTGTCGTGGAACACGTATTTGCCCCAGTAGGGCGGCGTCCGCGGCGGCAGGTCGTCGAAATCGGTCCGGCCCTTGAGGTGGCGGTAGTACCACTCCACGGCGCGGTCGCGGCCATCGGGCTCCGCCACGGGATTGATGAGCACGATCAGCCGGTCGCGGATGAGGCGGATGTGCGGGACGTCAGACACGGCGAGGCGGTAGGCCAGCTCCATGAGCATCTCGGGGCTGCCCGTCTCCGTCGAATGCAGCCCTCCGTGCAGCATGTAGAGGGGCTTGGTGGTGGCCACGATCCGCTCCATCGCCGCTTCGTCGGTGCGGCGCGGGTCGGCCAGCGCCGCCCCATCGTGGCGGTAGCGCTCCAGGTCGCGCAGGCTGGCCGCGTCGCCCACGAAGACCAGCAGGATGTCGCGGCCTTCCTCCGTCTTTCCGATGACCTCCACCTTCACCCGGTCGGAAGCCGCGGCCAGCGCACGGTAGTAGCCGTAGATCCTGGGCGTCCGCGACAGCTCGCCGGGCGCGCCCGCGATGTGGCCGAGGTAATCCTTCGGCGACGGCACGGTCGGGTGATCGGGCAGGTCGGCCACCCAGGGCGAGAGGAACCGCGGCTCGGTGGTGGCGGCGGCGACCGCTTCGCGGTAGCCGGGCTCGGGTGTCTCGACAGCCGGCTGGGCGCGGACCGGCGCGGGGCCGAGCAGGGCCAGCGCGAGCAACGGTCGCCAGTTCATGTGGGCCTCCACCTCTCCGAAACGCCGGAGCGTAACCGAAGGCGGGCTCGCGCGCACGCGCGACCCGGGCGGCGCACCGTCGACGTGGGCGGCTCCCCCTCAGGCGACCGAGGCCACCTCGACGGGCTGGCCGGTCTGGTACGACCGCGTGGCGGCGAGCGCCACGCGCAGCGCCTCGACGCCGTCCGCCAGCGTCACGGAGGGCGGCCGGCCGTGGAGGACGTTGCCCGCGAAGTCCGAGAGCTGGGCGGGATAGGCCTCGGCGAACCGCTGCATGAAGTGCGGTATGGTGTCGTGAGCCACCTTCTTCTCGGTCATCACCATCACCGGCGTGTAGCGCAGCCAGCCGATGCGCAGGGCGCCCGCGGTGCCGAGCAGCTCGGTCAGGATGTCGTAGCCGTAGACGCCGTTGCGGCTCAGGTCCACCACGCCCAGGCGGCCGTCCGCGAAGATCAGGCTCACGATCGCGTTGTCGAGGTCGCCCACCGTCTTCAGCTCCGGGTAGGCGAGCGTGCCGCCGATGGCGTGCACCGTGCGCACCTCGCCCATGAACCAGCGGGCCAGGTCGAAATCGTGGATGCCCATGTCCAGGATCATCCCGCCGCTGCTGCGCGGATCGGCGTATTCGAGCGTCGTCCGGTGCGGGTCGCGGGAGGTGGACTTGAACACGACGGGCGTGCCGATGACGCCTTCCGCGACCTGGCGCCGCGCCGCGGCGTAGCCGGGGTCGAAGCGGCGCATGAAGCCCATCTGGAAGAAGTGGCCGGCCTTCTCGACGGCGGCGCGGATCTCGAGGGCCTCCGGCAGAGTGAGCGCGAGCGGCTTCTCGCAGAAGGTCGGCTTGCGGCGAAGGGCGGCGGCGACGGCCAGCGGGCGGTGCGTGCGGGTGGGGCTGGCAATGACCACGGCGTCCACGCCCGGATCGTCGAGCAGGGCCTCGGGGTCCACGTACGAGCGGGGCACCTCGAACTCGCGGGCGACGTCCTCGGCCGCCGCGGCGTTCGTATCGGCCACCGCCGCCAGACGGGTGACGGGGATGTGCGTGGCGAGCTCTCGCGCGTACACGCGTCCGAGCCGTCCGAGCCCGATGAGACCGACACCCAGCCGCCCGCGGGCGGCGCCTGACGTGGTCAAGTCATCCTCCTTCCGGTCCGCCGTTAGAGTACTCCGGACCGTCGGAAGGAGGATCTCTCCCGCCCCTTACCCCGGCGCCTTCTCTCTACCCCGCTCTCGACCCCGCGCCGTCTTTCCCGCGCCTCCTACCGGGACGCCGCCTCCCGCCGCGCCTCCTCCCGCCACTCCTCGTTGGCGTAGATGGCGAGCTCGACCCGGCGGTTGCGCTGGCGGTCGGCCTCGGTCTCGTTCGACGCGATGGGCTCGCTCTCGCCGCGGCCCTCCGTGCGCAGCCGCCCGCGGGCCACGCCCTCCGCGGCGAGGAAGTCCGCGGCCGCACGCGCGCGGCGCTGCGAGAGGCTCTCGTTGTACTCCGCGCGGCCGGTCGAGTCGGTATGTCCCACGATGACGACGTCGGTGCGGGCGTTGTCGCGCAGGCTCTGGGCCACCTCGCGCAGGTTGTCCCGCGCTTCCGGCTTGAGGGAGGCCGAGTCGAACGGGAAGAGGATCCCGTCCTCGAACGTCACCGCGATGCCTTCGCCCACGCGCGACACCTGGGTGCCCGGCGGCAGCTCGCGCGCCAGCTCCTCGGCCTGCCTGTCCATCCGGCCGCCGATGATGGCGCCCGCCGCGCCGCCCACCACCGCGCCGATGATGGCGCCGCGCGCCGTGGACCCCGTGACGTGCCCGACGGCGCCGCCGACGACCGCGCCCCCGGCCGCGCCGATGACGGCGCCCTGCTCCTGCTTGCCCCAGCTCGCGCAACCGGCGATACCTAGCGCCGCCAGCATCAAGCCGGCCTGAAGCAGCCGTGTCTCTCTCTTCATGTCAGCCTCCCGCTGTCTGTCGTGCGTCGCTGCAATCGGTGTGCCAGTCGTTGGCCCGGCGTGCGCCGTCCGCCGCGTCACACGGTTGCCAGGTCGACCACGACCGCCGCCAGGGCGGCGACCACGGCTTCCAGCGCGTCGTAGCGCAGCTTGTCGGGCGTGTCGTCTTCGGTGTGGTAGGCGGGATAGCGGTAGGGGGCCGTATCCGTCACCATCACGGCGGGGAACCCCTCCTGCCAGAAGGCCCACTGATCGGACCACGACACGCCGGGAACCCAGGCGGGAACGGCCACGCCCTGTACCGGAAACGCCGAATGGCGCTCGAACGAGCCCACGACCCGTTCGAGCAGCCCGCCGGAGCGCCGGTCCGAGACGACGGCCAGAAAGTTGCCGGAGTCGGGATAGGCCAGACCGAGCGGGAACGGGTAGCGCTGGCTGCCCGGGCCGTCGACGTAATAACCAATGCTTTCCAGCGCGAGCATGGCCGCCACCTTCTCGCCGCGCTCCTTGATCCGCCGCGCGTAGTGCCGGCTGCCCATGTCGTCGGTCTGGAACCAGGGCGGCTCCTCGTTCACGAACAGGACGCAGCGCACGGGGCGGCCCGGCCGCGCCTGGCCGACCATGCGGGCGATCTCGAGCGTGGCGGCGACGCCGCTGGCGTTGTCGTCCGCGCCCGGAGAGCCCGGCACCGTGTCGTAGTGCGCGCCGACCACCACGAGCGGACCCCGCCCGGCGGCCCCGGGCACCTCCACGTCGAGGTTCCGGACGCGCTGTGGTCCGCAGGCGAACTCCTGGCTGGCCACGGAGAGCCCGTACGACCCGAGCACGCGCTCCACGTATGCGGCCGCCTCCTCCAGCGCCCGTGGCCGGCCCACGTGCCGCTCGCCGATGGCGCCGGCCAGAGCCTCCACGTGCGCGGCCAGCCGTAGGCCCAGGTCGCGCGTCACGTTGCCAACGCCAGGTCAGCGGGTGGCGTTGGCGGCCGCGATCGCCTGCAGGCGCGCGTCGATCTCCGCGGCCGGCAGCCACCGCCCGCGCACCATCACTCCCGCGCGGCGCGCCACGTGGGCGACGTCCGCAAGCGGGTCCGCCTCGAGCAGGATCAGGTCGGCCTGCCGGCCCACGGCCACGGTGCCGGTCCGATCGAGGGTCCCGAAGTACTCGGCCACGCTCCTCGTCCCGGAGCGCAACACCTGGTAGGGCGTCAGCCCGGCCTTGACCATGGCCGGCATCTCGCGCAGCACGATGGAGAAGCCGGGCACGCTGAACATCTGTGGCGCGTCCGAGCCGAGCACCACGCCGGCGCCCGCGTCCACGAGCGCCTTCAGCACCCGGTCGCGCACGGCCAGCACCTTGCGCCCCTCCTCGGCGGGCGGGAAGCTCGCGACCTGGCCGTCGCGCGCCTTCACCCACTGGTCGAGCATGGAGCGTGGCACGTACTTCATCTCCGGCCGGCTCGCGTACGCGTCCGAGCGCTCCCCGCCGAAGAAGGTCTGCCAGAGCGCCAGCGTGGGCACGTTCCAGGCCCCGGCCTCGCGCGCCAGCCGCGCCAGCTCGGGCAGCTTCCGCTCGTCGGCCAGCTCCACGGCCTTCTCCGCCCGCGTGGTTGACGCCGCGTCGCGGAAGGGCGAGTCGTCGAGGCCCAGGGCCTCGAGGTAGCCGTCGAGATGGTCGATGGACGTCATGCGCTTCGCGAAGGCGTGCCGCAGGCCGACGCGGTCGGCCACGTGGCCACCGAACGGGATGCCCACCGCGTGCGCCGTGTCCGCCACGGCGTCGAACACGTCGCGGCCCAGCCCTTCGTGCATCTTCAAGAGGTCGAACCCGGCGGCCTCGTATTCCCGCACCCGCCGCGCCCCTTCTTCCGCCGACGTGACGCTCTGTCCCGAGAACCCGGGACTGGCCACGTACAGGGTGGGCGCGACGAACTCGCCGCGCGCGGCGCGCTCGCGCAGCGCCACGCTGTCGGGGTAGCCGAGCATCCCGCGGACCGTGGTGACGCCGCTGGCCACGAACAGGAAGAGCAGGTCCTTCACGACGTCCTCCGGCACGTTCGGGCCGGGCAGGTGTCCGTGCATCTCGGCCAGCCCCGGCATCAGGTACCGGCCCCGCCCCTCGACGCGCAGCGCGTCTTTCGGCACGGTCACGACGCCGAGGGGACCCATCGCCGCGATCAGGCCGTCGCGGACGAGCACCGTCTGCCCCGGGACGACGCGCTCGCCGTCCATGGGCACCACGTTCACGTCGATGAACGCCACCGTGGCGGCGGACTGGGCCAGGAGACGCCCCGGGAGGACCGCCAGGGCCGCCACCAGGAAGACGCCAGCCACGGCGCCCGCGCAGGGTCGCTGCCGCATCGTCACCTCCACGCCCGAGGAAAGCTCGATAGTAGCTCAGGGCCGGGGCGGAGTGGACCTATCCCGGCAGGGGTCTGCGGTAAACACCGCCAGGATGGCATTCGCTGGCCGGCTCCTTCGGTTCCCCGACACTCGACCGCTCGGGTACCTGTACAACCTGCTTTCGGACGGCTCGTGGGAGGACCTCGGCCGGGCCCAGGGCGAGCTTTGGGCGCCCGTGACGGCCCGGCTCCACCTGACGGTGACCGACCCTGGCGAGATGGGTGCGCTGGCGGAGACAGACCCCCACGCGCTGTATTCGATCGACATCCACCGCTTGGACGTCCGCGACGCGCAGCTGGCGCCGCTCGGCCGCCTGGTCGGGCTGCGGCGGCTCTTCTTGTCCCGCGCGCCGGCGGTCGGAGACGCCGGCCTGGCACACCTCGCGGGTCTGTGGGCGCTCAAGTCCCTGGCGCTGGACGATACCGGGGTGTCCGACGCGGGTTTGACCGCCATCGCGCGCCTGCGCTCCTTGCAAGAGCTCGACCTGGGCCACACCCGTCTCGCCGGCCGGCGTCTGGGCGTCCTGAGCGACCTTTCCTCCCTTCGCCGCCTCGACCTCTCACACACCGCCGTCGACGATACGGCGGTGCCGGCGCTCGGCTCGCTGCCGCGGCTCGAAGAGCTGATCCTCCGCGGAACGCGTGTCACGCCGCGCGGCGCGTCCTGCCTGGCCGAGACGGGCCGGCGGCTGAAGGTCCTCGGCGACTTCGAGGAGAACGAATACCGGCTCGGTGCCGGGCACACGGTCGCCCGGGGCTGATCCCGCCGGGCGGGGCACGCCGTTTGCACGCTTCCACCTGTCAACGGAAAGGAGCGGACCCATGCTCGCCAGGAGTGTCGACAGGGTGGTGAACCGGACGGATCCCGCGGTCAACGACCGGATCCGGCGCCAGACCGAGATGAGCCTCTGCTACTACCGCGCACATCCCGAACAGATCGCCCAGAGGCTGCGGGAGCTCGACGACGAGTGGGACGTCGAGCGCTCGCTCGAAGCCATCTCGTCCGGGCTGAGCCTCATGGGCTTCACCTGGGGCGTGTTCCGCAAGCGGTGGTGGCTGATCGGCCTGGCGGCCCAGGGCTTCTTCATGCAGCACGCGCTGCAGGGTTGGTGCCCGCCCCTGGGGATCGTGCGGCGGCTCGGCTTCCGCACGGCGCAGGAGATCGAGGGCGAGCGCCACCAGCTCCTCGCGCTGCGCGACTCACCGCGCCCGGACGCAGCAGGGGTGGACGAACCGGTGGGCGCTTCCGCCTTCCAGCCCGTCTAGCGGGACGTGAGGCGCCGGGGCCGTCCCCGGCTGCGCGGGGCGCCGCTCACGTACTCCTTCGGTCGCCGGTGCGCCGGTCGGCGGCGCCCGGCCGGGCCGCCCGCCGGCGCTCGATCGCCCGCCGGAGCAGGGTGCGGGCGCGCGTGAACGCTGCGCCGAGGAGGCCGCTCAGGATGAGCCACGCGAACACGAACGCGAGCACGATGCCGACGAAGATCGCGAGCGCGGCTTCCAACATCGCCAAGGTGGGGCCTCCCCATCCAGTATGACGCCTCGGAGGCCCCGCCGCGCCGCTCCCGGCCGGCGACACTACAATCCATCGAGGCCCTCGAGTCCACGGGGCGGCCGCTGGGGCTGCTCCCGGGCGGCGGATACGCGGGGCGGCGCGTGAGTCTCGAGCCCGGCTCGAGCCTCTTCCTCTACACGGACGGGGTGGTCGAGTCGGAGGACGCGTCGGGCGAGCCCTTCGGGGTGGAAAGGCTCCAGGCCCTGCTCGTCCGCGAGCGTCTGAGCGGCCTGGACGGCATCCTCCGGCGCGTCGAAGACGAGGTCCGGGCCTACCGCGCGGGCGCGGAGCCGGCCGACGACGCCACCATGGTGGTGCTCAAGGTGGGAGGGCCGCCCCCGTCCGCCCGCGTGACATAATCGCGGTGAATGGCCGCCACGGAGGCACCTCCGAAGGTCACGGAGCGCGAGGCACGCGAGGTGGCGGAAGCCGCCCGCGAGACGGAATGGCGCGGCGAGAGCTTCGTCCGGGAGCTGTTCGAAGGCCGGCTCCGTCTCGATCTCATCCATCCCTATCCGCGGCCGGATCCCGAGGAGGAGGCGCGCGCCCGTCCGTTCCTCGAGGCGCTCGAACGGCTCCTGCGCGAGCAGGTCGATGGCGACGAGATCGACCGTACGGGACAGGTCCCCCCGCAGGTCGTGGACGCCCTGCGTGCGATCGGGGCCTTCGGCATCAAGATCCCGCGCGAGTACGGCGGGCTGGGGCTCTCGCAGCACAGCTACACGCGGGCCATCCGGCTCGTCTCCAGCGTGGACGGGTCGCTGACCGCGCTCCTCTCCGCGCACCAGTCCATCGGGGTGCCCCAGCCGCTGAAGCTCTTCGGCACCGAGGAGCAGAAGAAGAAGTACTTCCCGCGCCTGGCCCAGGGCGCCATCTCCGCCTTCGCGCTCACGGAGACGGGCGTGGGCTCCGACCCCGCGACCCTGGAGACGCGCGCCGAGCCGACCGAGGACGGCCGCGCCTTCATCCTCAACGGCGAGAAGCTCTGGTGCACGAACGGCACGGTGGCGGACCTGCTCGTGGTCATGGCGCGGACGCCGAGCAAGGTGGTAAAGGGCCGCGAGCGCAAGCAGATCACCGCCTTCATCGTGGAAACCGACTGGCCGGGCGTGGAGGTGGTCCAGCGCTCCCATTTCATGGGCCTGAAGGCCATCGAGAACGGGATCATGCGCTTCACGAACGTCCGCGTGCCGCGCGAGAACGTCCTGTGGAAGGAGGGCGCCGGCCTCAAGCTGGCCCTCATCACCCTCAACACCGGACGGCTGACCCTCCCCGCCTCCGCGGTCGCGGCGGGCAAGCGCTCGCTGGAGATCGCACGGCGCTGGGCGCGGGAGCGCGTGCAGTGGGGCGCGCCCATCGGGCGGCACGACGCGGTGGCCCAGATGATCGGGACCATGGCCGCGAACACCTTCGCCATGGAGGCCATCTCGGAGTTCTGCTCGCTGGCGGCCGACCGGCACGACTACGACATCCGCCTGGAGGCCGCCATGGCCAAGCTCTACAACTCCGAGGCGGGCTGGCAGATCATCGACGACCTCGTGCAGATCCGTGGCGGCCGCGGCTACGAGACGGCCGACTCCCTCCGCGCCCGGGGCGAGCCGCCCATCCCCGTCGAGCGCATGATGCGCGACTTCCGCATCAACCTCATCTTCGAGGGCTCGAGCGAGATCATGCACCTGTTCATCGCCCGCGAGGCGGTGGACTCGCACCTGCGCCGCGCGGGCGCGCTCGCCTCGCCCGAGGCGAGCGTGCGCGAGAAGGCGGCGGCGGGGCTCAAGGCCGGCGGCTTCTACGGAGCGTGGTATCCCGCCCGCTGGGTGGGCTGGGGACGCTGGCCCCGGTACGCGGAGTTCGGCCGGCTGGCCCGGCATGTGCGCTTCGTGGACCGCGCGGCCCGCAAGCTCTCGCGCACGCTCTTCCACGCCATGGTGCGGTTCGGCCCGAAGCTGGAGAAGCGGCAGGCCGTGCTCTTCCGGCTCGTGGACATCGGGGCCGAGCTGTTCGCCATGGCCGCCACCTGCGCCCGCGCCCGGTCGTTGCCTTCGCGCGCGAACGGCGACGCCGTCGAGGTGGCCGACCTGTTCTGCCGCCAGGCGCGCCGCCGCGTGGAGTCGCTGTTCGACCGCGTGTTCAGCAACGACGACGTGGCCACCTATCGCCTCGCCCAGCGCGTGCTGGCGGACGAGCATCGCTGGCTCGAGGCCGGCCTGGTGCGCGACGTGCCGCCGGAGACCGCGCGCACGCCCTCCTGAGGCCAATGCGCGCCCGCCACGCCGCCCTCGTCCTGGCCACCGTCCTGCCGCTCGTCGCGTCGGCCGCTCCGCCGGGGACGTCGCCCGAGGACCCCGCGGTCGCGCGCGCTCGACGCCTGCTGCGCGACACGATCCTGATCGACGGCCACAACGACCTGCCCTGGGAGATCCGCACGGCGAAGGCGGCGCCGCGCGACGTGGCCGCCTACGACCTCCGGCGGACCACTCCGGGGGACACGGACCTCGCCCGCCTGCGCGCCGGCGGCGTGGGCGGGCAGTTCTGGTCCGTGTACGTCCCGGGCGAGGACCGCGCGGACGGGTACGCGAAGGTGCAGCTCGAGCAGATCGACATCGCGCGGCGCATGATCGCGCGCTATCCCGAGGCGCTGGCCCCGGCGCTGACCGCGGACGACGTGGAGCGGGAGTTTCGCCGGGGCCGCATCGCCTCCCTCCTGGGCATGGAAGGCGGTCACGCGCTCGAGAACTCGCTGGGCGCCCTGCGCGCCTACCACGACCTGGGCGTCCGCTACCTGACCCTCACCCACAACGTCACGCTGGACTGGGCGGACGCGGCCAACGACGAGGCACGGCACGGCGGGCTCACCCCGTTCGGCGAGGAGGTGGTGCGGGAGATGAACCGGCTCGGCATGCTGGTGGACCTCTCGCACACGAGTCCCGAGACGATGGACGACGCCCTGCGCGTGGCGGAGGCGCCGGTCATCTTCTCGCACTCCTCGGCCCGCGGCGTGTGCGACGTGCCGCGCAACGTGCCCGACGGCATCCTGCGCCGTCTGCCCGCCAACGGCGGCGTGGTCATGATCACGTTCGTGGCCGCGTTCGTGTCGCAGGAGTTCGCGGACGCCGCGGCCCCGATGTGGCGGGAGTACCAGAAGCGCACGGCCGCGGTCACGGATGCGGCGGAGCGCGCGCGCGTCTACGAGGAGCTGGCCAGGGAAATCCGGAGGCCCCCCGTGACCATCGGCCAGCTCGCCGACCACTTCGACCACGTGCGCAGGGTGGCCGGCGTGGACCACGTCGGCATCGGCGCCGACTACGACGGCAACACGGACTGGCCGGCCGGGCTGGAGGACGTCTCGCGCTACCCGTACCTCTTCGCCGAGCTCATCCGGCGCGGCTGGAGCGACGAGGACCTGAAGAAGGTGGCGGGGGCGAACGTCCTGCGCGCGCTGCGCGCCGCCGAGGCCGCCGCGCGCCGGCTGCAGGCCGTCCGGGCGCCCTCCACCGCCACCATCGGGCAGCTCGACCGCTGACTTCCACCACGGGCCTCTGATCGCTCAGAACCCCCGGGCGATACCCCAGGTGAACAGCCAGTTCGCGCCCTCCGTGGCGGTGCCCGTTCGCTTGAGCAGGCCGAGCGTGACCCTCCAGTCGATCAGGCCGATGTCCAGCTCGCCGCCCACGTAGCTCAGGTCCGGCTCCGTGCCCAGCGGCCTTCCCCACGTGCGCGCCCAGGTTGCCTGCAGCGCGGCCGCCCCCAGCGAGCCGAAGACCGTTTGACAATACGTGAACGCGGGCCCGCCGCTGAGCTTGACGCCGCCCAAGCCTCCTTCGGCCTGCAGGAGCCAGCCGCGCGGCGACGGGCACTCGTCGGGCAGCGAGCGGTCGGTGCCCAGGATGACGCCGGCCGAAGCCGACGCCAGAAGCGGACCGCCGGCGCCGAGCGCGAACGTCGGTGCCGCCACCCGTCGCGAGACGCGCGGGGTGGGAGTGGGCGCCGGCGTGGGCTGTGCCGTGGGCTTGTCCGGCTCCTGTCCGGAAACGGGAAGCGCGCCCAAGAGGGCGAGCAGCAGCCCACATGCCGCGCGTCCCCTCGTGTCGCAGGTCATGGTGTATCGCTTTCCTGACCGCAGCATAGCAGCAGTCGCGACCGTCGCCTGACGCGCTCGCGTCCGGCACACCCGTCGATCCGCGCGAGCTGGAGCGGTTGCTCGACCGGCTGTAGGCGCGACCGCGTGCGGGAGATCACCGTGTGAGCCGCCTCACGCCACGGCGGTCCCTCCGGGACCATGCTGGACACGTCGAGCCTCTCCCGTTCGAGACGCAGCGACGGTGACGGCCGGCCGCCCGGACGGACCGGCGCCACGGCGCGACGCCGGCCGGCTCGTCCGGTCGCCCGCGCGTCATTTGAAGGCCGCTGCCCATGACCGTGGCCACACCGCGCGCGCTGCGCGTGCTCGTCGTCGACGACCACGAGGACGGCGCGGAGGTTCTCGCCGTCGTCCTGCGGCTCGACGGCCACGACGTGCAGGTCGCCCACGACGGCGAGGGCGCGCTCGAACGGTGCGCGGCCCGCCCGCCCGAGCTGATCCTCCTCGACCTCAACCTCGGAGGAGAGCTGGACGGCTGCGACGTGGCCCGGCGGCTGCGCCGGCAGGAGGGCGTCCGTGCCGCCTGCCTGGTGGCCGTCACCGGGCACGGGACGTCCGAGCACCGGCGGCGGGCGTCGGAGGCGGGGTTCGACATGTTCCTGCTCAAGCCGATCGATCCGGCCGAGCTGCGCGAGCTTGCCTTGACGGTGGGCAGCGCGTGAGCGCGGCCAGGCGTCACGATGCTACATTGACGGGATGAGCGAGAAGGTGAGCCGGCCCGAGGACGAGTGGCGCAAGGAGCTCTCGCCGGAGCAGTACCGGGTGCTGCGGGAGAAGGCCACGGAGCGCGCGTTCACGGGCGAGTACTGGGACCACCACGGGGAGGGAGGCTATCTCTGCGCCGGCTGCGGACAGGAGATCTTCCGCTCCGACCAGAAGTTCGACTCGGGCACCGGGTGGCCCAGCTTCCGGGCGCCCGCCGCGCCCGAGGCGGTCGAGGAGACGGACGACCGCAGCCACGGCATGCGCCGGACGGAGGTGGTGTGCGCCCGCTGCGGCGGGCATCTCGGCCATCTCTTCCCGGACGGCCCCGCCCCCACCGGGCAGCGCTACTGCATCAACTCGGCGGCGCTCAGGTTCGAGAAGAAGGAGTAGCGGCGGTTCAGTCCAGGAGCCGCCCCGCCTGGAAGTCGCGAACGGCCTGCGCGATCTCCTCGCGCGTGTTCATCACGAACGGGCCGTAGCGGGCGATCGGCTCGCCCAGCGGCGCCGCGGCCACGAGCAGCAGCCTCGCGCCGGCGGCCAGGGCGGCGGCCGAGAACCGCCCTCCATCGCCCAGCACCGCGAGACGTCCGGCGGCGACGCGCCGGCCCGGAGCGCCGGGGCCGCCGCCGACCTCGGCCTCGCCGTCGAACACGTACGCGAACGCGCTGTGGCCCGGAGGCAGCGCGTGGTCGAAGGAGCTGCCCGCGGGAAGGCGGACGTCGAGGTAGAGCGGCCGCGTGGCCACTCCCGCCACCGGCCCCCGGGCGCCTCCTCTCTCCCCCGCGATCACGCGCACCCTCACGCCGCCGCCGGCGTCGACCTCGGGGATGCGCTCGGGCGGGATGTCCTGATAGCGCGGCGCGGTCATCTTGTCGCGCGCCGGGAGGTTGACCCAGAGCTGGAATCCCCACATGAGACCCCGGTCCTGACGCGGCATCTCGGAGTGGATGATCCCGCGTCCGGCGGTCATCCACTGCACGCTGCCCGCGACGAGGTTGCCGTGGTTGCCCTTGTGGTCCTTGTGCTCCATGGAGCCCGCGAGCATGTAGGTCACGGTCTCGAAGCCGCGGTGCGGGTGGTCCGGGAACCCCGCCGCGTAGTCCGCCGCCTGGTCCGACTTGAACTCGTCCAGGAGCAGGAACGGATCGAGATGGTCCAGCTCCGGCGTGCCGATGCTGCGCCGGATCCGCACGCCCGCCCCCTCCGACGCCTCCTGCGCGGTCACGATCCGTCTGACCGCTCGTGTGATCATCGTCTGCGTCATCGCTTGCCTCTCCACCGGGCTCAACCCTTGTCTCGGCCGAGTCCCACTCGTAGTCGGGGGGCGCTCGGTCGCCGCCGCTCACTGCGCCGTGCGAGACCGCGGTCCCGCACACCTCGCACGGCATCGTCTGTGCGGTGATCTGTTCCGTCGATCGGCCCCCGCGAGGTCAGGCCTTGAGGAGGAGGCGGCAGGCGTTCTCGAAGCGCTGGCGGAGGGCGCGGCCCTCTTCCCCCGGCACCTGGCCCAGGCGGTCGAAGGCGGCCTGTGCCGCCGCCACCTTCTCCTTCACCTCGCGCCGGCGAGCGCCCTCGTCCACGCGTCCGCGCATGGTGTTGCTGGCGAGGGCCTCGCGGAGCTGGCGGGCCAGGAGCTCGGCGGGAGACGCGGCGGCGTCCTTCGCCGGCCGTTCCGACACGAGCGCCTCCACCGTCTCGCACAGCTTCTCGAGCTTCTTGCGGTTGGCCGCCGGGTCGAGGTCGGTTCCGCGGAACGCGTCCGGCCACGACGCCACCAGCCGCTGCACGGCCTCCTGGAGGCGCTTGTCGAGCGCCTCCGCGCGCTCACCGCCGATCCGGCCGCCGTCCTTCATGGCGGCCTGCGCGGCGCGGATGCGCGCCCCCAGGTCGTCGGGCGGGGGGGCGCCCTCGGCCGCGGGCAACAGCGCCTCGAGCGAGGAGCACACCGCCTCGCGCGCGTCGAGCCGTCCCGCGGACTCGATCTCGTCGCGCTTGCGGTAGCGGTCGAAGACCTGGTCGCAAGCCTGGCGGAAGCGCCGCCAGACGGCCTCGGAGCGGTCCTTGCGGACCGACCCCACCGCTTTCCAGTGCGCCTGCAGCTTCTTGATCTCCGCCTGGGCCTTGTCCCAATCCGTGGACGCCACGAGCGCCTCGGCCTGCGCGACCAGAGCCTCCTTCTTCTCGAGGTTGCCCCTTCGCTCCGCCGCGCGCCGGGCACGGTCCGCCTTGCGCCGCTCGAAGAAGCGTCCACAGGCGGCGCGGAAGCGCTCCCACAGGGGCCCCGCCTGCTGGCGCGGCACGGAGCCCGCGGCCTGCCACTCCGCCTGCAGGGCCTGGAGACGCTCGGCGGTCTTGACCCAGTCCGTGGACTCCGCCAGCGACTCGGCCTCCGCGAGCAGTGCCTCCTTCCTCTTGAGGTTCT
This sequence comes from Vicinamibacteria bacterium, assembly GCA_035544515.1. Taxonomy (GTDB): domain Bacteria; phylum Acidobacteriota; class Vicinamibacteria; order Fen-336; family Fen-336; genus DATKEG01. Next base: position 10,967 of record DATKEG010000256.1, on the reverse strand, counting down.
CGGTCCGTTGCGCCGCCTCGGCCGCGAAGAACGTCTTGCAGCGCGCCCGCACGGCCGCGCGCGCCGCCTTGAAGCGCTTCCACGTCGCCTCCGCCTGCTCGCGCGGCGCCTGGCTGGCCTGTTTCCAGCGCTCCTCCAGCTCGCGCAGCTCGCGGGCCACGCGCCGGAGGTCTTCCACCGCGGCCAGCTCCTCCAGGCGCCTGCAGAGCTCCTCCTGCACCGCGAGGTTGGCCCAGCGCTTCCACTCGTCCGCCTGGCGCAGCTCCTGCGCGCGCGGGTAGAGGGCGGCGCGCGCGGCCTTGAGACGGGCGACGAGGAGGTCGCGCTCCCGGCGGGTGGGAAGCCGCGGCGGCTCGCGCAGCGCCTCGCGCGACTCGCGCAGCGCGCGCTGCGCGTCGGCCAGGCGCGGCTCCGGCTCCGCGGCCAGCGCCTCCAGGCGCGCGCAGAGAGCCTGGAGCCGCGCGAGACTCTGCGCGGCCTCCTGTTCGCGCACGTCGCGCGCTTCCGCCTGGCGCGCCTCCAGGCGGGCAACCGCGCGCGCGTAACGCGCGACGGTCTCCTCGTCCACCTGGTCCATGGACTGCAGCCCGGCCCAGTCCTTGCGCAGGACCGACCAGCGTTCGCTGGCCACGCGCAGGTCGGGATGGTCGGCCACCTCCTCCAGCTCGGTGCACAGCGCGTCCATGCGGGCGCGCCGGTCGCGGGCGGCGAACCAGGCATCGTGGCGCCGCCGCGCGCCGAGGACGCCCTCACGGAACCGGCGCGCCAGCGCCTCGGCCTCCGCGTCGTCCGCCGGATCCAGCCGGGCCCAGGCCTCCTCCGCCTCCTTCAGCGCGGCGAATGCGTCCTCCCCCTCGAGCGACTCCACCGTCTGGCACAACAAGACGCGCGCGGACAGGTCGGGCGAGTGGTCTTCGGCCTTCCGGGCAGGGGGCTCGTCCATCGCGGCTTCCCGCGTGGGCGCGTCGTCGAGCGCCTCCCCGGCCGGCGGAGCGGCGGCCTCGGGTACGGCCGGAGCCGCCTCGGGAGCGCCCGCCGCCTCCGGCACGGGCATGGCCTCGAGCAACGCCTGCGCGCGGCGAACGGCGGCGCGGCTGCGCGCCCGCGCGGCCACCGCTTCGAGCGCGGCCCGGTCCGTGATCCTCTCCACGGCCGCCAGCGCCGCATCCTTGTATTCGCACTTCGTCGCCAGCTCCGCCAGCAGCGCGCCGTCCTGCAGCCGCTCCACGGCCAGGAGGCGCGCGTCGGCGTGGGTGGCGGTGCGGGCGACCGCGGCCAGCGCGCGGGGGCTGTCCAGCCGACGAACCGCCTCGGCCCGCACCTCGGCCACGGGTGACTCGCGCGCCACCTCGGCCAGGTGGCGCGACTGCGTGAGCCCGGCCAGGGCGCCCCGCCCCGCGGCCGGATCCGCCTCGGAGCGTGCCCGCCGCAGGAGCACCCCGGCCGCGGTCTCGCGCACGGCCTCGTCCGCGTCCGCGCGCGACAGCTCCACGAGCACGCTCGTGTCGGCCAGCCGGCCCGCCGCCGCGCGGCGGACGATCGCCTCGGGATCGCCGCGCGCGATCTCCGCGAGCTGCGCCTGGTCCTCCGGCCCGAGCTGCCGAACGGCCGCCGCCCGCGCCGCGGGATCGCCGCTCTTGAGGGGAGACGTACGGAAGCGGTCCAGAAGGGACATGCCCGAGCTTTCAGTCTAACTTAGGCGGGCGGTCCCGCCACGCGACGGGCACGGGGCGCTCAGGGGCGGGTGGCGTAGAGCGCGGCCGCGCGCTCGAGCTCCCCCCCCAGCCGCTCGAGGGCCCGCGCCGTCTCCCCCACCTGCGCGGCCGCCTCGTTCCACTGCCGCTCCTCGAGCGCTTCGCGCACGCCCGGCAAGGTCTTGACGCCGTAGCCCGTGTAGAACCCCGGCGCGTACACCTGGTGTCGGTACCATGGACGGCGCGGCAGGCCCTCCGGCCGCGTGAGCGCGCGCTCGCTGCCCATGAGGACGCGGTCGATCTCGGCCTCGCGCTCCGGGCCTAGCGGGGCGCCCGAGGCCCGGCGCGCCCGGCGCGCCTCCTCGAGCGCCTGCGCGCTCCTCTCCAGGCGCGCGGCGGCGTTGTGCAGGGGCGCGAAGTTGACGAACGGCACCGGCGCGCGCGGCTTCGGCGCCACGAAGGGCTGCCGGGGATCGGCCACCGCCTCGAGCGTGCGCTCGCGGACCCGCCGGTTGTCCTCCTCGGTCTCCTCCCGCAGGTCGTCCGCGATCTTCACCACCTCCCGCACGTAACGGCCCACCGTCTCCGCCAACGCGGTGAACTCGAAGGGCAGCACGTCCGCGCCGGCCAGCCGCAGAACGATGCGCCCGGTGGTGCGCGCGAGCGCGACACCGTACGCGAAGTCGGGGTCGCCGAAGCGGGTGTAGTAGTCGAACGAGTCGTAGATGGAGTGATACGTGCCCCAGCCGTCCTCGCCGCCGAAGCTGAGGTTGAGCGAGGCGACGCCGAGGTGCTGCAGGAACGGAGTGTAGTCGGACCCGGACCCGAGGGCCTCCAGGCGCAGGTCCGCGCGCTCACGCGCCTCCTTGCGCTCCTCCGGCGTGCCCTGGACGATGAGACGGGACCGCTCCCGTTCCAGGACGCTGATGCCCTTGGCCGGGTCGGCCACCGCGCGCGCGGCCTCGTTCACGAGCTTCTCGAGGGAGTGCGATCCGCCCGCGGAGAGGAACCCGCGGCCGTTCGAGTCGGTGTTGATGTACACGGCGGCCCGGTCGCGCAGCTCGGCCGCGTGCGCCTCGACCCACTCCGTGGACCCGAGCAGCCCCGGCTCCTCGGCGTCCCAGGCCGCGTAGACGATCGTGCGCCGGGGGAGGAACCCCTCCTGGCGCAGCTTCGCCACCGCGCGCGCCTCGGCCATGAGCGCCACCAGCCCGCTCACGGGATCGTTGGCGCCGTTGACCCAGGCGTCGTGGTGGTTGCCGCGGATGATCCACTGGTCCGGCCGCTCGGAGCCGCGCAGGACGGCGATCACGTCGTAGGCGGGCGCCTGCTTCCAGTCGAAGGCCACCTTGAGGTGGACGCGAGCGGGGCCCGGCCCGAAGTGGTAGGTGAAGGGGAGGGCGCCGCGCCACGCCTCGGGCACCACGGGGCCGCCCAGCGCGCGCAGGAGGGGCAGCGCATCGGCCCAGGAGAGGGGCAGGACGGGTATCCGCGTGAGCGTGCGCGCCTCGCCCAGCGGAAGCCGGCGGGCTTCGCTCGTCGCGCCCACGCCGGGCGTGAGCGGGTCGCCGGGATGGAGGGGCATGTCGGCCACCGATCCGCGCTGCGCGCCCCGATCGCTGCGCCAGGCGCCGTCCGGGTAGGCGTCGCCGCGGAAATACCCGTCGTCGCGCGGATCGGAATAGATGAGACAGCCGATGGCTCCGCGCTCCGCCGCCACCTTGGGCTTGATGCCGCGCCAGGACCCCCCGTAGCGCGCGATGACGACCTTCCCCGCGACGTCTATCCCGCGGCGCTCGAGCTCCTCGTAGTCTCGGGGAACGCCGTAGTTGACGTAGACGAGATCGCCGGTGACGTCGCCGTCCACCGAGTAGGCGTTGTAGACCGGTAGTTGCTCGCGCGTCTGGCCGGACGTGGCGTCCGCCGCGAGCGCCGGCTCGGCGAGCGACGCCTGGAACCGCGTGGGCGCCACCATGGCCAGCTCCCGCGTCACCGGCGTCGGGAAGAGCACGTGGAACGTCTCGATGCGCGTCTCGTAACCCCAGGAGCGGAACTGCGCGGCCACGAACTCGGCGACCTCCTTGCCGAACGGCGAGCCCACCGGGTGGGGACGGGCGCTCAGCCGGCGCATCCATTCACGCATCTGGTCCGCATCGAGGGCGGCGTCGAACCGCGCCTCGAGGGCGCGCTGCGCCTCCACCCGGTCCGGGCCGAAACCGAGCAAGCCGTCGGCCGCCCGGAGGGGAAGTCCGAGGGTCGAGGCCAGGGCGAACGGGGCGGCGAAAAGGGCGCGGCGGGCGGCGCGGTTCATCGATCCTCCGAGGGAGCCGCCGATTCTACCGCGCGGGCGTCGGACGCAAAGAAGTGGTACGATTCCCGTTCCCTCGGAGCCGCACGGGCCACCCGGCCCCTCCACGCATCCAGGAAAGGAGGAAGCATGAAAGTCCTCGCGGAAGGCCAGTGTATCCAGCACGATCGCTACGGGATCGGCGTCACGACCCAGTCCAACGAGTTCCGGACGACCGTGGACTTCTACGAGCACGGCGTGAAGAAGTTCGTGACGTCCATGCTCGAGGCCCAGCTCGTCGAGCAGGCACCGCCGCGACCGGGCGCGAGCCGGCGTCGCAAGCAGCAGTAGCGACCGGGCCGGCGGCTGGGCCCTTGATAGATACGAACGTGCTTTCTATTCGTGCTCCGTGGGCAAGGGAGAGCTGATCTGTTCGACCGTCAGGGCCGCCGGGCGCGCCTGAGAGAGGGATTTTTCTCGTACGCCACCTTGCCCCCGAGGATGGTGTAGAGGACCTCGGTCCCCGGAATCTCCCCTTCCGGCACGCTCATGATGTCGCGGGAGAGCACCGTCACGTCGGCCAGCTTGCCCGGCTGAAGCGAGCCCTTGTTCGCTTCCTCGAAGGCGGCGTAGGCGGCGTCGATCGTGTACGAGCGCAGCGCCTCCGCGCGGGTCAGGCGCTGGTCGGGGGAGAAGACCGATCCGTCCGGAAGCCGCCGGCTCACCGAGGCGTAGAAGCTGGCGATCGGGTTCACGTCCTCCACTGGCGCGTCGGTGCCGTTGGCGATCACGGCCCCCCCGTCCAACAGCTTCCGCCAGACGTAGGCGCCCTCGGCCGTGCGCCGGGCGCCGAGGCGGCGAGGCACCCACGGCCCGTCCGACGTCGCGTGGATGCCCTGCATCGCCGCGATCACGCCCAGGCGGCCGAAGCGGGGGATGTCGGCGGGATGCAGGTGCTGCGCGTGCTCGATCCTCCAGCGCAGGTCCTCGCCCCCCCCGCGCGCGCGGAACGCCCGCTCGAACAGGTCCAGCGTCTCGCGGTTGGCGCGGTCCCCGATCGCGTGGACGCAGAGCTGATAGCCGTGTCGCAGGGCCAGGCGCGCCGTCTCCTCGATCACGGCCCGCGGCGTCGTCTCCAGGCCGGTGCTTCCGGCCAGGTCGGAGTACGGCTCGAGCAGCCAGGCGCCGCGCGAGCCCAACGCGCCGTCGAGCGAGTGCTTGATTCCGCGCACGGTCAAGCGGTTCGCGCCGGCGCCGACCGTCCGGTAGCGGCCCAGCCTCTCGGCGAGGGCGGGCGGTTCGTCGCGCACCATCACCCAGAGCCGTATCCCCAGAGCGCCGGCGTCGGCCAGCCGCTTCAGGGCGTCGATGGTCTCGAAGGGCGAGCCCGCGTCCTGGAAGCTCGTGACGCCCTTGGCCAGCGACTCGCGCGTGGCCAGCTCGACCACGGTGCGGAAGTGCGCCTCCACCTGCGCCGGCGTCCTCCGGGCGCGCGCGTCCGCCAGCGCTCTCTCCACGGGTCCGGCGGCGGTCTCGCGCAGGAGCCCGGTCGGCTCGCCCCGGCCGTCGCGCAGGATCTGGCCTCCGGCGGGCGCCGGCGTGTCCCGGCCCAGGCCGCCCAGCTCCAGGGCCATCGCGTTGGCGAAGGAAGCGTGCCCGCTCGCGTGCTCGAGGAGCACCGGGTTCCGCGGCGAGACGAGGCTCAGCGACGCATGAACGGGGAAGCCCTCCACGCTGGGCGCGGGCGCGGACGTCCATTTCTCCTGGTGCCAGCCCCGGCCCAGGATCCACTCTCCCGGGGCGGCCGCACGCGCCGCCTCCGCCACCAGGGCCACGATCTCGTCCCAGCTCCGTGCGCTCGTGAGGTCGAGGCCCAGCTTCGTCTCGCCGAGGCTCGTGAAGTGGCCGTGCGCCTCGATGAAGCCCGGCACCGCGAGCCGGCCGGCCAGGTCGATGACCTCGGTCCGCGGACCGACGTAGGGCTCCACCTCGGGCCACGAGCCCACGGCCACGATCGTCTCGCCCCGCGCGGCCAGCGCCTCGGCCTGCGGGCGTGCCGGGTCCATGGTGACGAGCCGGGCGTTGCGGAGCACGAGGTCGGCCGCCTCGGGGGGCGCCGCGGCGGTCGTGGGCGGGGTGGTGGATGCGACGGCCAGGCCCGCGCCGGCGGCGGCGGCCAGCGCGCGTCGGTTCAGCAGGGACATGCCGCCCAACATACCCCATGTGGCGGACGAGGGGTCAGGCCGGGCACATGGCTTACGGTCCAACCACGGGCCTGAGCCCCGCGTGATACCGTGCCGTGATGAGCACCGGGCCGGAGCCGCCGAAGCACACCAACCGGCTCGCTTCGTCCACCAGCCCGTACCTCCTGCAGCACGCCCACAACCCCGTGGACTGGTTCCCGTGGGGTGCGGAGGCCCTGCGCAAGGCGCAGGCCGAAGACAAGCCCATCCTGCTCTCGATCGGCTACTCGGCCTGCCACTGGTGCCACGTGATGGAGCGCGAGTCGTTCGAGGACGAGCGCATCGCCGCGCTGATCAACCAGGGCTTCGTCCCGATCAAGGTGGACCGCGAGGAGCGGCCCGACCTCGACGACATCTACATGGCGGCCACCCTGGCCATGAACCAGGGTCAGGGCGGCTGGCCGATGACGGTGTTCCTGACCCCGGAGCAGGAGCCCTTCTTCGCGGGCACGTACTTCCCGCCCGAGGACGGGCACGGCCGCCCGGGCTTCACCACCGTCCTCACGCGGATCACCGCGCTCTGGCGGTCCGACCGCCCGCGCCTGCGCGAGCAGGCCGCGGAGCTGGCCGCGCACCTGCGCGAGAACGCGCGGAGCGCGCCCGGGGCGACCCTGGACGAGGGCGCCCTGCGCGCCGGGCTGGCCCAGCTCGCGGAGGACTTCGACGAGCGGTTCGGAGGCTTCTCCCACGCGCCGAAGTTCCCGCCCGCGGCCGCGCTCTCCTTCCTTCTGCGCGCCCACCGGCGCTTCGGCGACGAACGCGCCCTGGAGATGGCGCGCAAGACCCTCGAGGAGATGGCGCGCGGCGGCCTCTTCGACCAGGTAGGCGGAGGCTTCCACCGCTACTCCGTGGACGAGCGCTGGCTGGTGCCCCACTTCGAGAAGATGCTCTACGACAACGCGCAGCTCGCGCGCGTCTACCTCGAGGCCTTCCAGGTCACGGGCGAGGCGTTCTTCCGGCAGGTCGCCGTGGACGTCCTCGACTACGTGCTGCGCGAGATGACCGACGCGCAGGGCGGCTTCCACTCCGCCAGCGACGCCGACTCCGAGGGCGAGGAGGGGAAGTTCTTCGTCTGGACGCCCGGCCAGATCGAGGAGGTCCTGGGCGAGGAGGACGCGCGCCTGTTCAACGCCTACTACGACGTCACGGCGCGTGGGAACTGGGAGGGCCACAGCATCCCCAACACCTCGCGCTCGGGGCCGCGCCTGGCGAAGTCGCTCGGCCTGGACGCGGACGCGCTGGAGCGGCGGGTGGCCGCGCTGCGGCGGAGGGTCTACGAGGCGCGCCTCCTCCGCGAGCCTCCCCTGCGCGACGACAAGGTCCTCACCGCCTGGAACGGCCTCATGATCGGGGCCCTGGCCGAGGGCCACCGCGTGCTCGGGGAGTCCCGGTATCTCGACGCGGCGGAGCGGGCGGCCGCCTTCGCCCTGGGCACGCTCGCGCGGCCGGACGGCCGCCTGCGGCGGACGTGGCGGGCCGGCCAGGCGCACCTCGACGCGTATCTCGAGGATTACGCCTTCCTCGCCGACGCGCTGCTCGACGTCTACGAAGCGGGCGGAAAGGAGCGCTTCCTGCGCGACGCGGAGCGGCTGGCGGGCCTCCTGCGCGAGGACTTCGCGGCCGAGGACGGCGGCTTCTACTCCACGGCCCGGGGGCACGAACCGTTGATCGTGCGCCACCGCGAGGGCCACGACGGGGCCATCCCCAGCGCGAACGCGGTGGCCGCGCGCCTGCTCGCGCGCCTGTCCTTCCACCTCGGCCAGACGTCCTTCCGGGACGAGGCGGTGGCCGCCCTCCGTGCCTACGGCCGCGCCATCGCGCGGAGCCCGCGCGCCTTCACCACCAGCCTGTCCGTGATGGACCTCCTGCTGGAAGGGCCGGCCGAGCTGGCCTTCGTGGGCACGCCGGGCCGCGAGGACCACGACCTGCTGTGGCGCGCGGCGGGGGCACGCTACCTGCCCAATCGGATCGTGGCCCACCACGACCCGGAGGCGGGCGCCTCGTCGCGGCTTCCGCTGCTCGCGGGCAAGACCCTCGTCGACGGACGAGCGGCGCTCTACGTGTGCCGCGACTTCGCCTGCCAGCGGCCCGTCACCGATCCCGCGGAGGTGGCCGGCGCCCTCGAGGCCGCGGGGGCGGCCGGCGAGGCGCCCCGCGCGCTCAGCCGAGCCCTCTCCGGCTCGGCCACCCCCGAGGCGACCGGAGGTTACGCCCGGCGCCAGGGTGGGGCCGGCTACGGTCCGCTCGGCTCGACGGGCCTCGTCTGCAGCCGCGTCGGGTTCGGCTCCTACCGCGTGGACGACGAGACGCCCGAGCACCGCGACGCGCAGCGGGACGCCCTGCGGCGCGGGTGCAACCTCGTGGACACGTCCACCAACTACACCGACGGCGGCAGCGAGCGGCTCGTCGGGGAGACGCTGGCCGAGCTGGCCCGCACGGGGGCGCTCGCGCGCGAAGAGGTCGTGGTCGTGTCGAAGGTCGGGTACGTGCAGGGCGACAACCTGCGCCTGGCCCGGGAGAAGGAGGCATCCGGAGAGCCCTTCCCGGAGATGGTGAAGTACGCGGAGGGCGTCTGGCACTGCGTCCACCCGGACTTCCTGCGCGACCAGCTCTCCCGCTCGCTCGCGCGGCTGGGGCTGGAGACGCTCGACGTGTGCCTGCTCCACAACCCCGAGTACTACCTCACGGATGCGCACGAGCGCAGCTACGGCCCGCTGGAGAAGCGCCGGCACGAGTTCTACCGCAGGCTCGCGGAGTCGTTCGCGCACCTCGAGTCGGAGGTGGCGCGGGGTCGCATCCGCTGGTTCGGGGTGTCCTCGAACACCTGCACGCGCTCGGCGGATGATCCGGAGTTCACCTCCCTGGCCCTCATGCTCGAGGCGGCGCGCCGGGCGGCCGGCGAGGGTCATCACTTCCGGGTGCTCCAGCTGCCGTTGAACGTGTTCGAGCCGGGCGCCGCCCTCGAGCGCAGCCACGGCGGGGAGACCGTGCTCGAACACGCGCTCCGCAACGGCATCGGCGTGCTGGCCAACCGTCCGCTCAACGCGCTCGTCCACGAGAGGATGCTGCGCCTGGCCACGGTGGTCCCGCCGCCGCCGCGGGTGGACCTGGACGAGCAGCTGGCGGTGCTGAGGGGCCTCGAAGACGAGTACCGCCGCGGCATCGCGGGCCGTCTGCGCGCGGGGGAGGGAAGCCTGGCGCCCGAGGCGTTCTTCCGCTGGGGCAGCGAGCTCGCCGGCGCCGCCTCGGAGCTGAGGAGCCTGGAGCATTGGCGACAGGTGCAGGCCCAGCGCGTGATGCCGATCCTGGTCTCCGCGATGCGCGCCCTCGACGAGGCCCTGACGGGTCCGTTGGCCGAGGAGTGGCACGCGTGGCGGGGACGTTACCTGCCCGCCCTCCACGCCGCGTTCGAGGAGCTGTCGCGCCGCGCAGCGCTGCGTTCGCACGAAGCCGCCACCGCGGTCGAGCGCCTGCTCGACCCGCGCCTCCCGCCGGAGCGGCGGGGTGAAAGCCTGTCCCGCAAGGCCCTGTGGGTGGTGACCAGCACGCCCGGCGTGAGCAGCGCGCTCATCGGCATGCGGCATCCCCGATACGTCGAGGACGCCCTGGGCATCCTGGCCTGGCCGCGGCTCGAGGGGGCCAAGGAGGTGTACGAAGCGCTCCACGCGGCGGAGCTGCCGGCGGGCATCGTCTAGGGCGGCGCCGCGCTCGGCGGGCACGGGCCCGGTTGCGCTACGATGTCTCCATGGTGTCCATCGACGATTTCGTGGCCGGCCTGTGCCGGATCCCGGAGCCCGACTTCACGGTGCCCGGCGTGGCCCGGTACATGGCGGACCACCCCGTCGCCCCGGCCTCCCTCGAGCCATACCTCTTCTACGAGCCGACGCACTACACGCGGAACCTCATCTACAGGTGCGACCTCTTCGAGCTGCTGGCCGTGTGCTGGGAGGCCGGTCAGTCCTCGGCGGTGCACAACCACCAGGGGCAGAGCTGCTGGATGTCGGTGCCGATCGGGCGCCTCGCGGTCCAGAACTACGACCTGGTACGCTCCGACGACAAGGGTCATTGCGTGCTGCGCCTGGCCGAGCGGCTGGTCATGGACCCGGGACACCCGTCGTTCGTCGATCCCGCAGAGCCGATCCACGCCGTGCTGAACCTGCCCGAGTACGGCGTGCGCGCCACCAGCCTGCACGTCTACTCGAGGCCCTACGACCGCTGCCTGGTCTACGCGCCCGAGAAGAGCGCCTACTGGGAGGTGCCGCTCTTCTACGACAGCGAATACGGCCGCCGGGGGCCGGGCACGCTCAGCGCCAGTCCAGGGTCAGCTCGCGAGTCAGGCGCGCGACGCTGACGTCGAGCCGGCGCGTGAGGCCGGCCTTGAACTCGCCGTTGATGCGCGCGCTCCGGCGCCGGCCGTCCCAGGCGACCTGGACGCGCACCTCGTGGGGCCCGGGGACGATCTCCAGCGTCTCCTGGACTGTGCCCTTGCGGAGCCGGAAGGAGAGCACCTTCTTCGTGACGCGGCCCTCGATCGGCTCGTCGAGGACCAGCTCGTCGTCCACCCAGACTTCCAGCGTGCCGCTGCGCAGGTGGTGGTCGAAGTCGATGGCCAGGCGGGCCGGCTCGGCCAGGCCGGGCCACCGCAGGCCCCCACCCCCCAGGGTGGAAGCGGCCGGGGGCCCTGGCGGCTCCTCCGCCCCGGCGGGCGCGGCCGGTGGGCGCGGCCGGGCCAGCCAGGCTCCG